>JAICVC010000120.1 GCA_025935515.1 Sphingomonas sp.
ATCGACCCCGACACCAGGGGAGAATTCCTTCTCGCTGAGCGGTGGAAATGCCAGCCAGCCGGTCCGCGAAAACTCGCCGATGAACAGGCTGAGGTTGATGAGCAGCGCGCCGGAGGCCGTCAGCCAGAAGCTGACGTTGTTCATGGTCGGGAAGGCGACGTCGCGCACCCCGAGCTGCAGCGGCACCACGAAGTTCATGAAGCCGATGACGAGCGGCATCGCCACGAAGAAGATCATGATCGTGCCGTGGGCGGAGAAAATCTGGTTGTAATGCTCGGGCGGCAGGTAGCCCTGCGACGCGCCGATCGCGAGCGACTGCTGGGCGCGCATCATGATCGCGTCGGCGAACCCGCGGACCAGCATCAGCAGGCCGAGCACGATATACATGATGCCGATCCGCTTGTGATCGGTGGACATGATGTATTCGTTCCACAGGTACGGCCACCAGCCCCTGCGCCACACCCACACGGCGATGGCTGCAATCGCCGCCAGCATGACGATCGAGGTGATGAGCGGGATCGGATCGTGGAACGGGATTGCGCCCCAGGTCAGTCTGCCGAGCAACGTCATGGCTTGCTTCCGTTCACGGGCCGGTTGTGCTGCGGCGGCGGCACTGGGTTGGGCGGAACGCGGTTGGCGACGATCGCTTCGAACAGGCCCGGCGCGACCGCTCCGTAGGTCATCGGCTTCACGTAGCTGCTCGGCTTGGACAGCTCGGCGTAGCTGCGGCTGTCGAGCGCCGGACCGGTGCCGCGCGAGCCTTGCGCCCACAGCGCGAACTGGTCCGGCGGCAGGGACCGGACCTGGAACTGCATGCCGGGGAAGCCGTCGCCGCTGAAGTGGCCCGACAGGCCGTTGAACGAGCCCAGCCGGTCGGCCTGCAGGTTTAGACGGGTGGTCATCCGCGGCATGGTGTAGATCATGGTGCCCATCTGCGGGACCCAGAAGACATTCCAGACGGTGGCGGAGGTGAGGCGATAGCTGACCGGCGTACCGGCCGGGACGACCAGCTGGTTGACGGTGGCGATCCCCTGGTCGGGGTAGATGAACAGCCATTTCCAATCGAGCGACACGACCTCGACATTGAGCGGCGGCTTGTCCGATGGGAGCGGCTTGCTCGGCTCGAGGTTGTGGCTGCCGATCCAGGCGATGCCGCCCAAGAGCATGATGGTGAGGATTGGAATTCCCCAGACGACCATCTCGACCGCGCCGGAATATTCCCAGTCGGGCCGGTAGGTCGCCTTGGCGTTGCCGCGGCGATACCACCAGGCAACCCCGATCGTCGCGATCATCGTCGGGATGATGATTGCGAGCATGATCGCAGTCGAATTGATGAGGAGCTGCTTTTCCTGGGCGGCGACGGGGCCGACGGGGTCGAGGATCCCGCGATTGCAGCCCGCCAGGAGAAATGCCGCGACAGCCAGGTGGCAGCGGGCCGCGTGCCGGATGAGGCGCGCCCTCAATCGGTCGTCATGGCCCACGGTCGCTTGCACGAGCCCCCGTTCGAATCGATACGATTGAGACGCCTCTACGCCCGGTTGGGTTCCGACAACAATCTTCGCTCAGAGCCAGCCCTCGGCGCGGTACCAGTCGGCGGTCGCGGCGAGCCCTTCCATGGTCTCCACCTCGGGCCGCCACAGCTTCGGCGGGCAGGCGCGCTTGGCCTCGACCACCCAGTTGCGGTGGGAAAAATAAGCCGCGCGGTCGACCGTGAGCTTGGCCTTTTCGCCGCGCAGCAGCTGGTCGGCGCGGGCGGCGAGCCGGAGCAGGATTCCGGGCGACGAAATGACTGCCGCCCTGGTGCCGACGGCGGCGGCAAGGGCGCGCGCGAACTCGCGATGAGTCCAGCCGCCTGGCTTGCCGTCGTCCGCCTCGATCAGGATGTTCGACGGGACCCCCGGGCCGACCAGCGCGAGGAGCAGCCGCGCGAGATCGTCGGCGTGGATCACCGAAACCCGGCCCCTGGGCGGCATCAGCATCAGCCCGAGCTTGGCCATCCGGAACAGCTCCAGCGTTTCCCTGTCGCCCGAGCCGTAGACGGCTGGCGGGCGGACGATCGCCCAGTCGAGGCCCGAGCTGTGGACCAGCTGCTCGGCGCGGCACTTGGAGCCGCCGTAGAGCGACAGCTTGGGCTCGCGCGCGGCGAGCGAGGAGACGTGGACGAAACGCCGGACCCCGCCGGCGGTCGCCGCGGCGAGCATCGCCAGCGTGCCGGCGACATTGCCGATCTCGAACTCGGCGGCGCTGTGTCCGCTGATCGTGCCAGCGACATGGATGATTGCGTCGGCTTCATCGACCAGCCACTCGAGCGCGTCGCGGGTGGAGAGGTCGCCGAGGACCCAGTCGACGCCGTCGCGCTCGGGCTGCTCGCGGCGGGTCAGCGCCTTGATGCTGTGCCCGGCGGCCAACGCGGCGTCGATCAAATGCGAGCCGACGAAGCCGGTGCCACCGGTGACCGCCAGCCTCATAGGGGCGACCAGTGCCCCTGGTCCTGGGCCTCGACCGCATCCTCCTCGGCCGCCGGGGCGCCAAGGCGCTCGATGATGGCGTCGAGCAGCGGCTCCATCCCTTCCTCCAGCGGCGCGCTGACCGGGAAGATGCTTGCACCGGTCTCCAGTTCGAGTGCTTTCACGACCTTCGCGCGCGGCTTGTCCCCGAGAAGATCCGCCTTGGTCAGCGCGATTATTTCGGGCTTGTCGGCGAGGCCGGCGCCGTAGCTGTCGAGCTCGCCCCGGACGACCCGCCAGCCTTCGACCGGATCCTCGGACGATCCGTCGACCAGGTGGAGGAGGACGCGCGTGCGCTCGACATGGCCGAGGAAACGGTCGCCGATGCCCGCCCCTTCGGCGGCGCCTTCGATCAGGCCGGGGATGTCGGCGAGCACGAACTCGCGGCCCTTGTGGCGGACGACCCCGAGCTGCGGGCGAAGCGTCGTGAACGGGTAATCGCCGACCCTCGCCGATGCGTTGCTGACCGAATTCAGCAACGTCGACTTGCCGGCGTTGGGCAAGCCGACGAGCCCGACGTCGGCGAGCAGCTTGAGCCGGAGCCAGACCCACATCTCCTCGCCCGGCTCGCCGGTCTGGTGCTGGCGCGGGGCGCGGTTGGTCGAGGTCTTGTAGCTGGCGTTGCCGCGGCCGCCGATGCCGCCCTTGAGGAAGGTCACGCGCTGGCCGACTTTGGTCAGGTCCGCGAGCGGCGAGCGCTCCTCGTCGTCGGCAAGGATTTGGGTGCCGACGGGGACCTTGATGACGAGATCGCCGCCGCCGGCTCCGGTGCGGTTGGAGCCAGCGCCGCCCTTGCCGCGAGCGGCGCGGAAATGCTGGGTATAGCGGAAGTCGATCAGCGTATTGAGCCCGGCGACGGCCTCGAACACGACGTCGCCGCCCTTGCCGCCGTCGCCGCCGTCGGGCCCGCCATATTCGATGAACTTCTCGCGCCGGAAGCTCACCGCGCCGGGGCCGCCGGCGCCCGAGCGCACGAAAATCTTGGCCTGGTCGAGAAAATGCATTTCGGCGCCGCAGTTAGGCGATGCGCGCCCTGAGGGGAACCTTACGGCCCGCTGACCGAGATTTCGGCGCCGTCGAGGTCGCGGAAGCGGGCGATGCGGGTGCCGTGCATGTCGGTGGGAGGACTGGTGAAGACCAGCCCCTCGGCCTGGCCGGCGGCGTAGAAATTGTCGAGATCGGTTGTCCCGAGCCCGAGTTGCACGCTTCCCGCCGGGTTGTCTTCGGAGGCCGGGTGAAGCGCGAGCCTGGTCTCGCCGGTGTCGAACTCGCTCCAGAAGGGCGACTGGAAGCCCGGCGTCAGCCCGAGCGTGTCGCGGTAGAAGGCGACCGCCGCGTCCATGTCGCTGACGAACTTGATCGCATAATTGAGACGCATCTGACCCTCCGGCTCATGAAGCAGCGGCGTTCTGGGGATGGTGCGGCACCAATATCAAGGTGCGCCCCTCGACCCGCCACGATTCGAGCTTGGACAGGAAGTTCATGCCGAGCACGTCGAGTTCTCCGAGCCCCGGCGCGGTGACGATGCGGAGGTTGCGGGCGACGATGTTGCCGACGCGCAGCTCGTCGATCTTGCCGGTTTCGGCGGGCGTGGCGCCATTCGCAGTCCGCAGCACGACCGGCGCGACACCGGTGGCTGAGTCGATTTTCGCTTCGCGCGCCGTGCCGCGTGAGATCGCGGTGACCGTCGCGCCGCTGTCGATCAGCATCCGGCGCTCGACCCCGTTGATCGAGGCGACCACCCAGAAGTGGCCGTCGTTCGCCATGCGCACGCGCAATTCCTTGCCGGCGACGGTCTGGTCGTCGAGTCCGAGCTTGTCGGTGAGCCGCGCCAGCTCGGGCTGGTAGGGCGCCTGCTGGAGAAGGATGAAAATGAGGAAGGCAAGCAAACTGGCCGAAATTGCGAAGCGGACGATCCGGCCGACATAGGGCAGGCGCTGCAACAGCATGATCAGCAGCGCGGCGCCGATCGCGTAGAAGGCGAGGTGTTGCCACTCTGGAACGGTGGTCGGCATCGTGATGGCATTTCGGTCGAATCATCGCCTGGTTCAACCCAGCGACCGATACCAAGGCGAAACGCTAGGCACTTCAGCGCCTTGCGGGCGTTTTTAATGAAAGTCAGGTTCCCGGAGCGTAACATGCAAGAGCGCATCGTGGCGGTCGGTCTGCTGACCAGACGCGATCTCAATTTGCTGGGCCCGACCTTCGACCGGGTCTGGCCGGTCGAGGAAGCACCGTCGTTCAACGAGCTGCTGCGGGCGATCGACGATGCCGACCGTCGGCTGGAGAGTCAGAACGGCCGCGCAGCGGCGGACCGGCACTAGAAACGGTCGAGCAGCCGGTCGACGGTGTCCTCAGCCCTCTCCGCTGTCTGCTGCTTGCCGTCCTCCTTCAATTCCTTCGCGTGCCGTTCGAGCGCGGTGCGGACGAGCTCGATCTGCTGGTCGGTGAGATGCTCGATGCCGATGAATTGCTCGCGTGCCTTGTCGACGGCGCGCAGAAGCTCGTCGAGCTTGGCCTGGATCGCGGCGCCGTCCCGGTTCTGGCTGTTCTGGATCAGGAACACCGCGAGGAAGGTCAACACTGTGGTCGCGGTGTTGATCACCAATTGCCAGGTGTCCGAATAATTGAAGACCGGGCCCGACACCGCCCAGACGATGCACGCGAAAGTGGCGCCGACGAAGGCGCTGGGCTGGCCCATCCACGTGGCCGTCTTCGATGCAATATTGGAAAAGAACTTGGTCATGGGCGACGTAACGCACCTGCAACGACAAGGTGCCGTGCGGCCTAGCCCCGGGGGTGCTCCGCTTCCATGCGGTGGCGGAGCCGCTGGGCGGCGAGCTCGCGCGCGGCGTCGCGCTGCAGACCTAGCGCCTCGGCGATCGGCGGCCCGAGCAGCGAATCGCCAAGCGCATTGAGCACCAGCGACAGAGTGCTTTCCGCAACGTGATGGGGGTCGTGGCCGACTGCGAGCTGGGCGACCAGTCCGCGGATCGAATCGAGGATCGGGTTCAAGGCGTCACGGTTGCCGGTGAGGATCATCCATGCGGCAAGCGCGCCGGCGCCTTCCCGGCCAAAGGCGTCGAAGCATTGGTCGACGATCACCCGGGCATCCGTCTCGCCGGCGCGCACGCGCTCGACAGTCTCGGCGATGCTGCCGTTGACCGAGTCGGCGATCGACCTCGCGAGCTCGCCCTGGAGCCCGGCAGCAGAGCCGAAATGGTGAAGGAGGTTGGCGTGGGTGCGTCCGATCTCGGCGGCGACGGCCTTGAGCGTGACGGCCTGGGGGCCTCGCTCGATCAGCAGCTTGCGCGCCGCGCCAAGCGCGGCCGAACGGCTTTCTTCGGGGCTGAGGCGGGTCCGTCTTATTGACACGATTGTAAGTTAAGCTATTTTGTCCTCATGACCGCGACGACCCTGCCGACCCCGTCGGACCTCAGCATCACGCCGCGCGACCGCCGCTTCGGTCGCGGCACGGCCACGCCGCGCTTGTGGCACGGCGGGCGCGTCGAAGCGAATGCTATTTACAACGCGTTATCGACCACCTTCCCGGCGGGCGAAGCCTTTTTCGTCGAGAGCGTGCGCGCGTTCCGCGACGGTGCTCCGCCAAAGCTCGCCGAGGAGATCAAGGGCTTCACCACGCAGGAAGCGATCCACAGCCGCGAGCATGATGCGTTCAACAAGCGTGCCGCCGAGGCCGGCTATGACCTCACCAAGCTCGAACAGCGGGTCGAGTGGCGACTTTCGGTCACCAAGTCGAAGCCGCCGATCGTCAGCCTCGGGGCAACCATGGCGCTCGAGCATTTCACCGCCATCCTGGCCCACGAACTGCTCAAGGACCCCGCGCATCTCGGCAAGGCCGAGCGGGATGCGGCTGCTTTGTGGAAATGGCATGCCG
>JAICVC010000050.1 GCA_025935515.1 Sphingomonas sp.
AGGATCTCGATCCGGTCGACGCTCGCGGCCGAGGTCCGTTGCAGCTGGTCGATCGCTCCGCCCGATTTGTTGGCGATCCGCTGGCCGTTGATGAGCACGTTTTCGGAGGCCTGGCCGAGCCCGCGCTCGACGTCCGCCGAACGAATGCTGAAGCTCGGCACCTGGACCAGCATGTCGTAGGCGGTCTTGGGCGCGAAGCGGGTGAAGTCGGCCGGCGTGTACACCCGCTTGGCGGCGGCGATCGGCGCAGCGGCGGCGGGCGTCTGTCCAGTCGCGGGTGCGGAAATCAGTGCGGCGACACCGGCGAGCAGCGACAGTCGAACGAAATGCGCGGCCATCGCCACTCCCCTGTTACGCGCACAAGCTTGTGCTACAATTGTAGCGTGCTACAAATGTAGCGCCGATGCAAGCCCCAATCGACGAACCGACAAACGACGGCGGGCCGAACTGCCCGGCCCAAGCTTGCCACACATTGAATGCTTGCTAGGGCTTGATCAATGCCCGCCGCGATCGATGCCGTCGAGCTTGCCCAGCGATTGATCCGCTGCCCAAGCGTCACGCCAGCGCGCGGCGAAGTCTTCGACGTCCTCGAGGCCGCTCTGACCCCACTCGGCTTCACCGTTCACCGCTGGGTGCTGGGCGAGCCGCCCGACGGCCCGACCGAGAACATGGTCGCGATCCGAGGCGACGGCGGCCCGCATTTCGGCTTTGCCGGCCACCTCGACGTTGTCCCGCCGGGCGAAGGCTGGGCCGCCGATGCCTTCGCCGGCGATGTCACCGACGGCCTGCTGGTTGGGCGCGGCGCCAACGACATGAAGAGCGCGATCGCTGCCTATGTCGCCGCAATCTCTCGTCTCGATGCCGCCGCCGCGACGATGTCGCTACTGATCACCGGCGACGAGGAAGGCTATGCGACCTACGGCACGCCGCGGATCATCGACTGGCTGAACGAAAAGCAGATTCGTCCCGACATGATCCTCATCGGCGAGCCGACCTCCGTCGACCGCCTCGGCGACACGGTCAAGATCGGCCGGCGCGGCTCGGTCAACATGTGGATCGAGGTGCCGGGCGTCCAGGGGCATGTCGCCTACCCGCACCGCGCGACCAACCCGGTCCCGGCGCTCGCCCGCGTGATCGCCGCGCTCGATGCCCTGCACCTCGACGACGGCAACGAGACCTTCCCGCCCTCGAACCTCGAGCTCACCGCAATCTCGACCCCAACCAATGCCAGCAACGTCATTCCCGGTTCGGCGACGGCGCAGCTCAATATCCGCTTCAACAACCTCCAGCGCGGCCCCGACCTGGTGAAGCTGGTCGGGCAGATCGCCGAGCGCGAGGCGCCCGGTTCCAAGGTCACCGCGCGGATCTCGGGCGAAGCATTCCTGACCCCGCCGGGGCCGCTTTACGACGTCGTCGTCGCGGCGATCGAGGAAGAAACGGGACAGAAGCCCGAGCTCTCGACTAGCGGCGGAACGTCGGATGGCCGCTTCCTCATCCAGCTCTGCCCGGTGGTCGACTTCGGCTTGCCCAACGCGACCATGCACAAGGTCGGCGAATGCGCGGCGGTCGATGACATCGAGGCGCTGTCGCGGATCTATGAACGGATCGTACGGAAGGTTCTGGCCTAGCAGTTCCCAATGTGCGCGCTCGGGGTCGAAGCGTCGTCGCGGACTCTAAGCCGCAATCCGAGGTGCGGCATGGCTTGGCCGTCAGCGTTTCAGGTTCATCTGGTCCAACGCCGCTCGCAAACCCTGCGCCAACCGGGCAACCTGGTCGTTCCCCCAGAAATGCACGAAAAACAGTCGAGGCTCTTCGCCGATCAGATGATTGTGCAGAGCAGTGACCTCGATCCCGTGCCGTCGCAGTTCGGCAATGACCGCCGGTACCTCGGATCCCACCATCACGAAGTCGCCCGTGGCCACTGCACGCCCCTTGCTGGTCGGTTGGAAATTGATCGCAGTCGCAATGCCCAATGAGGCTGGAACGGCCATTCCATTCTCGGTCACCTGTTCGGCGCGCGGGAAGGAGAATTGGTACGTTCCGCCCGCGGCTTTACCCTGGGCCCGCATGCCGGTGTCGAGCGCCTTGGTGTCCAGCGCCTGCCGAGCGGCCGCAGCCGCGGGCTGTGGCCCCATCGGTGTGCGGCTGGCCGCCAGCGCCTGATGAATCGCGGCCGCGAGCTTCACGGCATCTCCAGTCCCGTGGACGTGCATGTACATCGTCCCCGGCGATGAGCGGAGCAGATGATTGTGAAGAGCGGTGATCGTCAGGCCATCTTGCACCAGTCGCGACAAAACAGGATTCACCTCTTGCTGCGTCAGCACCAGGTCTCCCATCACTTCGGCACCATCGCCCACCTCGCGAAACGCGAGCCATGAGCCGAGCGCCAGCGCCGGCTTGATGCGGACCCCGTCGAGCGTGACCGCCAGATCCGAACGGGGGAAGCTGTACCGATGAACGTCTCCCACCTGGACCGACCCCGCTCTTCCCATGGCGGCATCGACACTGGACCAATTGGTGGCGGCATTCGCTGTGGTAGACAGCGCGAACGCCAGCGCGGCGGTTACGTACCGGTTCATCTGCAGCCTCCCGGTGAAAGCGACTGAGCGTTTTAACGCATCCGAGGGCACGGCGGTTCTTAAATCGCGGCAATGTCCGCTATGGGTCGGAAGCGAATGAGTGGACGACTGACTCTAACGGACTCTTCGGACAAACGCGCTTTGGGAAAGCTTCTGCGCCTCGCCATCGCCTAGACCACGGGAATTTAGTTTCCGTCGTCGCGACGAGCTTTCAGCCAGGCAAGCCGCCCTTCGATTACCGCGATGGCCAATTCCGTCTGGCGTCGGCCGACGGGGTCGGCCTGGACGCGGGCTCGGAATGCGGGAAGATCGGCCATGGACGCCTCATGGAGCTTCACGAAGAAGGCTCGCCGTTTTGCCGGGCTGAGGAAGTCCCAAACGACGGAGCGCAGCCGAAAGGGGTCGAGTCCAAGACTGGTCGTGGCTTCGATCGAGGTCGCCCATCGCTCCAGCGCGGCTCTCCCCGCGACCGTTGGCGAGAGAAGCTGACCCGCGCGGCTGGGATGCGGTGCGGCGGCGATCAATCCTGCCGCTTTCAGGCGCCTGATCGCGGGCGACACCGCCCCGGCGCTTCCCTGCCAGTGCACATTCAGTGAAAGCTGGAACGCCCGCCGTACCTTGTAGGCCGTATCGCAGCCGCGAAACGCAATCTCGGTGAGGACAGCGCCCTCTAGCTCCGTCAACTGGCGTTCAGCGGCCATTGCCCAGGCTCTGCATGTTTGGTACGAATCGTATCATAAATTGGGGAGGGCGCCATGAGGGTTCTTCGACTGTGGTTCTGCCTTTCAGTCCTCGCGACCGCGAATGCAATGCCGGCGGACGCCGCCCCGGCGCCGAGCCAGATCGTGCCGCTTTACGTATCGACCAACCGGCCGCTTGCGATGCTGAGGATCGGCAAGAGCGCGCCGATACCGGTGGTGTTCGACACTGGAACCACAGAGAACATCCTCGATGCGGCGCTGGCCAAGCAGGTCGGGCTCAAGGTCGTAGGCCATTTCAAGCTTGTCGACGACGTCAGCAAAAAGTCGACCGTCGTGCCGACGGCCGCGGTACCGGGAGCGCGATTGAGCGAGGTGCCGCTCGACATCAAGATCGTTCGGCTCTCCGACACATCCGGGGACGAAGCCGGGGTTTTCGGCCCGTATAGTTTCGGGAAGCGGTACGTGGTCATCGAGGCAGGGCTCAACCGCCTGAGGATCATTCCAAAGGACAGCGGTTTCGTCCCGCCCGGACCCGGGCATGCGTACAAGGAAGATATCCCGGCAGCCGAGATCCGCATCGCCGGTAGACCCTACGATGCCGTATTTGACACCGGCCATAACAGCGCCCTCTCTCTTCCGGCTGATTTCGTGAAATCGGTTTCGCTGAAAGCGCCGGCCAAGGTCGTCGGAAAGGCGGTCTCGGCGCTCGCGGTGCAAGACATTTTTGGCGGGACGCTCGCGGGTTCGGTCGATATCGGGCCGTACAGCCTGAAGGACCCGGCGGTCGCATTCTTCGATACGGTCATCAATGTCGGCTTTCCGGTGATCCGAAAGCTGACGATCGTCCTCGACCCCGCGAACAAGCTCACCTGGGTTCTCGATCCTGCGAAGGAAAAGCCGATCTGGTCCGACTTCACGGGTCGCTTCGGGCAACGCACGATCCGCTTCGAGCAAGGCAAGCTCGTCTATCAGCGCGACGGCGGGCCGCCCTTTGAGATGATTTACCTCGGCGGCGATCTGTTCGAGATCCAGGCGACGGGCGACCGCGTCCAGTTCTTCCGCAAGGACGGACGCGTCGTCCGCTTCGAGCTCATCACCAGCGAGAACCGCATCTCACCGGTCGAACGCACGTCCTAATTCCGCGAAAGGCCGCATGGGTCGGAAGCAAAGGTCAGCCCCTTAAGCGACCGACTTGGCGTCCTTGTCTCGGGCCTGTCCGGTCCATTCCACGAACTCATGCTCGAACATCGGGTGGGCGAAGACGTACCCCTGGACCGTGTCGCAGCCCATCGCGCGCAGGATGTCGGCCTGGGCGACCGTTTCCACCGCCTCGGCGACGACCTCGCAGCCGACGCCCTTGATCAGCTGGATGACCGCCTGGACGATCACCCGCGCTTTTTCGCTGCTTTCGATCTCGGCGATCAGCGACGGGTCCAGCTTGACCCGATCGAGCGGCATCGAGCGGAGGCGCGCGAGATTGGAATAGCCGGTGCCGAAGTCGTCGATCGCGATCCGCACGCCATCGGCCCGGAGCGCCGCGATTTCGTCGAGGACTGCGGGGCTGACTTCCATCGCCGCGCTCTCGGTGAATTCGAGCTCGATCAGCGACAGCGGCACGCCGCTGTCGGCGAAGGATTGCCGCAACCGGGCGAAGAAGTCGGGGCGTTCGACCTGGCGCGGGCTGATGTTGAAGGCGAGCCGGCCATCGAACCCGTCGCGGTGCCAGCCGCCGAGGGTAGCCGCGACCTCATCCACCACCCATTCGCCGATATCGGCGATGAGGCCGGTCCGCTCGGCGACCGGGATGAAGGTCGCCGGCAGCCTCAAGCCATCGCGGGGATGGTTCCAGCGGAGCAGCGCTTCCGCGCCCGCGACTTCGCCCGTCACGAGGCTCATCTGGGGCTGAAAGACGAGCACGAACTCGTCTCGCTGAACCGCCTCGGTCAACGCCTTTTCGGTGTCGATCTTGTCCTGATGCTCGGAGGCGAGCTCGGCGTCGAACAGGCAATGCTGGCCGCCGCCGACCGACTTCGCCCGATACATCGCGATATCGGCGGCTCGCATCAACGCCTCGATGCTGGTCCCGTGATCGGGCGAGATCGCGACGCCGATCGACGCGCCGATGTCGACGCTGTGCGAGGAAAGCTCGAACGGCTCGGAGATGGCAAGGACGATGCGCCTTGCGACCCGCTCGACGTCCCGGACCGAGTCGATCTGGGGGAAGAAGATGGTGAACTCGTCACCGGCGAGGCGGGCGAGCAGCGGGCGCGTGCCGGCGGTCCCGGCGAACTCGGCGTTGACGACGACTCGAAGCCGGTTGGCGACCATGATCAGCAACTGGTCGCCGCGGGCGTGGCCGAGGCTGTCGTTGACCATCTTGAACCGGTCGAGGTCGACGAACAGCATCGCCGACTGAACCGTATCCACCGCTTCGCTGATCAGCTTGTCGGCCTCGGAGCGAAAATGGAGACGGTTGGGGAGCGAGGTCACCGGATCGTACATGCCGAGCGCATGGGCATTTTCGATCGATGCGCGCACTTCGGCGAACAGGCTGTCGACAGCCGCTGCGAGCTTGGGCATGTTGCGCTTCACGGCGGGCGGCGCGGGCGAGACGAGATCGCCGTCCTCGACCGCCAGCAGGCGGTCGCTGAGCGCTGCAAGCGCCCGTGCGCTTTCGCTGTTCGGCCGCTCGGCCGCGACGTAGCTGATCAGCAGGCAAAACACGCCGGCGGCGAGCGCTGCGACGATCTTCTGGTCGAACTCGGTGAGATAGAGGAGCGCGGTCAGAGAGAAAAGGAAGGACGCGAAGCCCGCGGCGCACGACAGGATCGCGTTGCTGATCTTCTGGGCCGTGCCTGCGGTCATTAGGGTCGGTGCGCCTCGCGGCGGAAAATCTCCGCCTAGACGCACGCGGTAATCAATCGAGGTTAAGAAAGCGTCATCGTGCGCGAACTTTACGCCGCAGGATGAGGTACAGGCTGCCGCCGCCGCCGTGGCGGCGATGCGCACCCCTGACCGCGGCGATGTCCGAGGAATGGCGCGATGCAGCGAGCCAGTCGTGAACCGCGGCGCGGATGCGGCCGCGCTGGACCGGCGGATCGCCGGGGCGATGGTGGCCAGTGATCAGCAGCACGAGGCGGTCGCCGCGCGCGATGGCGGTCTCGAGGGTTCGGTCGATCGCAGCCCAGGCGGTATCGAGGCTCATCCCATGCAGATCGAGCACGCGGTCAGGCTCGACCGCGCCGCCCCGAAGCCGCTTGTCCCAGCTGCCGTCCAGCGTTTTCTCGGCGATCGGCACGGCACGGGGGCGCGCCGCGTGGCGGTGCGCGGCTGCTACCTGTCGCTTGCCGACCTCGACCGCCTTCGCCGATTCTCCTCCCCGGTTCGGTAAGGATTGCGGGTCGCGCGACAATGGCCTGATGGTGGACGCGACGCGCCCCCACAACTCAGCCTCTTCAGGGCTGAGCGAGCGCACGGGCGGCGGTGCCCTTCGGCACCAGGACCAGCGCCTCGCCGGACGCGGACATGCCGCCGGCAGTGGCGACCGCCTCCGGCCCGGCGCCCCAGAAGGTGTCGAAGCGGTTGGGGCCCTTGATCGCGCCGCCGGTATCCTGGGCGATCCAGATCCCGTCGATTTCGTGGCGGTCGGCCTTGTCCAGGTAGATCGGCGCGCCGAGCGGCACGTAATTGGGGTCGGTGGCGACGCTCGCGCGGGGCGTTACGGGCACATTCAAGGCTCCGAGCGGGCCCGGTCCCGTCAGTTCCTTGAGGAACACGTAGGAGAGGTTCTCGCGCATCAGCGCTCGCCCCTGCTCGGGATTGGCGCGGATCCAGTCCTTGATCGCCTGCATGTTGGCGCCGCCGGGCGGCAGGATGCCACGGTCGCGCAAGAGCCGTCCGATCGCGACGTAATCGCGCCCGTTCTGCCCGGCATAACCGACCCGCATCACCGTGCCGTCGTCGAAGCGGACCCGGCCGGAGCCCTGGATTTCGAGAAAGAAGAGATCGACCGGGTCCTTCGCCCAAACCAGCTCGAGCCCCCTGCCGGCGAGCGCTCCGTCATCGATCTCGCCGCGCGTGAAATACAGGACACAAGCGCCGGTCGCATCGATCCGTCCGCGGCCGGTGGTTCCGTCCGCCTTGGTGCAGCGGATGAGGTCAGATGGCAGCCGGTAGAGCGGGACATAGCCCGGCTGCGGCGTCCGCGAGCCTTCGATCTCCGGCTCGTAATAGCCGGTGGCGAACGCGCGCCCGTCCCCCACTTTCACCCAGTCGAAACCATAATAGAAAAACCCCGGCGCATAGCCTGGGTCCATCGTCGTGGCCTGGGTGCACAACGGCAGCCAGTCGCCGGCTTGAGTCAGACCGGAGGCGTCGGTGCGGCGGATCAATGCCGGGCAACTTGTCCGGAAGGCCGCCAGTGCCCGCTGCGCTTCGTCGGCCTTGAGCACACGCGGTGCTTCGAGCTTGATGCCGGTCTCGACCGCATTGCGGCCGACCGGGGGCGGGGGCGGGACCAGTACAGGCGGTGAAACCGGCGCGGGCGCGGTCGGCGGCACTTGCGCTTCAGGGGGCGGTGCGGGCTTCGTGGCGCATGCCGCAAGCAGAGCAAAGGACGCGGCGAGAGCCGCGCGAGCGAGCAGCCTCACTCTTCCTCGTCGGTCTCGATCAGCAGCCAGTTCGGGTCGCGCGAGCCGGTGTCCCGGCGGAAGGTCCACAAGTCGCGGGTCTGCACGGCGTCGCTCAATGATCCGGCGACCACCTGCCCTTCCGAATTACGCGTGACGGCGGCTATATCGGCCTCGAAACGAACCGTGAGGACAGCAAGCCCGCGCTCGAGCGTCGCTTCGGAAATCACGGCCTGGTCGATCGTGACGAGGCGATTGTCGAGCGTCAGTCCATCCTTGCGGCGCTGCTCGACCGCGCCGGCGAAAGCCTCGCGGACATGCGCGTCGACATGGCTGTCGAGCGCGTCCAGATCGCCTTTCCAGAAGGCTTCAAGAATCATTCGGTACGCCGACTTGGCGCCATCGAGGAATCGCGCGACGTCGAAGCTGGGGTCGGCGGCGAGGATCGCGCGAACGCCCGGCCCGGCGGTCGGCACATAAGCGAGGTCGCCGGCGTCCGCCGCGGCCGGCTGGCTGACGGCTGGCTGGGTCACCTGCGGCGCGGCGCGCGCATCGGACTCCGCCGGCTTCAGGATCGGCTGCTGCTCATGCCCGGTGCGCTCCCCGAGCACGCTGTACAGCCGGAGCCCGATGAACAGGGCAACCAGGGCGAGGATAACGATGACGGCCAACTTCAGGTCCTATGCGGTTCGGGCACCAACATAGTGCGCTTATCGTAAATATTCCAACACCACCCAACGCACGAGCGTGCCATTGCGCCCCATAAATGTGGCTGCTAGGCGCCCGAGGCTGAAACGCCGCAACTTTTCGGCGCCTCCAGCACAGCACAACATTCTGTAAGGACAGCGATTCATGGCGGACGAGCAACAGGGCGCAGGCGGCAATGGCTCGGACGACAACGGGCAGCCGCAGGTTTCCATCCTCGCACAATATGTGAAGGACCTGTCGGTCGAGAACCCGAGCGCGCCCCAGGTCTATTCGTGGCAGGTCCAGCCGCAGCTCGACGTTCAGTTCAACCTTAATGTCGAAGGCGCGCAGGAAGGCGTGCACGAAGTCACGCTCAAGTTCGACATTTCCGCGCGCTCGGAAAACGGCGTTCATTTCGTCGTCGACCTCAGCTACGCGGGCCTGTTCGCGCTCCGCAACATCCCCCAGGAGGCACTTCCGCCATTCCTGATGATCGAGGCGCCGCGGCTACTCTTCCCGTTCGCCCGGCAGGTGATTTCTGATGCCGTCTCCAGCACCGGCTTCCCGCCGCTGATGCTCGATCCGATCGACTTCGCCTCGGCCTACATGGCGCAGCTGGAAGCCACTCAGCAGCAGCAGGACGCGGCGGGGGGCAACGGCGGGAACGAGCAGGCCCCGACCGAAGCCTGACGCGGCTTTCCCCGGGGCGGGCGCGATGAACCTCATCAAGTCGACCGGAACGATCGGCGGGCTGACGATGGTCAGCCGAATCGCCGGCTTCGCCCGCGAGATGCTGATGTCGCGCATCCTCGGCGCGGGCGTCTATACCGATGCGTTCTACGTCGCCTTCCGGCTCCCCAACACCTTTCGGCGGCTGTTCGGCGAAGGCGCCTTTTCGGCCGGATTCGTCCCGCTCTACAGCCAGCGGCTCCAGTCGGGCGGCGAGGACGCGGCCAAGCTTTTCTCGGAAGAAGTCCTGGCGGTCTTCCTTCCGACTTTGATCCTGTTCAGCGTGTTGTTCATTGCGCTGATGAAGCCCTTCATCTGGGCGATCACCGGCTGGCACGGCGAACAACTCGGCTTCGGCACGTTCCTCACGCAGATCACCTTCCCCTATCTGCTGCTGATCAGCCTGGTTTCGCTCTTTTCGGGAATCCTCAACAGCATCGCGCGTTTCACCGCCGCCGCCTTCGCGCCGGCACTGCTCAACCTCGCGATGCTGACGGCGCTGCTGATCTTCCGCGAGGGCGGGCCGGTGACTGCGACGGCGCTTGCCGCGGCGGTGACGGTCGGCGGGGTGCTCCAGCTCGGCCTGCTGATCGCAGCCTGCAAGCGCGCGGGCATCGTCCTGAAAGTCCGGCGCCCGCGCCTCACTCCCGGAGTCCGCCAATTCGTCCGGGTGGTCATTCCGGCGACGCTGGGCGCCGGCGTCTATCAGGTCAGCGTGTTCATCGACACGTTCTTCCTGACCCGCATCGGCACCGGTGCCGTGAGCTGGTTCAACTATGCCGACCGTTTGAACCAGCTGCCGCTGGGCGTCATCGGCGCGGCGATCGGCACCGCGATCCTCCCGCAGGTCAGCCGTCATGTCGACATCGGCGAGGCCGACGCGGCGGCGCGGGTTCAGGGCCAGGCCGCCGAACTGGCGATGCTGCTGTGCCTGCCGGCCGCACTGGCTTTGGCGGTGACCTCCCTGCCCCTCGTGTCGGCGATCTTCGAGGCCGGACGGTTCAATGCCGAGGATGCGCGCAACACCGCGCTCACCCTTTCCCTGATCGCGCTGGGACTGCCAGCCTACGTGCTGGTGAAGGTCCTGACGCCCGGCTTCTACGCAAGGCGCGACACCGCGACACCGGTGAAGGTCGCGGTGGTCGTCCTGGTCGTGAACGTCGTACTCAATTTCCTGCTGATCTGGGGGCTGGGGCTCGGCATCGGCGGTCTCGCCGCGGCGGTGGCGATCAGCTCGTGGCTCAATTGCCTGATCCTCTATGCCCTGCTCCATCGGCGCGGGCATTTCCGGATCCAGAAGTGGCTGGCCTCGCGGCTCGTCCGTCAACTCATCGCGGCGCTCGGCATGGTCGTGGCCTTGATCGCCGTCCGCACGGCGCTGGCGGGATGGTTCGTCGGCTCGGCCGGCCATCGCCTGGCGGGCGTCGCCGCGATCGTCGGCGCGGGCTTGATCGTTTATTTCCCGCTGGTCTGGATCCTTGGCGGCACGGACCGCGAAGAGTTGAAGTCGCTGCTCCGCCGCAGAAGGCCCTACACCGATGCCGGATAAGATGCGGGTGGTTTCCGGGATCCAGCCGACCGGCGGATTGCACCTCGGCAATCTGCTGGGCGCGATCCTGCGCTGGGTCCGCATGCAGGACGAGGCGCAGTGCCTGTTCTTCCTCGCCGACCTCCATGCATTAACGGTCGACGTCGACCCCAAGGAGCTGGCTGCGAACGTCCGCGAAATGGCTGCCGCGCTGATCGCCAGCGGGATCGATCCGGCGAGGTCGATTCTGTTCCAGCAAAGCGCGATTCCGGCCCATTCCGAGCTTGCCTGGATATTGCAGGGCACCGCGCGCTGGGGCTGGGTCAACCGCATGACCCAGTGGAAGGACAAGGCTGGCAAGAACCGCGAGGGCTCCTCGGTCGGATTGTTCACCTACCCTGTCCTGCAGGCCGCCGACATCCTGCTCTACAAGGCGACCCACGTTCCGGTCGGCGAGGACCAGAAGCAGCATGTCGAGCTGACCCGCGACATCGCGATCAAGTTCAACACCGACTTCGATGTCGACCTGTTCGTGCCGCCAGAGCCGTTCATCGGCGGCGGCACCGCCGCTAGGGTGATGAGCCTTCGCGACGGCAGGTCGAAGATGTCGAAGACCGACCCGTCGGAGATGAGCCGGATCCACCTCACCGACAGCAACGACGAGATCGCGCAGAAAATCCGCAAGGCCAAGACCGACCCCGATCCCCTGCCCGCCGATCCGGCCGGCCTGGACGGCCGCCCCGAGGCGAAGAACCTGGTCGGCATCTACGGCGCCGTCACCGGCGAGAGCGTCGAGCAGGTGCTCGGCCGGTTCGCGGGCCAGGGCTTCGGGGCGTTCAAGCCCGCCCTCGCCGAAGTCCTGGTCGGCCTGCTCCAACCCTTGCGCGGCCGCCTCGACGAGTTCCGCCGCGATCCCGCCGAGCTCGACCGCCTGCTTGCAGATGGATCGGCGCGCGCGGCCGAGCTCGGGGCGCCGACGCTCGCCGAAGCGTACCGAGCGGTCGGCCTACCGCGCTGACATCTCGCTTCATCGACGGTTCACGGCATTTGGTGGTATAGGGAAACCGATCAGGTCCTGTCTGCCCGCCGAAGGGAAATGTAAGTGATGCGTATCCATAAGCTTCCAGCCGTCCTTGCGCTTGGCGCCGCGGCGCTCGCGCTCTCGGCCTGCGCCGAATCGATCAACACCACGGTGTCACGCTACCAGGCGATGCCGGCGCCCCAGGGCCAGACCTTCTTCGTCGTGCCCGCCGGCGGAATGGCCAACAACGGCGGCCTCGAGTTCCAGCGTTATGCGGGCATCGTCGCCCAGCAGCTGCAGGCCCGAGGTTACACCCCCGCGGCCAATGCCCAAAGCGCCAACATGGTCGTGCAGTTCGGCTACGGCGTCGATCGCGGCGAGGTCCGCTACGTCGAGGATCCATTCTACCGCAGCAGCTACGGATACGG
>JAICVC010000141.1 GCA_025935515.1 Sphingomonas sp.
AACGCGGCCTCGGGACCGACGATAACATCCGAGTCGTCGGCTACGGCAAGTTCGAGCTGATCCGACCGGAGGCCGAACGCATGTTCGCCCACGAAGGGCCGATCTCTCTCAACAATCCGCATTTCGACAGGCACGTCGGCACCTGGATCCGCCACGGCCGCGCGGTCGTGAAAGCGATGGAGAAGATCGCCGACTGGAACTTCATCGTCGCGCCGCACGTGAAGCTCCGCCGCGGCCCGTCGGTTCGCACCAAGGCGCCGAACATCCTGATCGACCGCGGCAGCACCCGCTCGATCGACATGACCTACACCCAAGCCGCCGACGTCTACATCGGCGACGCCTCGAGCCAGGTGTACGAATTCATCCGCACCCCGCGGCCGTGCATCTTCCTCAACCTCGATCGCATCGATTGGGAGGCAAATCCAAACTACGCGCATTGGCGTCTGGGCCAGGTCATCGACAGCGTCCAGGAACTCCCGAGCGCGCTGGCGCGAGCGCGGGAGCTGCAGCCTCGGTTCGAGCAGGCGCAGAACGCGATGTCGGCGGCATCGATCGACCAATCCGAAGTCCCCGCGTCGGAACGCCAGGCGCAGGCAATCCTCGACTTCGCTCTAACGGCACATGCCTGAGCTACTGGCAGACCGGCTCGCCGAACCGATGACGGGCGACGGCTGTCGCGCCGAGCTGTTCGATAAGCGTCACCGCGATGCGCTCCGCGCCGCCTGCGCGGAGGACGGCGACATCTGGCAAATCTATGCGACCAATTTCGGTCCCGGCGGTTTCGACGATGCGATCGACCTCTATCGCACCAGCAGCCGCAACCGCACCTTCGTCCTGTTCGACGGTGACGAGCTTGCCGGCATGTCCTCCTATCTCGGCATCGACCCGAACCGCCAGGTGCTGGAGATCGGCGGCACCTACTACCGCCCCAGGTTCCGCGGCACGGGCTTCAACCGCCGCGTCAAGGACATGATGCTGCGGCGCGCGTTCGATTGCGGCATCCGCCGCGTCGAGTTCCGCGTCGACCAGCGCAACGCGCGCAGCCAAGCGGCAATGAAGAAGCTCGGCGCCGTCCGCGAAGGACTGCTCCGGGCCGACCGCATCACCTGGACCGGCCACGTCCGCGACACCGTCCTGTTCTCCATCCTGAAGGACGAATGGCCGGTCTGATAGTCCGAAATTGGCTGAAGCCGGCGCAGACGTTCGAGAAGCGATCGAAATCTCTAACTGACTGCGACTTCCACAACTTTCTTCGAACTGCTCAAAGGATTTCCTGCGGACCCGCGTCTCAGACTGTGCGCGGTGATTTTTCACGCGATCCGAGAGGGAGGTTTTCATGCGTTATTATCGGTCGATCGGTGCGGCGATCATTTTGGCGGCATCGCTGGCCCATCCGGGAACGGCTCTGGCGCAGCAGGCGCCAAGCGCGAGCATTGCCGAAATGGCGAACACGCCCCTGGTCCGGGTCAACATCGCGGAATCGCTGAGGACCCCTCCTGACGAGGCCAGCATCACCGTCGGAACTCAGGCCAAGGCGTCCACGGCGACCGAGGCAGTCGCGGCCAACAAGGTGAAGACCGAAAAGCTTCTGGGGACCATTCGCGCGGCCGGCATCCGCGAGCGCGACATCCAGACGCAGGGAATCCAGCTCCAGCCCGACTATCGCTGGGACAACGTGCCGAACGGGCGCGGCCGGCAGACGCTCATCGGCTACATCGCAAGCAACTCGGTGCAGATAAAAACGCGCAACATCGACAAGCTGACGTCACTGCTCGATGCCCTGACGACGGCCGGCGCGGATACCGTGTACGGACCCAATTTCGCAATTTCGGACCCGGCGCCGCTGCGGCGGGAGGCCCGCATTCGCGCCATGGCACGAGGTCAGGCAGAAGCGACGGAATATGCGCGCAACAATGGCTACAATAATGTTCGGCTGCTGTCCGTCGAGGAGGGCGTCTCCTATCGCGGTACCGAAGTGGTTGTCACCGGGACCCGGGTGAGCAACGCGTCGGCGCCGCCGCCACCCCCGCCGCCCCCTGCGCCGGAGCGCGATGGCGGCATCGTCGCTCCAGGACAACTGGAAACCGGTGTTTCGCTAAACCTGCTCTATCGCATGGAGCGCTAATGGATAGCGGGCGTTAGCCGCCACGCCTCGACCGCGCTAAGCAAGCGCCGATGGCCAAGCTCTATTTCTACTATGCGGCAATGAACGCGGGGAAATCGACCACTCTGCTCCAGGCCGACTACAATTACCGCGAGCGCGGGATGGAGACGATGCTGTGGACCGCTCGGCTCGACGATCGCGCGGGGGCAGGGGTGATCGGGTCGCGCATCGCCCTTTCCGCGCCCGCGCACAGCTACGACGAGAAGGTCGATCTCTTCGCGGAGATCACCGACGAGCTGAAGCGGCGCAAGCTCGACTGCATCCTCGTCGACGAAGCGCAGTTCCTGTCGCAGCGCCACGTGCTGCAGCTGTGCGAGGTCGCCGACCGCCTCGGCATTCCGGTGCTTTGCTACGGCCTGAGGACTGACTTCCAGGGCAAGCTGTTTCCCGGCTCGGCAGCGCTGCTGGCGCTTGCGGATTCCATGGTCGAGCTCAAGGCCGTTTGCGAATGCGGGCGCAAGGCGACCATGAACCTGCGCGTCGACCAGGAAGGGCATGCCGTCGCGGCCGGCGCGCAGACCGAGATCGGCGGCAACGACCGCTATGTCGCGCTGTGCCGCAAGCATTTCTTTGAGCGGCTGCGGGAGGGCGAAGCGCGCCAGCTCAGCCTGAGCCTCCCGCGCAAATGAAGGCTGTTCTGCTCGCGCTGGCGATTGCCGCCGGATCAGGCGCGGCCGCGGCGCCGCTCACCGTCCGCGTCGGCGAGGATATGCTGTTCACCATCGATCGCGGCCAACCTGTCCACGCGCGAAAGGTCGATCCTTCATCGAAACCGGCGCGCGGCGAGGTCAAAGTCGCCGTCCGTTATTTTTCGGGCACAATGATGACGGTCACCAACAACAGCGCCCAAGGGTACACGTTCAAGGCCGAGCTGATCGGCACCGGCGGCAAGGCGGTGAATGCCCGCACCTGCACGCTCCCACCCGGCAATCAGCCGACGCTGGAAAGCTGGCCGCAAAAGGCCGCGGCGGTCCGCATCGGTGACTTCAAGCCGGCCAAGGGCGGCCGCTGCTGAGTGCTCAACGGCTGGATCGTCCTCGACAAGCCGGTCTGCCTCGGCTCGACCACCGCCGTTTCCGCCGTCAAGCGCATCCTGCGCGAAGCCGGCGAGCCCAGGACGAAGGTCGGCCACGGCGGCACGCTCGACCCGCTGGCGAGCGGGGTGCTGCCGATCGCGCTCGGCGAGGCGACGAAGCTCGCCGGACGCATGCTCGACGCCACCAAGGCTTATGAGTTCACCATCCGCTTCGGCGCGGAGACCGATACGCTGGATGCCGAGGGCGAAATCATCGCGACCAGCGACATTCGCCCGACGTTGGAACAGATCGAAGCCGTCCTGCCCGGCTTCACCGGCGAGATCGACCAGGTCCCCCCAGCCTACTCGGCCCTGAAAATCGGCGGCCAGGCCGCCTATCAACGCGCGCGGTCAGGCGAGACTGTCGAAATGAAGGCTCGGGCCATAAAGGTGCATTCTCTCCGCGTTTCCGCGTCACCGCGAGAAGCAAATGTCACGCGGAGCCGCGGAGGCGCGGAGCCCCTGGACGAGGTCACACTCTCGGCGGAAGTTTCCAAAGGCACCTACATCCGTAGCCTCGCCCGCGATATCGCCGCTGCGCTGGGAACGGTCGGGCATGTTTCGCACCTCCGACGAACTCGCGCCGGCCCCTTTTCGCTCGAATCGGCCATTTCGCTGGACTTTCTGGAGGAAGCCGCTAAGGCGCGCGCACTGACGAGGACGGTATTGCCGCTAACCGCGGCGCTGGACGACATCCCGGCCCTCCCCGTCACTCCCGATCAGGCTCGTCTGCTCCGACACGGACAGATGCTGTTCGGGGTCCCCGCGAAGCCGGGGCTCTCACTGGCGACATCGGAGGGAACTCCGGTCGCGCTGGTCGAAGCCACGGCTGACGGCCTGAAGGTCGTCCGGGGTTTCAACCTTTAAGAAGAATAGGAGTGAACCGATGTCGATTACCGCCGAGCGCAAGGAAGCGCTGATCAAGGAGCATGCGCAGGGCAAGGGCGACACCGGGTCGCCCGAAGTCCAGGTCGCGATCCTGACCGAACGCATCCAGAATCTCACCCAGCATTTCAAGACGCACGCCAAGGACAACCACTCCCGCCGCGGCCTCCTGATGCTGGTCAACAAGCGCCGCTCGCTGCTGGATTATCTCCGCCGCAAGGACGCCGAGCGCTACACCGGCCTCATCGCCAAGCTCGGCCTTCGTAAGTGACGACCAGAGCGCGGCAATTCCGCGCTCTTTCGTCATCCTGAACTCGTTTCAGGATCCATTTCTCCATCCGCGCCACGGTCTCCGGGATGGATGCTGAAACAAGTTCAGCATGACGAAGAGACCATCAGTCCCGCAATTCGGCGGGGCGCAATTGGGGCCAAAAGCGCCCCGAACCGCAGCAGGCCGGCTAGCCTGCAAACAGCTGAACCGGTCGGCATCCGGCCGCCGGGACTGAAGGAACGATCAATGTTCAATATCAAAACTGTCGAAATCGAGCTCGGGGACAAGACCCTGAAGCTCGAAACGGGCCACGTTGCCCGCCAGGCCGACGGCGCGGTGCTCGCGACCCTCGGCGAAACCGTCGTCCTTTGCGCGGTAACCGCCGCCAAGTCGGTCAAGCCCGGCCAGGACTTCTTCCCGCTGACCGTCCACTACCAGGAAAAATTCTCCGCTGCCGGCCGCATCCCCGGCGGCTTCTTCAAGCGTGAGCGCGGCGCCAC
>JAICVC010000173.1 GCA_025935515.1 Sphingomonas sp.
CCCACAGGGGGCAGGGAGGAACTGAAAAAGCTTAAGCGGCCTGCGGCTTCAGCACCTCTTCGCCCGGCGTCCAGTTGCACGGGCAGAGCTCGTCGGTCTGCAGCGCGTCGAGCACGCGGAGCGCCTCGGCCGGGTTGCGGCCGACGTTGAGGCCGTTGACGGTCACGTGCTGGATGACGTTGTCGGGATCGACGATGAAGGTCGCGCGGAACGCCACGCCCTCGTCACGGTCGACGATCCCGAGCGCGTCGGCGAGCTCCTTCTTGTTGTCGGCGATCCACGGGAAGTCGGCCTGGGCCAGCTCCGCGTCGGAGCGGCGCCACGCGAAGTGGACGTGCGCGGTGTCGGTCGAAGCACCGATCAGGACCGCGTCCCGGTCCTCGAAGTCGCTCTTGAGCTCGCCGTAGCCGACGATCTCGGTCGGGCACACGAACGTGAAGTCCTTAGGCCAATAGAAGAGCACCTTCCACTTGCCGTTGGTCTGGCCGAGATCGATCGTCTCGCCGGCGGGCAGCGCGGACGTACCCTGCTGGACGGCCAGCGTGAGAGCGGGAAGCTTGTCACCAACGGTAAGCATGAGGTCTCCTCTTTTGTGCAGTGCAACGTAACCTTCGATGGGGTCGATGTAGGTGGCTGGCCTAAATCGTTCAAGTTCATTATACGACTGTCAGTGATTGGATTTTTCAATCAATGATCGTCCACCTGCCAACGGTCAAACAGCTCCAGTATCTGGTTGCGCTGCGGCGCTATGGCCATTTCGGCCGGGCCGCCGATGCCTGTTTCGTCACGCAATCGACGCTGTCGGCTGGGCTACGCGAGCTCGAAACGTTGCTCGGAGTCACTTTGGTCGAGCGGACCCGCCGGGTGGTTCGCTTCACAGCGCTCGGTGAGAAGATTGCCGACAAGGCCATCCGCGTGTTGCGCGAGACCGAGGAGCTGGCCGAAATGGCCCGCGCTCAGGGCCGCCCGTTGCACGGCGAGCTGCGGATGGGCGTCATCCCGACCATCGCGCCGTTCCTCTTGCCGACGATGCTGCCCCGGCTTCGCGAGCAATGGCCCGAGCTCAAGCTCTACCTGCGCGAAGAGACCAGCAACGCCGCCTGCGAGGCGCTCCACCGAGGCCAGCTCGATTGCGTCCTCCTCGCCCTCCCCTTCGCCTGCGGCGAAGTCGACTCAACGCCGCTGTTCGACGACCCGCTGTTCGTCGCCTACCCGCGGGGCGAGGCGCCGAAAGCCACCTCGGTGCCGGCCTGCGACATCGATGAGCAGCGCCTGCTGCTCCTCGAGGATGGCCATTGCCTCAAGGATCATGCGCTCTCGGCGTGCAACCGGCCGGAGCTTCGCGCGCATGCGGCGATGATGGGCACCTCGCTCCACACCCTGGTGCAGATGGTGGATAATGGGCTGGGCCTCACCTTCGTCCCTTGCATGGCGATCGAGGCCGGCATCCTCGCCGGCACCAGCGTCGACGCGAGGCCGCTGCGGTCTGACTATCCCTATCGCCGCGTGGCCCTCATCTGGCGCCGATCGAGCCCGCGCGAGGCGGAATTCCTGCTGCTTGCGACAACCCTCAGGCGAATCGCGGGCGACCTGATCCCCGATCTTGCGGCGGTCGAGCCGACGGCCCCGGCGCTCGAGCCGGCCTGCCGCTGAGCCGCGGCCGGCGCCTCTTTATTTCGCCAGCTCGGGTTCGGCGATTCCGATCGGTTCGGCCTGCTTCGTATCCTGCGGCAGGTCGAAGCGGTCGGCGTTCATGACCTTGGTCCAGACGGCCACGAAGTCGCGGACGAATTTCTCCTCGTTGCCCTTTTCGGCATAGACTTCGGCGGTCGCGCGCAGCTGGCTGTTCGAGCCGAAGATGAGGTCGGTGCGGGTCGCGCGCCACTTCTCCTGCCTGCCGCCGCGGTCGTAGCCGGTGAATTCCTCGTCGCCGCTCTCGTCGACCACTTCCCAGAAGGTGTCATTGTCGAGCAGGTTGACGAAGAAGTCGTTGGTCA
>JAICVC010000116.1 GCA_025935515.1 Sphingomonas sp.
AGGGTGGCGCCGCTGGCCGCCGCCGCATCGGTCATCAGCGCGCCGGCAGTGACCAATGCCTCCTTGTTGGCGAGCGCGACCGTGCGGCCTGCTTCGACCGCGGCCATGACCGGACCCAGACCCGCGCAACCGACGATTGCGGCGATGACCAGGTCCGACTCGCCCGTCGCTGCCTCGACCAGCGCGGCCTCTCCTGCGGCCGCCCGGCAATCCGTGCCGGCGAGCCTCGACCGCAGCTCCTCGAACCTCGCCGCGTCGGCGATGACGGCTAGTTTCGCGCCGGTCCGTCGCGCAATGTCCGCCAGGGCTTCGACTTTGGTCGCGGCAGTGACGGCCGTCACCTCGAACCTTTGCGGATCGCGCTCGATCAGGTCGAGCGTCGATTTGCCGATCGAGCCGGTCGCTCCAAGAATGGCGATCCTGCGGGTCACGTCAGCCCCATTAGCTGGGCTGCGGCCGTGAGCACAGCCACGGGCACGAGCCCGTCGAGGCGGTCGAGGACGCCGCCGTGCCCGGGGAGCCAGGTTCCGCTATCCTTGATCCCGGCCCGCCGCTTCATGCCGCTTTCGAACAAATCGCCGGCCTGGGCGGCAATCGCCAGCACTGGCGCAAGCCCCAGCAAGGCAAGGCCAAGTCCGGTCGCAACTGCCCAGGCGCCACCACACGCCGTCGCGGCGACGATCCCGCCAATCAGGCCTTCCACGGTCTTGTTCGGGCTGATCGCCGGAGCAAGCTTGCGCCTGCCCAGGCTACGGCCGGCGAGATAGGCGCCGATGTCGGTTGCCCAGGTCACGATGAAAACCCAGACAAGCAGGCTCAAGCCGCGCTCGTCGCTGGGCAGCCCGGGAGGCGTTCGCTCGCGGATCCAAAGGAGCGCCAGCGCGGGCAGCAAGGCATAAAAGAAGCCGCCGATATACCAGGCGGCGCCCCAGCCCCTCACGATCCGGGTCCACTCGTAGAATATCAAGGTCGCAATCGCTGCGACCAGAAGCGCCAGAACATTGCCGCCCTGCACCGCGGCGAGCAACGCCGCCGCGATGAGCAGGATGCCCGTCATGGTGCGGATCGCAAGTTCGCTCACCGGCCACCGAAGCGACGGTCGCGCGCGGCGAAGGTTTCGAGTGCGCCGGCAAATGCCTGTTCGTCGAAGTTAGGCCACAGCACCTCGAGGAAAAGCAGCTCGGCATAAGCCGCCTGCCATAGCAGGAAGTTGGAGAGCCGGACCTCGCCCGATGTGCGGATGAGCAGGTCCAACTCCGGCAGGTCCCGGGTCTGCAACTCGGCTGAGAGTTCCGTCTCCCCGATTGTCGCGGGGTCGATTTCGGCGGCAACGGCTTTGACCGCAAGCCGGCGCGCGGCGGCTGCAATCTCCGTACGCGAGCCGTAATTGAGGGCGATGACCAATGTCAGGCGGGTGTTGTCGGCCGTGCGTTCGACGGCCTTTTCAAGCCGCTCGACAAGCTCGGCACCGAATGCTGAATAATCGCCTATCAGCTTGAGCCGGACCCGTTCCTTTTCCAGCGTCTTGAGCTCGCGTTCGAGGTAGAAGCGCATCAGCGCGGTGAGGTCGGAGATTTCCTCCTCGCTGCGTCGCCAGTTTTCCGAGGAAAAGGCGTGGAGGGTGAGCGCCTCCACGCCATGATCGGCGGCCGCCTGGAGCGCCCGGCGGACGGCTTCGGCACCCGCGCGATGGCCGGCAACACGGGGCAGACCGCGCTGCTTGGCCCAGCGGCCATTGCCATCCATGATGATTGCGACGTGGCGCGGGACTTTTCCGCCCTCGCCCGGTCCCTTTGCGCCCCCAGGGGCGGCAGCGGGGCTCACTTGCCGAGGATTTCCTTCTCCTTGGTTTCCGCCGCCTCGTCGATCTCCTTGATCGTATCGTCGGTCAGCTTTTGCACTTCATGCTCGAGCCGCTTGCGCTCGTCCTCGCTGATCTCGTGCTTCTTTTCATCGATCTTCAAATGATCCATGCCGTCGCGCCGGACGTTGCGCACCGCGATGCGGGCCTTTTCGGCATATTGACCCACGAGTTTCGCGAGCTCCTTGCGCCGCTCTTCGGTGAGCTCGGGGATCGGCAAGCGGATGACCTGGCCGTCGGTGATCGGGTTGAGGCCGAGGCCAGCGGAACGGATGGCTTTCTCGACCGGCTGCACGTTCGAACGATCCCATACCTGGACCGACAGCATCCGCGCCTCGGGCGTCGAGACCGTCGCCACCTGGTTCAAGGGCATGTTCGACCCGTAAACCTCGACATGGACCGGATCGAGCAGCGCGACCGACGCGCGGCCCGTACGGAGGCCGCCGAGGTCATGCTTCAACGCCTCGACCGCGCCGTGCATCCGGCGCTTGAGGTCAGCGGTGGAGATGGTGGTAGTCATGATGCTGATTCTCCGTTCTGCACAACGGTCGCGGTTCCCCTGCCCGCCAGAACCTCGGCGAGGTTGCCTGACTGACGGATGTTGAACACGACGATCGGAATATTGTTGTCGCGGCAAAGGGCGACCGCGGCGGCGTCCATCACCTTGAGGTCGTCGCTTAAAACCTTGCCAAAACTGACTGTTTCGTAACGCTTTGCGTCGGCAACCTTCTTGGGGTCGGCGGTGTAGATGCCGTCGACGCTGGTGCCCTTGAACAAAGCATCGCAGCTCATCTCCGCGGCGCGCAGCGCGGCGGCGGTGTCGGTGGTGAAGAACGGATTGCCAGTGCCGGCCGCGAACAGGACGATGCGGCCCTTCTCGAGGTGCCGAAGCGCGCGGCGGCGAATGTAAGGCTCGGAGACGCTCGCCATCGGGATCGCCGAGAGCACGCGGGTGTCGACGCCGAGCTTCTCCAACGCATTCTGGAGCGCCAGCGCGTTCATCACTGTCGCCAGCATTCCCATGTAATCGGCCGTCGCCCGATCGAAGCCCTTCGCAGCCGCGGCCATCCCCCGGAAGATGTTGCCGCCTCCGACCACCAGGCACAATTCGTGGCCCTGCGCCTTGGCCGCGGCGATCTCGCCGGCGAGCCCGGCGACGGCTTCGGGATCGATCCCGAACTGGCCCTGTCCCATCAGCGCCTCGCCCGACAGCTTTAGCAGGATGCGGTTGAAACGCGGGCGGGTCATTCGTCGGCAAGTCCCCTGAAGTCAGTGAAAGCGCCCCGCCTTTATGGCCGAGGCGCGAGCTTGCCAACTGCCTTGCTTGCCCGGGTGGCGGTTTGCGGGCAGCATTGCCGCCGCAGGGGACTGCGATGGCCAGTGTGTTTTTGAGCTATGCTCGCGACGACGCCAAGAAGGCACGCCCGATTGCGCTCGCCCTCGAAGCGGCCGGTCACTCGGTCTGGTGGGACCTCCATGTGCGCGGGGGCGCCCAATTCTCGAAGGTGATCGAGGAGGCGCTGAAAGCCGCGGACGTCGTCCTCGTGCTGTGGTCCGCGGACGCGATCGAATCCCCGTGGGTCCGGGATGAGGCCGCAGCGGGACGCGATAGCGGTCGTCTCGTGCCGGCCACGATCGACGGCACGGAACCGCCGCTCGGTTTCCGCCAGTTCCAGACGATCGACCTGTCTCGATGGAAAGGGCGCGGCCGCTCGGCGGAGCTCGAGGAGCTGAAAGCCGCGGTCGATACTTTCGCGGATTCCAAGCGCGATCCGATTTCTGCCAAGGCAACACGCTCACGGCGGGCGCTGGGCGGGCCGCTCCTGTTCGGGCTCGGCGCGCTCGTCATCGTAGCCTTGGCTGTCGGCTTGTTCATTTTGCGGCCGTGGAGCCGGTTCGGTTCGTCGATCACCACGGTTACCATTGCCGCATCCGACGACACGCCGTCGTCGCGGGCCGCCGCGCGCGACTTGATCGTGAAGCTCGGAGCGCTTCAGACCAGCCAACTGGGATCGATCCGCCTCGCTGGAGCGGACGAGAAACGCGGAGACTCCGATCTGCGGATGGAGGTCGGCGTGGCGCCCGGCAATCCGGCCAATCATGCCAGCCTGATCCTCAAGGATGGCAGTCGCGGGACGATCCTTTGGTCACGCGGATTTGAGCAACCGTCACAGCAACTCGAGGATCTGAAGCAGCAGCTGGCATTCACCTCGGCGACAACGCTCGAGTGCTTGCTGGACCAGCGATCTTCGGGCACGCGACTGAGCCCAGAAGCTGCAACATCCTACCTGAACGCCTGCGCTCAGTTATCGGAATTCCTGAATTCGGATCCCACCGCAGCCGTCAGGATGCTGAGTGCCGTCGTCCAGCAAGCGCCCGGTTTCAAACGAGCCTGGGCGAAGCTGCTCCTGGCCGAGAGGGAGACAACAGGCGTCGCCTTCAACGGAGGTAGGCCGCCGGCCTTGGCGCTGTCGGCATTTCGTAAGCACATTGCCGAAGCCAAAAGGCTCGATCCGCGAATGCCGGAGGTGACTCTGGCTGAGGCGTCGCTTCTGGAAGCTAGCGACCTTCCGGGAGCGCTGGCGCTGATCGAGCCCCTCGCCTCGCGTCATTCCGACGATCCCTACGTCCTCGCAGCCTATGCTAACGTGCTCGGAAAAGTCGGTCGACTAGGGGATCAGGCTGAGGCTGCATCGAAAGCGGTGCGGCTAGACCCCCTTTCCCCTTCACTGCGCAACGACTTCATTTCTGCCCTTGCTTATGCGGGAGCCTTCGATGCGGCGCAGCGAGAGCTTCGTGAGGCCGAGCGTTTGTGGCCGGGAACCGCAACTGTCCAGGACGCGCGGTTCCGGTTCCATCTTCGGTATGGCGATCCGAAGATCGCCCGGGCCATCTTCGAACAGCAGACGGATTCAACGGGCGGCAGGGCCATACAGCTGTTTCTCGACGCGCGGATTGAGCCGACCAGGGCGAACATCCAGGCAGTGCTCGATCGTGTTCGCGAACGCCTCGCCAATATGGAAAATCCCAGTGCTGGCATTGGCTTCGCGGTGCAGGCTTACGCGCAATTCGCCGGCAAGGAGCAAGTGTTGAACCTATTGCTCAACTGGCCGAAGACCAGCGATTTGATCCTCCTGTCTGATGTCTATTTCCGCCCGCATCTTCGCGATACGCGCCGCGATCCGCGGTTCATGCGAGTGGCCCAGCGCATCGGCCTGATCAAATATTGGCAGCAGAGCGGGAGGTGGCCCGATTTCTGCTTCGAGCCCGGCATGCCGTACGACTGCAAGGCCGAGGCCGCGAAGCTGAAATGAGAAAGAGCGGAGCAGAAGCCCCGCCCTTCCCTGTCGAACGATCCGCCAGCCGTCAGGCGACCGGCTCGGCCTTGTTGGAACCGGCAGCCGCGGCGACTTCGGCGGCGAAGTCTTCCTGCTTCTTCTCGATGCCCTCGCCGAGCTGAAAGCGGACGAACCCCTTGAGCTCGATGCCGGCGCCGGCGTCCTTCGCGGCGGAAGCAACGACCTCGGCAACCGGGGTCTTGTTGTCCATCACGAACAGCTGGGTGAGCAGCGCATGCTCCTTACGGAACTTGGCGAGGCCGCCCTCGACCATCTTCTCGACGATGTTCTGCGGCTTGCCGCTTTCCTTCGCCTTTTCCAAGGCGATCGAACGTTCACGCTCGACCAGTGCCGGGTCGAGCGATTCGGCGTCGAGCGCAAGCGGATGTGCGGCGGCGACATGCATGGCGATCTGCTTGCCGAGCTGAGTCAGGGTTTCCGCAGGTGCGGCGCTCTCCAGCGCGACCAGCACGCCGATCTTGCCGAGGCCCGGCGCAACCTGGTTGTGGACGTATGAAACGAGCGCGCCCTCACCCACTTCAAGCACCGCAGCGCGGCGCAGCGACTGGTTCTCGCCGATCTTGGCGATGTTGTCGGTCAGCTTCTCCTGGACGGAGCCGCCCTCCGGATACTGAGCGGCGCCCAGCGCCTCGACGTCGGTGCCGTGCTGAAGCGCGAGCCTGGCGACATTGCGCACAAAATCCTGGAAGATCTCGTTCTTGGCGACGAAATCCGTCTCCGAATTGACTTCGACGACTGCGCCGCGGTTGCCCTCGACGACAGCGCCGACGAGCCCTTCGGAAGCAGTGCGGCCGGCCTTCTTGGCAGCGGCCGACAGACCCTTGGCGCGCAACCAGTCGATCGCCGCTTCCATATCGCCATCGGTTTCGGCCAGTGCCTTCTTGCAGTCCATCATGCCGGCGCCGGTGCGCTCGCGCAGTTCCTTGACACTCGCGGCCGTGATCTCAGCCATTTTTACGTCTCCTAGTTCCCCGGCGAAGGCCGGGGTCCAGTCCAATCAAGAAAGCCGGCGTAACGCGCCGCTTGGTCCCGGCCTTCGCCGAGCAACGGTCAATGCTCAGGCTTCCAGCGCCACTTCCGCCGGCGGCTCGGCCATCTCGCCGATGTCCTGGCCGCGCGCCTGTGCATTGCCGGTGCGGCCTTCGCCCACCGCCTGCGCGACCGCGTCGGTGTAGAGCCGGATCGCGCGGCTGGCGTCGTCGTTGCCCGGGACCGGGAAAGCGATGCCGGAGGGATCGCTGTTCGAATCGAGGATCGCGACCACGGGGATGCCGAGCGTGTTGGCTTCCTTGATCGCCAGTTCTTCCTTGTTGGTGTCGACCACGAACATGATGTCGGGAAGCCCGCCCATGTCGCGGATGCCGCCGAGGCTCTTCTCGAGCTTGTCCCGCTCGCGGGTGAGCTGGAGCACTTCCTTCTTGGTGAGCCCGGCGGTGTCGCCCGACAGCTGCTCCTCGAGGCTCTTGAGCCGCTTGATCGAGTTGGAGATAGTCTTCCAGTTGGTTAGCATGCCGCCGAGCCAAC
>JAICVC010000137.1 GCA_025935515.1 Sphingomonas sp.
GCCTGACCTTTCACCGCGTGATTCCCGGCTTCATGGCCCAAGGCGGCGATCCCAAGGGGACCGGGGAGGGCGGCTCCGAGCTGCCCGATCTCAAGGCCGAATTCACCACGGTCCCGTTCCTGCGCGGGACGGTGGGCGCAGCACGCGCCGACAGCCCGGATTCGGCCAACAGCCAGTTCTTCATCATGTTCGCGCCGAAGCCGGACATCGACAATGATTACACAGTCATGGGCCGCGTCGTGTCCGGCATGGACGCGGTGGACGCGATCGCGCCAGGCGAGCCGCCGCAGCAGCCGACGAAAATTGTGAGGGCCTACCTCGGCGGCTAAGGCCGCCGGAATGCGCGTCGAGCTTTTCGATTTCGAGCTTCCGCAGGATCGGATCGCGCTACGCCCGGCGCGGCCGCGCGACAGCGCGCGGCTGCTGATGGTGAAGGGGGCCGACATCTCCGATCACCAGGTGATGGAGCTGCCGGACCTCCTTCGCCCCGGTGACGTGCTCGTGTTCAACGACACCAAGGTGATCCCGGCGCAGCTGGAAGGGCGGCGCGGGGCTTCTGTGGACGGCCCGCAGTGCAGGCCTGGGGCGAGCATCGGCGCGACGCTCCACAAGCGTGAAGGCGCGCGCGACTGGCGGGCGTTCCTGCGCAACGCGAAGCGGGCACGTGTCCGCGACACGATCGACTTCGGCAAAGGCGTCGAAGCATCGGTGATCGAGAAGGCCGATGATGGCTCGGCGCTATTGCACTTCCACGGCGACGAGCCCGTCGAGCTCATGCTCGAGCGTGCCGGTCGCATGCCGCTGCCGCCCTATATCGCCTCGAAGCGCGCGGCGGATGCTGAGGATCGTGCCGATTACCAAACGATCTTCGCGCGAGAGGAGGGTGCAGTCGCCGCGCCCACGGCAGCCCTGCACTTTACGCCACGATTGCTCGGCGCGTTGGAGGCGCGTGGCGTCGGCCGCGAGACGCTCACGCTTCATGTCGGCGCCGGGACCTTCCTTCCGGTCAAGGCGGACGACACAGCCGAGCACAAGATGCACGCTGAATGGGGCCGCATCGATGCGTCGACGGCGGAGCGGCTAAACAAGGTGCGTTCGACAGGCGGGCGGCTGATCGCCGTGGGAACGACCAGCCTCCGCCTGCTCGAAAGCGCCGCGAGCGACGACGGGACCATCCATCCGTTCGAGGGCGACACCGCAATCTTCATCACGCCGGGCTACCGCTTCAAGGCGATCGACGGGCTGATCACCAACTTCCACCTGCCGCGCTCGACCCTGTTCATGCTGGTCAGCGCGCTGATGGGCCTCGACGTGATGAGAGCTGCCTACGCGCATGCAATCGCGGCGGGATACCGCTTCTATTCTTACGGCGACGCGAGCCTGCTGCTCCCGTCAAACGCCGAGACCTAGGATGGCGCCCGCGACGACGCCGGCCGCGAGCAGCGAGTAAGCGGTGATCATCAAGGCGGTCCCGGCGGCGGGCCGGTACAAGGTCGAGCGGAGTCGCATCACCTTCTGGTCGACGAGGACATAAGCGAGGCTGCCGACGGCGAGCGCGATGCAATAAGCGGTCCAGCCGAGTGACGGCAGCCACAGGCCCAGCCGCTTGCTGAGGAAGGTCGCCCCGAACATGCCGGTCCAGTGATAAAGGTAGAGCGGATAAGACATACCGCCGACGAAGCGGCCGACTGCGCCGCGTTTGCCCTGCCATGACGTCAGCAGGACGATGGCCGCGGCAAGGGGGGGCGCCGACCAGGCATAGGAATCGGAGTAAAGCAGCATGATCGTGGCGCTGACGGCCGCGGCGGCCGCGGTGACGACCAGCCCGGCTCGCGTGAGCTGCCAGTCGCCATATTGGCAGCGGACCACAGCGGCGAGAACGCCGAGACTGATCGCTCCGTACCAGGATTGCGTAATGTTTGCGGCAAGCGCGACGAGCAACCAGAAGAGGATGGATCGGCCAAACGGCAAAAGCACGATGAGGAGCGGCGCGGCGAGGTAGAATTGCTCCTCGACCGAAATGCTCCAGAAGTGCGTGCCGGTGCCTTGGAGCGGCATCAGGTCGATGACCGCAGGAACCTTCGGGATGAACCAATTGTGGGTGAAGGTGAGGTCGTAGAAAAGGAACTTGAAATAGTGGACAGTCACCGGATCGCGCAGCGCGCTCAGAAGGTAAATCGCGGCGACCGCGATGCCGTACGGGACCCAGATCCGGGTCCCCCGATTGTAGTAGAAGCGGGGAAGGCCTCTCAGCTCGGTCCGGAGGAGGATTCCGCCGATCAGCCAGCCGCTCAGCGCGAAGAACACCTGGACCGCGAAGTTGCCGGCGTTTTCCCAGCCGATGATCTGTTCGTGGGCGAGCGCGACCATCGACGCGAGCACGAAGCGCAGCCAGTCGAAATACGGGAACGACCCGGTCTTGTCCGATTGCTCGCTCGGCGTGGTCATGTGGTGGGGTCGCCGGTCGGGAATTTGAAGTCAATCGGCGGCCCCAGGCGGTGAATGGCATGCCCCGTTTCCGCACAGCCATGCGCTCGACTAAGCGGGGCGCGCTTGGCATGGCCCGCGGCGTGACCCGTTTCTCCTTCAAGGTCTCGGCGACGGACGGCGCGGCCCGCACCGGCACGATCGCGATGCAGCGGGGCGAAATCCGGACGCCGGCGTTCATGCCGGTTGGGACCGCGGGGACCGTCAAGGCGATGCGGCCGGAAGAGGTGCGAGCGAGCGGCGCGGACATCATCCTCGGCAATACCTATCACTTGATGCTTCGCCCGGGCGCGAAGCGCGTCGCGAAGCTCCACGGGCTGCACCCGTTCATGGGCTGGGACCGGCCGATCCTGACGGACAGCGGCGGCTACCAGGTGATGAGTCTGTCGGAACTCACCAAGGTGACTGAGGAAGGGGTAGCGTTCGCTAGCCACCTCGACGGGTCGCGGCACATGCTCTCTCCGGAGCGGTCGATTGAAGTGCAGCGGCTGCTTGGCAGCGATATTGTGATGCAGTTCGACCAGCTGGTGCCGACGACTTCGACGTCGCAGGCGCAGCGCGAGGCGATGGAGCGCTCGATCCGCTGGGCGAAAAGATCGCGGGAGGAATTCGATCGCGGCGGCGAACATGCGGCACGCGCTGCCATCTTCGGCATCCAGCAAGGCGCGCTCGACCAGCCGCTCCGCCGGGCGTCGGCTGAGGCGCTGATCGAGATCGGGTTCGACGGTTACGCCGTCGGCGGGCTCGCGGTCGGGGAGGGGCAGGAGGCGATGCTCGGCTGTCTCGATTTCGCCGTCGACACGCTGCCGGCCGACAAACCGCGCTACCTGATGGGTGTCGGCAAGCCGGACGATATCGTCGAGGCGGTGACGCGCGGGATCGACATGTTCGACTGCGTGCTGCCGACGCGGTCGGGCCGCACCGGGCAGGCGTTCACCGCGGACGGGCCGCTCAACATGCGCAATGCTCGATTCGCGGAGGACCGGGAGCCGATCGAGGCGGGCTGCCGGTGCCCCGCCTGCACGACGTTCAGCCGCGCTTATGTACATCACCTGGTGAAGTCGGGTGAGATTCTCGGCGCGATGCTGATGACGCAGCACAACCTCTGGTTTTATCAGCGGATCATGCAGGGCCTGCGCGACGCGATCGCGGCGCAGGCCCTGAAGTCGTTCGCGAACGAATTCCTTCGGCGTTATCGATCGTCATCGCGAGGAGCATAGCGACGTGGCGACCCAGTTCTGGATTGCTTCGCTTCGCTCGCAATGACGGTTAGATCGCGTCGTCCTTCACCGCTTCGGCCTGGTCGGGCGCGAGACCCAGGATCTTGTCCTGAGTCCGCAGTTCGAAGTCGCTGGCGTCGTGGCGCTCGTGCAATTGCTCGCTTTCGTCGCCCGAGAGCTTGTTGACGATGCGCCCGCGCTTGACCGCCGGGCGCGCATCGATCGCATTCGCCCAGCGCATCACGTGTTCGTATTCATGGATTGCCAGGAACACGTCGGCGCCTTCATAGCTGCGGCCGAGGGCGATCCCGCCATACCAAGGCCAGATCGCGACATCCGCGATCGAATAGTCAGCGCCGGCGATGAATTCGTTCTCGGCGAGCTGGCGGTTCAGGACGTCGAACTGCCGCTTGGCTTCCATCGAATAGCGGTTGATCGGATATTCGAACTTCTCGGGCGCATAAGCGAAGAAATGCCCGAAGCCGCCGCCCAGGAACGGCGCGCTGCCCATCTGCCAGAACAGCCAGGACAGCGTTTCGGCGCGAGCAGCGCCGGATTTGGGAAGAAATTCGCCGAACTTCTCGGCGAGATGGAGAAGAATAGCACCCGATTCGAAGATGCGGATCGGCTCTGGACCGCTACGGTCGACAACCGCTGGGATCTTGCTGTTGGGGTTCGCTTGGACGAAGCCGCTGCCGAACTGATCGCCATCGCCGATGCGGATCGGCCAGGCGTCATATTCGGCGCCTTTGTGGCCCTTCGCCAGCAGCTCCTCGAACATGATTCCGACCTTCTGGCCGTTGGGTGTCGCGAGTGAGTAGAGCTGGAAGGGATGCTTGCCGACTGGCAGCTGCCGGTCGTGAGTTGGGCCGGCGATCGGCCGGTTGATGTTGGCGAACTGTCCGCCGCTGGGCTGCTCCCACGTCCATACTTTGGGAAGCACATATCCGGTCGTGCTGTCGGTCATTCGGGTTCCTTCGCTTGCACAGCCCGCAAAGGAACTAGGAACCGGGCATCGAGCTTTCCAGTGTCAGGCTTGTGACTAACCGGCACTCACGGAGAGGAAGCTGGGCATCGGGCCATTCCATTCGCCGTCGATGTCCTCGACAACCGGGGACCGTTCGCGGGGCGGTGGAGCCTGCTCCGGCGCTTGACGCTTTTGCGCGGGCGCGGGCTTGGGGGACCTTTTTTCCGCCTTCGGCTTCTTGCCGGCCTGGGGCCCTTTGTCCGGCTTGGCCATCTCCGCCGGTTCGATAGCCGTTTCTGCGGTGCCGGAGCGCGGAATCTTGTGCCCGATCAGTTTCTCGATCCGGCCGATCGCCTCCCCGTCCTCGCGGGCCGCAAGCGTGATTGCGATGCCCGTCATGCCGGCGCGGCCGGTGCGCCCGATGCGGTGGATATAATCGTCGGGCTGCCAGGGAACGTCGAAGTTGATCACATGGCTGACGCCTTTGACGTCGAGGCCGCGGGCGGCGACGTCGGACGCGACCAGGATCGTGATCTCGTCGTTCTTGAACCGCTCGAACTCCGCGATCCGATCGGACTGGTCCATGTCGCCCTGGATCTGGCCGACCGCGAAGCCCGAGCGCTTGAGGCTGGTCGAAAGCTCGCGGACCGTAGTCTTGCGGTTGGCAAAGACGATCGCGTTCTTGAATTCC
>JAICVC010000145.1 GCA_025935515.1 Sphingomonas sp.
GACCACCGTCGCAATCGAGTTGGCCGCGTCGTGCAGGCCGTTGAGGAAGTCAAAAGCCAGCGCGACGAGGATCAGCCCGACAAGCAGCGGGAACGCCAGTTCGTGCATCAGGCGTGGTCGATCACGAGACCGTCGATCTCATTGGCGACGTCTTCGAACGCGTCGGTCACGCGCTCGAGGTTCTTGAAGACCTCACGCGCGACCGCGAACTGCAGCGGGTCGGTCCGGGCCGTCTGGAACGCCTTCTTGAGGCCGATCGCGTGGACTTCGTCGGCTTGCCCTTCGAGACTGACGAGCCTTCCAGTCATCTCGTGAAGCCTGGTGCCGTTTCCCGCGACGTCGCGAAGCAGCGGCACCGCTTCGGCGGTCACCTTCGCAGCTTCGCTTATGAGGGTGACGATCTCCTTCATTTCCGGTCGCAGCTCATGCAGCCCGTAGAGGTCGATGGCCCGCGCAGCGGCGAGCATCTCGTCGATGGCATCATCCATCGCCCCGATCAGCGAGGTGATGGAGCCGCGGTCGAACGGGGTCAGAAAGGTCCTGCGGACTTCGGTCAGCACCTCCCGGATAAGGTCGTCGGCATCATGCTCGCGGTCGCGAATGACCTGCAGCACTTCGGCGGGGGTGGCACCGTCGCTCGCAAGGCGCTGCAGCGCCGCGGCCGCGCCGACCAATGTCGCCGCATGCGCCTCGAACATTCCGAAAAAGTCGCCCTTGTGGGGCAAAAGTCGCTGAAACCATGCAAACATAATGCCCCCTGCGCTGTCGCGGCGCGCCTTAATGTAGGTGACTTCCATCGGCAACGGCTCCGGTCCATCGATACCGGCGCACCTTGTGGCGCATCCGTTACGTCGCAGTGACGCCGACATGACGAATTCATGACAACTCTTCAGTTCTGGCTATCGAGCGAATAGCCGGCCGAGCGGACCGTTCGGATCACGTCCGGAAGCCCGCCCTCATTCAACGCCTTGCGCAGCCGCCGGACGTGCACGTCCACGGTTCGCGCATCGATGTCACGATCGCGCGGCCAAACCGCGTCCAACAGCCGCTCCCGCGAGTAGACGCGGCCCGGATTCTCCATGAAATGGCGGAGGAGTCGGAACTCCGTCGGCCCAAGCTGGACGGACCTGCCGGCACGCTGCACCCGATGCGCCTGCACGTCCATTTCAAGATCGCTGTAGGCCAAATGCTCGCCGGCAAGCGCGGGCCGCATGCGACGGAGCACGGCTCCCACGCGGGCGAGCAGCTCGCGCGGGCTGAACGGCTTGGTCACATAATCGTCGGCGCCTGTCTCAAGGCCGCGAACGCGGTCGCTTTCCTCTCCGCGCGCGGTCAGCATGATGATCGGAACCCTTGCCGTGCCCGGCCGGCGGCGGAGGCGGCGGCAAACCTCGATGCCGCTCACGCCCTCGATCATCCAGTCGAGGATCACCAGGTCGGGCGTCCGCTCCTCGGCCAGCAGCAATGCTTCTTCGCCGTCGGCGGTGCGGACAACGTCATATCCCTCCCGATCGAAATGCCACATCAGCAGGTCGGCGAGCGCGCGGTCGTCCTCCACCAGAAGCAACGAGGGCTTGGTCATGGCCCGCTGCTATTCGGCGTCCGTGACACTTTTATGAAACCGATAGCGGCAAGAGCACATGAATGGTGGTTCCGCGGCCAAGCTCGCTGTCGATGCTCAGTCGACCGCGATGCCGCTCGACAATGTGCTTGACGATCGAGAGGCCGAGTCCGGTGCCGCCAAGTGACCTGCTCCGGCTGGTATCGACACGGTAAAAGCGCTCGGTGACCCGGCCGATATGCTCCGGGGCAATGCCCTCCCCCTCGTCGGCGACAGTAAGATGAACCATGCCGCCTTCCACCTCTGCAGCCACGGTGACCGGAGTTCCCGGATCGCCGTAGCGGAGCGCGTTCATCAGCAGGTTGTCGAGCAGCTGGAGGATCTGGCTACGGTCGGCCGCAATCCCCGGAAGCCCGGGTGCGACCTTGCTGACGAGCGTGGACCCGCGCTCGGCCGCGATCCGCTCCGCTCCCGCAATTGCTTGGTCGACCAGCGCGGCGAGCTCGATGGCCTGGGTCGGCGCAGTGAACTTTTCGGCCTCGATCCGCGACAGCGAGATCAGGTCCTCGACGATCCGCTGCATTCGCCGGGCCTCTTCGTGGACGACCGACAGGAAGCGCTCGCGCGTCTCGCCATCGAGCTCGTCCGCCTGCTCGCGAAGCGTTTCCGTATAGCCGATCAGGGTCGACAGCGGCGTGCGCAGCTCGTGACTTGCATTGGCGACGAAATCCACCCGCATCTGCTCTGCGGCCCGAGCTTCGCTGCGGTCGACAAACCGGACCAGCACGGCCTGGTTTCCGATCTTCGCGAACTGCATCAGCCAATGTCGGCGCGAGCCGCCAAGCCCGGTGAGCTCGATCCCTTCGGCTGAATCCTGCCCGGAGCGCTCGAGCGCCTCGATCGCCGCCGGGTGGGAAATGATCTGTTCGAGCGAAGCGCCCTCGATCGACGGGCCAAGCAGGGCTTGAGCGGCCGCATTGAAGGCAATCACGCGACCGCCGCTCGCCAGCAGCGCGGCTTCGCTCAGCGCTTCGAGAAGAGACAGCGACTCGTCGATGACTTGATCCACGGTTGGCCGAATAGAGCCGCGGCGCACGGACCGCCATTGATTGCGCTGACGAAGCCGCGGGCCTACGCGGACCGTCATGGCGAGCAAGTTCGAAACCTTCGCGGCGCTGCACGTGCCGGGCAACCCCGTGATCCTCTACAATATCTGGGACGTTGGCAGCGCGCTTGCAGTCGTCGGCGCGGGCGCCGAGGCTCTTGCTACGGGCAGCCACCCCGTGGCGGACGCCAATGGCTGGCCCGACGGGCAAAGAGTGCCGCTCGACTTCGCGCTGGCGAATGCAAGGCGCATCGTCGAAGCCGTGGACGTTCCGCTGACCGTCGACTTCGAAAGCGCTTATTCAACCGATCCGGAAGAAGGGGGCGCAAACGTCGCACGACTGAAGGAAACCGGCGCAGTCGGCTGCAATTTCGAGGACCAAGTAATCGGGGGCGAAGGCTTGCACCCGCTCGACCTGCAAGTGCGGCGCATAACCGCCATCCGTCGCGCGGTCGGCGACGATTTCTACATCAATGCCCGCACCGACCTGTTCCTCAAGACCCAGACCTATGACGATGCGCTGGTCGGCCAGGTGGTCGAGCGGGGCAAGGCGTTCGCGGACGCGGGCGGGAGCGGCTTCTTCGTGCCCCGCCTCGCGGACCCGAAGCAGATCGAACGCGTGGTGCGCGAGGTGCCGCTGCCGCTGAACGTGATCGCTTTCCCCGGCGCACCCGACAAGAAGGTCTGGGCGGATGCCGGCGTCGCGCGGATCAGCCACGGCCCCTTCCCGCACCGCGCGCTGATGGCGACGCTGACCGAAATGGCAAAGGCTGCAATCGACTAGGCGCGTCCGAATTTCCACCACGGCCGGCGTGGGCCCGACTTCAGCACGGTCTTGCGGAACAGCTGCGATCCCATGCGCAGGATCAACGCGACCCAGGCGGCCTGCCACAGGATGGCAAGCAGGTGCGGCCAGACCTCGGGCCGTTCGGCGGCGCGGGCGAGCATGACCAGCGGCGAGGACAGGGGAAAGATCGCGGCGCCAATCGCTTCGGCCGAATTGGCCGAGCCGATCGCGGTCGAGGCCAGGCCGAAAATCAGCACTTGGGCGAAGGTCACCGGCATCGACAAAGTCTGCACCTCGCGCGCGGTCGAGGCCTGCGCGCCGATCATCAGGAACGCGGCCCCGAACAGCAAATAATTCAGGCCGAAATAAGTGACCGCCAAGGCAAGGAACGCCGGCCAGCCGACCGCCGGCATCGGCAAGGTGGCGACTCCGCCATGCTTGATGAACTGGATCAGCAGCGCGCCCGAGCTGATCCATACCACCAGCCCGAGGATCGAGGCCGACAGCATGGCAAACAATTTCCCGACGAACATGGCGTCGATCGGGACCGCGGCCGCAATCACCTCGATGATCTTGTTCGATTTCTCCTCGATCAGCTGCGACAGGACCATGGTCGACAGCATCAGCGTCAGGAAGAACAGCAGCACCTGACCGATCTGGCCGGTGACCGCGCGATCCTTTGCCAGGGTTCCGGAAGTCGCTGGGGCATCGGTGACCGGCACCTCCGCGATCCTCTCGGCCTCCCCCGAGCGCGCATTGTTTACCAGCAGATTGATCTGGCCCGCTGTCGCCGGATCGCCCGCGAGCGACCCGGTTAGGTGCGGCTCCTCGAGCCCGCCGGTGAGCACCGCGCGGATCGCGGGCTCGCTGCTTGCGAGCAGGCGCTTCTCTTGACGGGCAAGGTCCGGTTCGGGCGAGAAGCCGACCAGCCTCACTAGCGTATCGTCGCCGACCGCCTCGGCCAGCTGCGCGCGCGCCGCGTTGAGGCGCTCAAAGTCCGCTTGTGGGGCGATGACCGCTACCACCGGCTTGTCGGTCCTGGCGGCGACCCGGGCGCCGATGCCCCCGAACACTCCACCCAAGAGCAGCGGGAACAAGGGCCCGAGCAGGAAGAAGATGAAGGCCTTGGAAAGCACGGTAGCGGCGAAGTCGCGGCGGGCGATGACGAACGACGAGCGGAGAAAGCGCATCATTGCGGCTTGTCCTGCCCCATCTCGGCCGCGGCGGCATTGCCGGCGATCGCGACGAAGGCGTCGTGGAGGCCCGGCCGTTCGATCGCCAGGGTCTCGATTCCAGCGCC
>JAICVC010000124.1 GCA_025935515.1 Sphingomonas sp.
CGGCTCGACCTTGGCAGTCTTGACGACCGCGCCGACGCCGGTCGTGACGCCGCAGCCTATATAGCAGCTGGTGTTGAACGGCGCGTCCTCGCGGATTTTGGCGACGGCAATCTCGGGCAGGACCGTGAAGTTCGAGAAGGTCGAGCAGCCCATGTAGTGGAAGATGGTCTCGCCCTTGTAGGAGAAGCGGCTGGTGCCGTCGGGCATCACGCCCCTGCCCTGGGTGGCACGGATCGCGGTGCAGAGGTTGGTCTTGCCGGAGAGGCACGACTTACACTGACGGCATTCGGGGGTGTACAAGGGGATGACATGGTCGCCGGCCCTTACGCTAGTGACGCCTGGCCCAACTTCGCGCACCACGCCCGCGCCCTCATGCCCGAGACTCGAGGGGAACAGCCCTTCGCTGTCGAGGCCGTCGAGCGTGTAGGCATCGGTATGGCAGATGCCCGTCGCCATGATCTCGACCAGCACTTCGCCCTGCTTGGGGCCGTCGAGGTCGACCTCGACGATCTAGAGCGGCAGCGTGGGCGCGAAGGCGACCGCGGCGGGGGTCTTCATGCGGGGTCTCCGTTGAGGAAATTGCGGATCCAGCCGCCAACGCGCGCGCTGTCGTTGGGCGCGTCGAGCGAAGCGATCGCAGCGTCGGGATCGGGGACGAGGTCGTAGCGCTGTTCGATCAGCGCCTTGGCGAAGGCGGGCGAAAATTCCGGGTGGAACTGGAAGGAGATTGCCGGCCGGTCGGTCCAGGCTAGCGCGGCATATTCGGTGAATGGCGAGGTCGCGACCAGCTCGGTATTGGGCGGCTGGAACACGACCTGGTCCTGATGCGAGGCCGGCGCCGAGATATCGCTCGCGCCGTCCATCCACGGTTTCGACCGAACGATCGAGTAACGGTGAAGCCCCGCGCCCCAGCCCTTGTCCGATTTCTCGACACGGCCGCCGAGCGCCTCGGCCATCGCCTGGTGCCCGAAGCAGATCCCGACCATTTTCGCGCACTTCGCGTCGCGGATGAACGCCTCCAGCGGCGCGATCCACGGCAGAGGGTCGTAAACCCCCGCTGGCGAGCCGGTGATGAGGTAAGCCGAATGTGCCGCGGGCTCCGGCAGCTTGCCGGCCGCGACATCAAAGGATTCGACCTCGAATCCGGGCCCCAACAGCTTTCCGAACATCGCGGGATAATCGCCGAATTGCTCCACCAGCTTGCCCGGCGGACGCCCGGTTTCGAGGATTGCGACCTTCATGCCGCGCGCCTTGCCACCGGAAAGGCGTTCGGCCAATGGCGAAGTCGAAAGAGGGGTAAGGATGGCAGAGTCTCCGCTTTCCGGCCGCCACGCGCTGATCACCGGCGGCGGCACCGGCATCGGTGCTGCCGCGGCGGCGCACCTCCACGCAGCGGGCGCCAAGCTGTCGCTGCTCGGCCGGCGGATGGAGCCGCTACAGGCGGTGGCCGAAAGCTATGGCGGGATCGCGGTCGGCTGCGACGTCACCGACGCCGGCCAGATCGGCAACGCGTTCGACGAAGCCCGCACCCTCAACGGCCCGATCGACCTGTTGATCGTCAACGCCGGGATCGCGGAGAGCGCGCCATTCCACAAGATGACGCGCGAGAGCTGGGACACGATCATCGCCACCAACCTCACCGCCGCGTTCGAATGCTCGCGCGCGGCGATCGGCGACTTGCTGAAGAGCGACAACGGCCGCCTGGTGTTCGTCGCTTCGGTCGCAAGCCTGCGCGGAGTTCCTTACGCGGCGCATTATGCCGCGTCGAAGCACGGCCTGCTCGGCCTGATGCGCAGCCTCGCCGCCGAATATGCCAAGACCAGCCTGACAGTGAACGCGGTCTGTCCCGGTTATGTCGACACGCCGATGACCGACCAATCGGTCGCACGCGTGTCGCAAATCACCGGCCGCAGCGAGGGCGACGCGCGCGCGGCGATCACCGGCATGAATGCGAGCGGCCGCCTGGTCGACCCGCAGGCGATCGGCAACGTCATCGCGATGCTGTGCCTGCCCCTGAGCCGCGACATCAACGGCGCGGCGGTGACCATCGACGGGGGCACCGCGGCGTGAGCTTCGACCCGGCGACCTTTCAGCCGACGCACTTCCTGTGGAAGTTCGAGGATGGAGTCGCGACGATCACGCTCAACCGGCCCGAGCGCAAGAACCCGTTGACCTTCGAATCCTACGAAGAGCTGCGCGCGACCTTCCACCAGCTCGACCGCAATTACGGCGTCAAGGCGATCGTGTTGCGCGGCGCGGGCGGCAATTTTTGCAGTGGCGGCGACGTCCACGAGATCATTGGTCCGCTGACCGAGATGGACGTCGACGGGCTGCTGAAATTCACGCGCATGACCGGCGACCTGGTCCGCGCGATGCGCGCCTGCCCGCAACCGATCATCGCCGCGGTCGAAGGCGTCTGCGCCGGCGCGGGGGCGATCATGGCGATGGCGAGCGACATCCGGTTCGGCCAGCCGGGCTGCAAGACCGCGTTCCTGTTCAGCCGCGTCGGCCTCAGCGGCGCGGACATGGGCGCGTGCGCGATCCTGCCGCGGCTGATCGGCCACGGCCGCGCCGCTGAATTGCTGTTCACCGGCCGCAGCATGACCAGCGACGAAGGGCTCGCCTGGGGCTTCTACAACCGCGTGGTCGAGGACGTGATGGCCGAAGCCTTTGCGTTGGCTGATCAGCTCGCCAAGGGCCCGACTATCGCGCACGCAATGACCAAGCGCCAGCTCGATGCCGAGTGGCACGTCAGCATCGACCAGGCGCTCGAGATGGAGGCGGAAGCCCAGGCGCGCTGCATGGAAACCAGAGACTTCAAGCGCGCCTACGAGGCGTTCGCCAACAAGCAGACGCCGGTGTTCCAGGGTGACTAGGTTTCTTTCCGTCACCCCCGCGAAAGCGGGGGTCCCGCTGCCTTTTTTCGGGCGCCGCACTAGAAAAGCGGGATTCCCGCTTTCGCGGGGGTGACAGGTTGGTGATGGCGGACAAGAGCTTCCTCTCCTGGCCCTTCTTCGAGGAGCGCCACCGCGAGCTGGCCGCAAAGCTGGAGGACTGGTGCGACGAGTGGCTTCACGACGCGCACCCGGCCGATCCGGATGCGGCGTGCCGCGCGCTCGTCGCGGAATATGGCCGCGCCGGGTTCCTCAAGCTCGCCGTTTCGGACGGCAAAAAGCGCCCAGACGTGCGCAGCCTCGCGCTCTGCCGCGAGATCCTAGCGCGCCATCACGGACTCGCCGATTTCGCGTTCGCGATGCAGGGGCTGGGATCGGGCGCGATCAGCCTGTTCGGGACGATCGAGCAGAAGCGCGAATGGCTGCCGCGCGTAGCCTCGGGCGAAGCGATCGCAGCCTTCGCCATGACCGAGCCGACAAGCGGCTCGGACGCAGCCAACATGTCGACCTCGGCCATGCGCGAGGGCAACGAATGGGTGCTGGTCGGCGAGAAGACCTACATCTCCAACGGCGGGATTGCCGACTTCTACGTGACCTTCGCGCGCACCGGCGAAGGCGAAGGCGCACGCGGCCTCTCGGCCTTCATCGTGCCCGCCGACGCGGTCACGGTCGCCGAGCGCATCGAGGTCATCGCGCCGCACCCGCTGGCGCGGATCACCTACGACAACGTCCGGATCCCTGCGGATGCGATCATCGGCGAACCGGGCGAGGGCTTCCGCATCGGGATGGAGACGCTCAACCTGTTCCGCGTGACGGTCGGCGCGGCGGCGCTGGGCTTTGCGCGGCGCGCGCTCGATGAGGCGCTAAGCTTCGCGATCAACCGCCGGCTGGGCACCGCGACCCTGGCTGACAATGCGGTAACCCAGGAAAAGCTCGCCGACATGGCGACAAGCATCGATGCCTCTGCGCTGCTGATCTACCGCGCCGCCTGGCAGCAGGATCAGGGCGGAGTCGACAACCGCCGCGCCGCAGCGATGGCCAAGCTCCATGCCACCGAATCTGCGCAACGCGTGATCGACGCCGCGGTGCAGCTGCACGGGGGCGCCGGCGTTACCCGCGGCGTCAAGGTCGAGGAGCTGTACCGCGACATCCGCGCGCTCCGCATCTACGAAGGCGCGACCGAGGTGCAGCGGCAGATCATCGCGCGCGATTTGCTCAAGGGGGCAATGCCATGAAGATTCTCCAACCGCCCAACTGGCCTCGCCCCAAAGGTTATTCCAATGGAATCAGCGCATCCGGGCGGATGATCTTCACCGCCGGCGTGGTCGGCTGGGATAGCCACGAGAGCTTCCCCGAATATACGCTCCACGGCCAGTTCGCGCAGGCGCTCCGCAACACGCTGCAGATCCTCGCAGAGGACGGCGCCGGCCCGCAGCATGTGGTCCGCATGACCTGCTACATCACCGACCGCCACGAATATATGAGCTCGCGCGACGAGATCGGGGCGGCGTGGAAGGAGATCATGGGCCCGAACTATCCGGCGATGGCGCTGGTCGAGGTCAAGGGCCTGGTCGAAAGCGCCGCCAAGGTCGAGATCGAGACGACGGCTGTGGTCGAGGAATGATCACGCTCCCCTCGTCATTCCCGCAAGAGCGGGAATCCCGCTTTTCTTCCAACACCAAAAGGGAAGCGGGACCCCCGCCTTTGCGGGGGTGACGGAAAGTGGAATACGATTCCTACGTCCGCGACCGCCTGCCTCCGCCTGAGCTGCTGCCGGAATTTCGTTTCGACCTGCCCGAGCTGCAATATCCCGAGCGGCTGAACGCCGCTGCCGAGCTGCTGAAAGGTGGATCGCCGGACGCGCTCGCGGTGGTCAACGACCAGGGCCGCTGGACCTATGCCCAGCTCGACGATTTCAGCGGGCGGATCGCGCGGCTCCTGGTCGAGGAGCACGGCCTCATTCCCGGCAACCGCGTGCTGCTGCGCGGGCCGAACGCGTACACGATGTTCTCCGCGTGGCTCGGGGTGCTGAAGGCCGGCGGCGTGGTGGTCGCGACCATGCCGCTGCTGCGCCCCGGCGAGATCGCGACGGTGATCGAGCGGGCGCACATCAGCCACGCGATCGTCGACAGCCGCTTCATCGGCGACTTCCGCCAGGCCGTTGAGCAGACGCATTCGGTCAAGCACATCGTCAAATATGACGGCGATCACGGAAAGGGCGAGTTTGAGACGCGATGCGCGTCACTCGATCCGCTGCCCGCAGCCGACACCGGCAGCGACGACCCGTGCATCATGGCCTTCACCAGCGGTACGACCGGCGTCCCCAAGGGCTGTGTCCAGTTCCACCGCGACGCACTTGCGCCGTGCGACACGTTCGCGAAGCATCTCGTCGATCCGAAGCCCGGCGACATCTTCCTGACCAGCGCGCCGATGGCCTTCACCTTCGGGCTCGGGATCACCCCGATGTTCCCGCTGCGCTTCGGCGCGGCGAGCGCGACGATCGAGCAAGGCGGTCCGGACAAGTTGCTCGACGCGATCACGAAATTCGGAGTCACGCACCTCGGCACCGCGCCCACCGCCTACAAGGCGATGCTGTCGCAGCCGGCGCCCGACGAGGCGCTGAAGACGCTGCGCTATTGCATCTCCGCCGGCGAGCATTTGCCCGAGGCGACCTGGCGCGCGTGGAAGGAGCGCACGGGGATCGCGATCACCGACGGCATCGGCTCGACCGAGATGATGCACATCTTCGTCTCCGCGGCTGGCGAGGACGTCCGCCCGGGCGCGACCGGCAAGGCGGTGCCGGGATACACCGCCACCGTGCTCGACCCGGACGGCAATCCGCTGGATGAAGGCGTCGGCCGGCTCGCGATCAAGGGCCCGACCGGCTGCCGCTACCTCGATGACCCGCGCCAGCGCGATTATGTCGTAAACGGCTGGAACGTCACCGGCGACACCTACCGACGCGATGCCGACGGATACTATTGGTATCTCGCTCGCAGCGACGACATGATCGTCAGCTCGGGCTACAATATCGGCGCTCCGGAAGTGGAAAATGCCGTCCTGTCGCACCCCGCGGTCGCCGAATGCGCGGTGATCGGGGTGGCCTGCCCGGAGCGGGGGCAGAAGGTGAAGGCGTTCGTGGTGCTGGCGCCGGATGCGGAACCGTCGGACGCGCTCGTTGCCGAGCTGCAGGCGCACGCCAAGGCGCAGATC
>JAICVC010000013.1 GCA_025935515.1 Sphingomonas sp.
CTGTTCGTGATCGAAAGCGCCAAGACGCGAACCCGCGCGGCGGTTGAGGCGCTCAATCGGCTCGAAGCCACCGGTACCCGAATCCTTGGGGCAGCGCTGACGAAGTCCGAGGAGCGCGAGATGGGCTACGGCCGCTATGGTTACGGCTACAGCTACGGCTATGGCGCCAAGGGACGTATCAACAAGACCGAGATCCTGATGATCCCGCACGACGACGGGGGAGGACGCAACGACAAGCTCGCCGAGTCCGACGCCTGATCGTGAATCCAAAGGCGGCGGACGGTGATCGCTAGGACCGTCCTCGCTGCGATTGCCGCATTGTTGGTCGCGACGCAGGTGATCAGGAATGCCGTGGTCGCGAGCCTGGCCGATCGGCGGCCGGTTGTCGCTGCGAGCTTCTGGAGCGCGCATCCGGCCGTCGAGATTTCATCGGCGATGACCTGGATCGCCGAGGCTGCGCGCGACAACCGAGCGGTCCCAGCCTCGACTTTTCCAGTCATGGCCCGCGCCGCCGCCAAGGACCCGCTGGCTCCCGAGCCCTATCTGGTCCGCGGCGTCCGGGCGGAGGTTGCGGGCGACGGCGCGACGGCCCAGGCGGCTTTCGAGGCCGCGCAGTGGCGCGACCCGCGCTCGCTGCCCGCCGCTTATTTCCTTGCCGACCGCTACTTCAGGACCGGCGATGTCCGGCGAGGCCTGGACGAAGTCGCCGGTTTGTCGCGTCTCGCGCCGAACGGCCCCGCCACGATCGGACCCTATCTTGCCGCCTATGCCCGCAATCCCGCGGCCTGGCCCGCGCTTCGTTCGATGTTTCGCGCCAATCCCGAGCTTGCGAGCCCCACGCTAGGCGCGCTCGCCGCCAATATGGCGACCGTTCCGGCGGTGCTCGCGCTGGCAGACTGGCGCGAAAAGCCCGTCGGCGCGCCGTGGCTACCACGCTTACTCGAGACGCTCACCAATGCCGGGCAGTATGCGAAGGCGCGAGCCATCTGGGCGCGGGCGAGCGGGGCGAGCGCCGAGGAGCTGATCCACGATGCCTCGTTCGGCGACAAGGTGGCGCCCCCGCCGTTCAACTGGGCGCTGACGGCTTCGGGCGTCGGGCTGGCGGAGCGGCAGGCCGGAGGCCGGCTTCACGTCATCTTCTACGGCCAGCAGGACGGCATCCTCGCAAGCCAGCTTCTGCTCCTCCAGCCGGGCGCCTATCGCCTGTCGATGCAGCTCATGGGCGATCCGGCGCGGGCGAAGTTGCTCAACTGGTCGGTCTGGTGCGACAAGGCGGCGGCGCCGATCGCCTCGGCGACGCTGGACGCGGCGGCGCGCGGCATGCGGTTCGATGTCCCCTCCGGCTGCGATGCGCAATGGCTCAAGCTGTCGGGCTCATCTGGCGATATCTCGCAGCAAGTCGACGTGACCATCGCCGCGCTTCGGCTCGAACGGGTCAATCGCGGTGCCTAAGGCTGCCGGAAGCGCGGTCGCCCCGCTCTATCTTTTCGCCTGCCTACTACTGGGCGGCAGCGCCCAAGGGATTTGGCAGAATGCGCTGCTCCAGCTTGCGGGCTTGGCGATCATTGTCTGGGCCGCGGTTTCCGGGCGCCGAGACGATTTGCCGAGGGCCGCCCGCCCAATTTTCTTGCTCGCGATGGCGGCCATCGCTGTGGTTGCCGTGCAGGCGATCCCACTTCCGGCGGCTGGATGGGAAGCCGCATCCCGCGCCCGGATCCTTCGCGATTACCGGTTGCTAGGCGACGGCCTTCCCGGCTTTTCCATCGCGGTCGCTCCGTATGCGTCTTTGAGCACCCTGCTTTGCCTGATCCCGCCGGTCGCGATGTTCTGCGCGATGGTTCGCTTGAACGCCTACCGGCGGAGCTGGCTTGCCGCGGCGCTCCTTACCGGAACGACGCTCGGAATCCTGCTCGGGGCACTGCAGGTGGTGGTCAGTGCGGACGCGACATCGCCATGGTATCTATATCCCGAAACCAACCGCGGCCTCGGCGTCGGCTTTTTCGCCAACGCCAACCATATGGCGAACTTGCTGGTGATCAGCTTGCCGTTCATCGCGGCGCTCGCGGTCGCGGGCCGAAGCGGCAGCACCCAACGTTATTCGGCGTTGCTCGCGATGCTTACGGCAGCGGCGCTTCTGGTCATCGTCGGAATCGCGCTCAACGGTTCGCTCGCCGGCTATGCCCTGGCTGTCCCGGTGATCGCAGCATCCGCACTGATGATCCTGCCTCGAAAGAGCTGGCTCCGGCCGTGGATTGCGGTTGGCATATTGCTGGCGATCGTCGCCGCCGTCGGATCATTGTCGGTGAGCTCGATCGGCGCGACCAAGCTGGGCGAGGATGCCAGCACCTCGATCCAGTCGCGCGAGCAGATATTGGAGACCACCGGCCAGGCAATCGCGGATTTCATGCCCTGGGGTTCGGGGCTCGGCTCCTTTCTCAAGGTCTATCGGCTGTATGAAAGCCCTGCGACCGTGACCAGCGAATATGTCGTCCACGCGCACAATGATTATGCCGAATTGGCGCTGGAGCTTGGCGTCGCGGGGGTTGTCCTCATGCTGCTGTTCCTTGCCTGGTGGGCTCGCGCTGTCTGGAAGGTGTGGAGGAACGGCGAAGGAGGGCCATTTGCGGCGGCGGCGTCGATCGGGTCGGCCGCGATCCTTGTGCACAGCCTCGTCGATTTCCCTCTGAGAACGGCGGCGATCAGCGTCTGCTTCGCGATGTTCGTGGCGCTGCTCGCGGACCGAAAGCAGCAGCAGCGTCAGGACTCGGCCGACCTTCGTCCGACGCGCCATATCGTCATCCGCTGAGATCCCAGTGTTTCACGGTCTCTGGCACGCGGTGATCTCGGCGATGAGCTCCTGGTACCAGGGGAAGCTCTTTATCGAGCATTCGCTTTCAATCAGCCACGACTCGCTTCACATTATCGTCGGCGTGCTCCTATGGATCGCGCTCGGCCTGGTCCTCAGGCGGCCGTTGACGAGCTGGCGGCCATGGCTGTGGCTGTTCGCGGCCATCCTGTGGAACGAGGCCGTCGACCTGTGGGTCGAGCGATGGCCCGACCCAGGCATGCAATATGGGGAGGGCGCAAAGGACCTGCTGCTGACACTGGCGGTGCCGACCATTGTGATGTGGGCCGCGCGAACCCGCCCGGACCTTTTTCGCGCCGGCTCGCGGAAACGACGCTAGAAGCCCAGGCGATTGCGCAACCGTCCCGCCTGGCCCGCGATTTCGGACAGTCTGTAGTCCCAGCGATCCTGGAACAGGAACGGGGTCCAGTGCATCGGCAGCGTGCCGAGCGGCCGTTCGGTCGGTTCCGAGGGTTCCCGCGAAATCATCGCCACCGCTTTGTTCAACAGCAGCCTGTTGGCGCGGTCGCGGAGCAGCTCGCCGCGCAACGCGTCATTCCCTGCCAACGTCCCGAACAGCCGGTCGGCGAGCAGCAGCGCCTGCGCCGCTGCTCTTCCCGCGCCGAGCTCCTGCGACCGAGCATAAAGCCGGTCGATCTCCTCGCCGTCCTTGCCGCTCAATAGCGCGGCAAAATCCGAAGCCCATTTGAGCCGATACCAGACGCTCGCCGCGCCGTGGACTGCGAGATAGGCGAAGAGCTCGTCCGGGCCGAGGGTCGGGAGGCTCAATCCGCCGACGACTTCGACCGACTGGCGGGGCGAGTGGACGTCGATGTCGGCAATGAGGCGCGGGTTGTCGGCAACGCGGGTATGGAGGTCGACCTGCAGTGGGGTCGAATCAATCGCCCACGCCGATTCCTTGGACCGGCTGTGCCAGCTGGTGAGAGCGTTGTCCGATGTCGACCTGCGTGGCGTTACGAGAATGTAGCCGCTCTCGCGCAGCAGACGCGCCGCCTTCTGAAGGTCGAGCGGATCGATGAGCAGGTCGATATCGACTGCCGATTTCAGCGCCGGCTCGCGATAGGCGAGGCATCCCAGGGTCACGCCCTTGAGGAACAGCAGCGGCACGCCAGCTGCCGTGAAGCGATCGAGCAATCGCGCCGATTCAGCACTCGCCAGCAGAGTGCCGGCGGCGATTTTCGATCCCGCGAAATGCAATGCTTGGCTGATTGTTTCCGGGATTTTTCCGGCCGGCAAACGCTTCCACGCGAATCCCTCGATACGGTGAAATCGAACGAGCCGCAGAAAGCGCGTCCAGTCGATCTCCTCCGATTCTATGATCCAAGCTTCCTCGCCGTAAGCCGCGAAGCTCCGCCTGCAGCATTCGATCGCGAGCGGAAACTCCGCAGATGCCTGCAATGTGTTCCGCCCGCGCTCGCCCACTGTTCGTCTCTTTTGCCCTAAACGCCTGACAAAGCGAAGAATCGCGTTATTAGCGGTGCATTGTGCCGATGCTGAGTGCCGACCCATTTGCGCGATTTCGCCGTCTGGATGTTCACAGATGGCTACTTCTGTTTCGTGCGGCGGGCCTGTTGACCGCGGCCTCCGCCGCCTTGTCGGTACTTCCATTTCGCGTTGCGATCCGGTTTGGATGCGGCGCGCTGGGGCGGCGCGCTGTCGCCCTGGACGATTGCATCTGGGCCACAGAGGTGGCGGCGCGCCACCTTCCATGGCGCGTCGTCTGCATAGAAAAAGGAGTCGTCGCGCAACGCATGCTCCGCGCATCCGGCGTGGATGCAGTGCTTCACTATGGAGCGCGGCACGATGGCGAGGTCGGCAAACTTCGAGCACATGTGTGGGTGACGGTTGGCGGCCATCCCGTGATCGGCGGTGCCGAGGCCGAGGGCTTCGCCGAGCTAGCTGCATATCCCTGAGAGCTGCGTCGTGGTGTGCCAGTTCAACTATCGGGTCTTCGGCCTCAGAGTCCGTAGCGAAATCGAGCTTCCGGAGTTGTTTCCGGCGGCTGGCGCGCTGGCGCCCGACGTAACCATTGAGCTGGGCTCGATCTCCGTCGTAACGCCAGGCGAGGATGACGGCCTAAATCAGGTAGCCGGAGCGCTCGTCCTCGTTATTCCCGAGGTCGGCCGGTATAAAATCGAAAACGGCGACCGAATCACCGTCGAATCCGAACCAGGCGTGCCGGCGCGCAACGTTCGCCTGTTCCTCCTTGGATCCGCCTTCGGCGTGCTCCTGCACCAGCGCGGCCTGCTTCCGCTGCACGCCAACGCAGCCGAAATCGATGGACGGGCAGTAGCTTTCATGGGTCCGTCGGGGGCAGGCAAGTCGACGCTCGCGGCGTGGTTCCATGACGCTGGTTTCAAGGTGATCGCCGACGATGTCTGCGTGGTCAGTTTCGATTTGGAAGGCCGCCCTCACACAGCGCCGGGCCTGCCGCGGCTCCGTCTATGGGCCGAAGCGCTACAGCTGATGGGCCGAGATCCTCAGGGGCTTAGTCGGTCATTTCTGAGCGACGAGCATGAAAAATTCGACGTGCCGCTGGGTGCGGCTTTCTCTGCTCGCTCGCAGACGCCTCTCGCCGCAATCTATCTGCTCGACCGAGGAGGCGAATTTTCCATCATTCCACTGCGCGGGATCGCAGCTGCAGAAGCGGTCTTCGCCAATACTTACCGCGGCGAATACCTGGCTAAGACGAGCGGCCAAGAGCAGCATTGGGAATCCGCGGTCCGGCTGGTGCGCGGAACGCCGGTGTTCCGGGCGATCCGCCAATGGGATCCGACGACACTTGAAGAACAGTGCGCACGCATGCTCCGCCACGTGCGAGAGCTGCCGAGAACGCGGGAACCCGGTGGCTGCGGCGAAGCCGCCGATCAACCATAGGCGGCGGCGAACATTCCCACACCAATTGCGTCAAGCAGGGCCAGGCGAAATTCCTGCGCGATCGAAGGCTCGTTCCAATTTCGCGTTGGCCAACGTTCGACCACTTTCCGCATGCGGTCGAGGTCGAGAAGGTCCACGGCGGCCCGACTCGACGAAATTTCCTCAAGCAACGCAAGGGCCTCTGCCTGCTTGAGCCGGATCGCCCAATCGGCCGATTGCAGGCCGCGGCCGATCTTTGCGAACACAGATGCTGGAAGCCGATCGGCAAGTGCTTCTCGCATGAGTGGTCGCTGGACTCCGTCCCAGTAGAGTTGGTCAGGCGGAATCCGGAAGGCGAATTCGATCAGCCGCCGATCACTGAACGGATCGCTCTCTTCGATGCGATGCTGGGCGAGCGCTGCCTTCCGCACGCTCGCGGAATCGGCGCCGCGAATAATGGCAAGGCGTTCGGCATAAATGTTTGGCGGCCGCTGCTGCTTGGCGACGTGTCGCCATTCAGGACGAACGAAGGAAAGCTTGTGGTGAGGACGTTGGTGCAAGAAAATTCTCTCGAGCGTCGACGACACCGAGAGCGGCATCCATGGCCGGAACGAATTATATAGCGCGCCGCGCCATTTCACGTCCGGGCGGCGGGACGCCGCGCGTGCCTGATTGAACCAGGTGATCCACCGGCGCCGCCGGATCCATTCCGAGAGGTGGGCCAGGTTTCCGGCATTGATCGTCAGGTTGCCAAGCTCACCGGTAAGCAGGCGGCTGGCCCCCATTGCGGCGGCGCGGGCCTCGATCTCCACCCACCACGCGGCGTTGAAAGGGTCCCTGACAGGCTGCTGTAACAAGGTCGTCTGGCTGCGGAAAATGTCAGGGATTGGGGTCGTCGAGCGCACGACGACATGACGAAAGCCATATCTGGCGGCGACATCGGTGGCGAGCTCGCTTTCTTCCCCGAAAAAACTGAATTCCCTTTCCCGTGGGATTGCGAGGGCAGGGGCCGACGTGAAGCCGATGACCGCCTTCGGGCTGCCTAACAAACGAACAGCGGTGGCGGCGACCGAGCTGCTATCGAATCCCCCGCTCAAATGCGTCGCAATCACGGCAGGTTCGGGTCCGAGCCGGGGGCGAACGGCCTGTTCGAGCACGTGGCGATACTCTTCGATCAGCGCTCTTCGATCGCCGTGGTCGGGCGGCTCGGGCGGAGCGGTCCAATAGCTTTTTCGCGTTAGTTGTCCGTCGGACGAGAAATGAACGACCTCAGCCTGGCGAACGGAGCTGACGCCTTCGAAGAATGATTCGCCGCCATCGATCGGCGAGTCAGTCGCGAGTTGTGCGAGCGACCGCCGGTCGACGTTGAACTCGGAGAAGGCCGGGCGCAAGGCGGCGGGCATCGAAGCAAAGGCGAGACCAAAATCCGTTCGAGCGTAGAAAAGCGGGCGTTGCCCGGTGACGTCCCGCGCAAGGCTCAGCGAACCGTTTTGCGAGTCGAAGATCGCGAGCGCGAAATCACCGGCAATCCACGCGAGGCCGTTCCGGCCTTCGCGCAGCCACAGCGCAAGCAAGAGGTCCGCGTCGCTGCGGCCTCCCGGCCCACCAACGCGCTCTTCCAGCTCGTCACGATTGTCCAGACGAGAGTCGGCGAGGAGCACCCAATCACCGATCGTCGCTAAATTGGGCTCAGCTCCCGGCAAGTGTCCGGCGCCAAGCGCCGACCCAGTTGCGGTGACAATTGCCTTGGAATGCCCGCCATAAATCCGCTGCTCGTCAAGCAGCCTATCGGTTAGAGATTGAAGCCAATGGGAAGGTCGTCTGCCGACCGCGCCCGCAATGATCATCGTCCAAAATTAAGACGTGACGGGCTCGTTGCCGTTACGACTTCTTGGGCGCTGTGGCGGCTCCGTCGCTGCCACTCGTGGTGCTGGATTCGGCCGAACCGGCGGCGATCTGCTTCACTTCTGGCTTCCGCCACACTTTCTTTGCCACTGCAGACCTCCTTCGAACTCACTGTCCGCTATACGAAGCGATCGATCTTATGGCGATATTCAATTCGTCCGGCAACAGCATGTTCCATTCTCAAGCCGCTTTCACCACTAGCCCCTTGGCAATCAGTTCATCGATGAGCCCCTGGAGTTCCAAAGAGCACTGATCCTCGCCGATTTCATACTCTTCCAGAAGCGCATCCCGCAGCTGTTGAAAGTTCTTGGGCGTCTTCAACTCGCGCCAGATCGAGGTCGCCACGCTGTTGAAACCGAAGCACTCGCCGGCTTTGGGGTCGAGCGCAACTAGCTCGTCGCCCAATTCCGCTTCCATCAGGTCGATCGCACGCCTGTAAACAGTCTCGGTCACGCCCCCTCCGCCACGCATGCTGGTGAGCCCAGCTGGATTCGAACCAGCGACCTACTGATTAAAAGTCAGTTGCTCTACCGACTGAGCTATGGGCCCGACCAGCCGCGGTTCCGTTACCCGCGAGGAGGGCGGCGGGCAAGGCGTTGGCGAGGTGGCGGATGCTGAGGCTCCCGACGCGCCACCCTGGAGCAATCGTTGCCAGCGGCTGCAGGACGAAGCCGCGCTGGCCAGCAGTTCCTGTGGGAGGAGGACCCGCAAGGCTTCCGCGTCAAAGTGACCGCAACGGGGCGCAGTCCTGCCTGCTCAGTATCGTATCGGCGGCAAGCGGCCGTTTGCGACAGCGACCTCGCGGCTTTAGCTTAATCCAATATTCTCACAATGTTCACGACGGCTTTTTGCAAATCGCAAACCACTGGTGACCACACGTCATCGGCTCAATCCCTACAATGTCGAAATATTTCGACCACTGATGGTAAAGATAATCGGTTGTATGAAAGGTAGACCGGTAATAATCTTCCTTCTCAATCACACCAGTTAACGCATCATCCACAACATAGTCTTCTATGCCACGCTGCCGGTAATTCTCAATCATATCAACAGAAAATTCCCTTGAGTACGCCGCAGCCTCACCATGATAGCTAAGAAATGCAATCCCACCAGGCCTCAAAACGCGACGCAGCTCTGCAAGCCACAAATCTTGAGTAGGCTCCGTCAGATGCGTGAAAATGCTCAGTCCATAGACGATGTCGAATGTGTCGTTAGCGAAGCTTAGCGGGGGAAATAGACCCGATACGTCAAAGGTTGCGCCGACAACATGTTGTTTCGACCAAGCTATATTCACCGGATCTATGTCGATGCCATGAATACGTGCCCCGGGCGCAATTTTGATCAGCGGTTGAGTGTTACGGGCGCAGCCGCAACCCCAATCCAAAATGGTGTCCAACTCCGCGAGCGAACGCTCGAGATACTTCTGACACATCCAGTCGAGGTGAACGACGTTGGTCCAACCTCCGACCACGTAGCTTGTCCACGCGTCCCAATAGTGTCCAATAACGCGCTTAATCATGTCGGGTTCGGGAATCGACGTGGCGCATTCGGTGCCAAGGTCGCCAACAGGTATTGCCGTCAACGGCATCGTGAACGGCGTTCCATCGCACTCGTAAGATAGGTTAACGACAATGAGGTCGTCGCTTGGTTCAGCAATCGTGGCCTCATATCGAAATCCTAGATTGGTCGCCGGAGAATAGAACCACAGGCCCTCAGCTCTCCCCCTGGTTGGCAACCCCAACGTTAGCCGTGCTCGGATTTCACCATCCGCGCATGGCTGCACATGACTTGCACGCTCCGAAGCGACACGAATGTCGCCGGCTACAGTGACATGATAATGCTTTGCTAAAGGATCAGGGTTCGCGCTCGCCTCGAAGAACAGGCAATACGGACCTCCTAGCTCCGGAGTGGCGTACTTCTTCGCTAAATAGCTTCGGAAATACTCGAAGCCGCCATCGAGCGGTTGGTTGGTTGCGCCCTCGGTGACTTCTACTCTGGGTAGATCTGCATAAGATATTGTGTGTGGAAATCGAAACCTGAACCGTCGAGCATTGCTGGGAAGCCCTAAGTCGATTTGATCCGGTGCTTCTATATTGGCTCGGGCGCTTCCAAGGTATTCCGTCCCGATCGTGATGTGGACAGCAAGCTCGTCCAGCGCGACGTGCTCATTTAGCACCCAACCAGCCACGCCGTGGATATCAATCAGATCCACGTAACCCCTAACTGAGCTCACGCGGATTTTTGGACTTATGGCGGCGAACGGCGGCAGTGCTGCTTTGCTAAACTTCGGCAATTCGAAGAAGCGGAGGTTTGTAAGCCACTGTTGAACACGGCGCATAGTCAGCCCTCGTCGACCACGCGCAGGTGTTTGCTGCCTGTTAAAGAGAGTCAACGTCGAGCAGGAGCGGACTGACTCACTCCTCCACCCTTACTTCCGCTTTAGGGCGTCTCACTGGGTGATTACTCCGACAGTTTTTCGCGCTGCGAAAGCAGGGCTGAGTGCTGGTGATCCTGCCTGGCGCGCGGTTAGCCCCGCCGACGTTTGCGGGCAAGGCGGTGCGCGAGGTGGCGCACTGTCAAAGGTCCAAGGTTCCAGGCCGGCGCGATTGTGGCGAGCGGCTCGAGGACGAAGCTGCGCTGGCCGAGCTGGGCGTGAGGGATCGTCAGCCGGTGCGACTGGAACTTGCCGCCGCTCCAGAGCGCGATGTCGAGATCGAGCACGCGCGGCCCCCAGTGGCGTCCGCGCCGGCGGCCAAAATCGCTCTCGAGCGCCTTGAGGCGCGTCAGCATGTCCGCCGGCTCGAGGTCGCTTTCGACCAGCGCGACGGCATTGGCGAAGTCGCGCCCGGCCCCGCCATGCGCCGTGTTGAGGACGATCGGCGACGCGTCGAACAGTCCGAACTCCTGGTCGAGCCTGGCGATCGCGGCCTCGACGACGCCTGCGGGACGCCCGTAGCGGCCGTGCGGCCGGTTGGATCCGATCGCGATGGCGTAAAGGTGGGACATGCGGCTGTCTTATCCTCCCCTGCATTTGCAGGGGAGGGGGACCGCCGAAGGCGGTGGAGGGGCCTTCTTCGAGCGCTACAAGACCCCTCCACCATTGAATCTCCGTTCAATGGTCCCCCTCCCCCAGAAATCTGGGGGAGGATATGGGATGACCATGCAACCCGCCGACCTCTCCCCGATTCCCGAGGCCGAAGCGCCGCGCGACTGCCCGCTGTGTCCGCGGCTGGTCGCGTTTCGTCAAGAATGCCGGGCCGAGCATCCGGGCTGGTGGAACGCGCCGGTCCCGGCGTTCGGCGACCCTGACGCCTGGCTGGCGATCGTCGGCCTCGCGCCGGGCAAGCATGGCGCCAACCGGACTGGACGCCCGTTCACCGGCGATTACGCGGGTGAGCTGCTCTACGCGACCCTGCGCAAGTTCGGGCTGGCCGCGGGCGAATATCGCGCCGATCCGCACGACGGCCTCGAGCTTTGCGGCGCGATCATCCTCAACGCGGTCAAATGCCTGCCGCCCGCGAACAAGCCCGAGCCGCGCGAGATCGCGACCTGCCGCAACTATTTCGAAGCTGCGCTGGCTGCTTTGCCAAATGTGCGGGTGCTGGTGGCGCTCGGCCAAATCGCCCACGTCGCCGCCGCGCGGGCGCTGGGGCTGCCACCAGTCTCGACCAAGTTCGGTCACGGCGCCGAAAATGTCGCGCCCGGCGGCCGCATCCTGCTGTCGAGCTATCACTGCTCGCGCTACAATCAGAACACCGGCCGCCTCGATGCCACGATGTTCGAAAGCGTGTTCGAGCGGGCGCTCGCTCTCAAATGTCTTCTGTGAGCCGTCCGTAAAGCTCCGGCCGGCGGTCGCGGAAGAAGCCGAAGGCGGCGCGGTGCTTTTTGGCCGCCGCGAGGTCGAGCGTCGCGATCAGCACGCCGGTTTCCTCGGCGCCGAACTCAGCCAGGATGTCGCCGCGCTCGTCGCAGATGAAGCTGTGGCCGTAGAAGCGCTGGCCGCACTCGATGCCGATGCGGTTGGCGGCGACGACCGGCACGACGTTCGAGACGGCGTGGCCGATCATCGCGCGACGCCAGAGCCGCGACGTGTCGAGGTCGGGATCGTGCGGCTCGGTGCCGATTGCGGTCGGGTAGAAGAGGATCTCGGCGCCCATCAGCATCATCGCGCGCGCAGTCTCCGGATACCATTGGTCCCAGCAGACGCCGACGCCGAGGGTCGAGCTGTGCGGCCCGTTCCACACCTTGAAGCCGGTGTTGCCTGGGCGGAAGTAGAATTTCTCCTCGTAACCCGGGCCGTCGGGGATGTGGCTTTTGCGGTAGACTCCGGCGACTTTGCCGTCCGGGCCGACCATCGCCAGGCTGTTGTAATGGTGCGGCCCGTCGAGCTCGAAGAAGCTGGTCGGAATCCAGATTTTCAGTTCTTCGGCGAGCTGCTGCATGGCGAGCACCGATGGATGCTCCGCGGTCGCTCTGGCAGTCGCGAACAGGCTCTCATCCTCGACCCGGCAGAAATAGGGGCCTTCGAACAGCTCGGGCGGGAGCACGACCTGCGCGCCTTTGCCCGCCGCCTCACGCACCAGCTCGCTCACCGCGCGGATGTTGGCGTCAGTGTCGTCGGTGAAGGCGAGCTGCAACGCCGCGACGGTGATCTTGCTCATGCCGGGACCTGTTGGGAAATGCAGTGGAAGCTGCCGCCTCCGGTCAGGATGTGGTCGGCGCGAAGGCCGATTGCAACGCGCTCGGGAAACAGCGCCTGGACGACATCGACCGCGGCCTGATCCATCGCCGCGCCATATTGGGGCACCACCACCGCGGCATTGCCGATATAAAAATTCATGTAGCTCGCCGGGATGATGTCGCCGTCCTCGTCGGTGACGCGGCCAGGCGAGGGGAGGGTGACGATATCGAGATGGGCGTCGCCGAGGCGGCGGGCAGCGTCCTTGTAAACAGCCGCATTGGGGTCGTCCTTGGCTGCGGTCGGGATCGCGACGCGCCCTGGCGCCACGAAGCGCGCGAGATTGTCGATATGCCCGTCGGTATGATCGTTCATCAGCCCCGAGCCGAACCAGATCACGCGTTCGAAGCCGAGATCGTCGAGCAGCCGCTCCTCCGTCTGTTCGCGGGTCAGTGTGTTGCGATTGGGATTAAGCAGGCATTGCTCGGTGGTCAGCACGGTGCCTGAACCGTCACCCTCGATCGCGCCGCCTTCGAGGATCCACCCGGCCTTGGCGAAAGGCAGCGACGCCCGCTTGGCCAGGCGCTCGCCGACGTCCTGGTCCCCGTCGAGATCGTATTTCCCGCCCCAGCCGTTGAAGCCGAAGCCCTGCGCGCGGCGCCCGCTGCCGCTGCCGAGGATGATCGGCCCGGTATCCCTCAGCCAGATGTCGCCGAACGGCTCGACGATCACCTCGGCGAACGGCGCCAGCTTGCGCGCACTCGCCGCCGCACCCTCGTGCGCAGCCACGAGCCAGACCTTCTCGGCCCGTCCGCCGGCATGGATTGCCTGCGCGAAGGCCCCAACTTCCTGTTCGGCAGCCTCGAGATCGCCGAGCCACAGCGCCGGATCGCTCGGAAAGCCGATCCACACCGCTTCGTGCGGCGCCCATTCGGGAAGCGGTGGGCGAAGTGCTGAACTCGACATGCGCCGCGCCGCTATCAGGCCGATGCATCGGCGCCAAGAGTGCTTGTCGATGGCGGTGGAGCGTGCAGAATGTGTCTGCCGAAGAAGGGGGAATGATGCTGCGTTGGGGGAGACTTGTGATCGCTGCGGCGATGGCCGTGGCAGCGTCGGATCATGCTGGCGCGCAGACCGCCGTTCAACATCAATTCGACGAGGCTAGCAGAGCTTTCGATGCTGGTAATTGGCGCGCGGCCGCCAATCTGTTTTCGGTGTTGAGGACGAAATTGGGATTGGGCTCCCGTGCAGCGGCCGTGGCTGATATTCGAGAGGGCTATTCGCGCCTGCGGCTGGGTGACCGGCAGTTGGCGATCAGCCTCCTTGAATCCGGTTTAGAACGGTTGCCTGATGAGCCCACTCTTCAGGCCGATAAGCTGCTGGCAGTGCAAGGACTGGCAAACGGCTACGAAGCTTCGAACGACGTTTTGCTCTCGGCGTCGTATTATCGCGAGGAGATGAAGCTAGCCCCCGACGACCCGACCAAGAGGGCAGCATACGCGGGCTTCGCAAGAACGGTCATGTTCGAGGAGCCGAGCGAGGCGATCAAAATCGCCGGTATGCTGTTCTCCATGGCCCACGAAACACATGAACGAGCAGTAGCTCTCGATCTGATGGGAAGGGCCCAGCTCGAGGCTGGGCAGCATGCCGCCGCGATCGAGACATTTCGAAGAGCGGTCCGCGAATCAGGAGGGCTAACGCAGCGTATCGATCAACTCGACGACGCGATTCGCGCGGATATGGCACTCGCGGGACTCTTGTCCGGCAATGACAAGCTTGCACACCTGTATCTTTCTGCGACGGGTGCGGCGCAAGACCGGGGTTCCTTCCTGCCGGTGCCGAATGAGCTTGGCGCGCGGCGTTGTCCCGAGAACGCGAGCCCGGAAGATGTAGCAATAGTCGAGTTCGGTCTAACGGCGGAAGGTCACACAAAGGACGTTCGGCCAATCTACGCGTCGGGCGGTGGCGAGTTTGCCGGCATCATGGCTCGCTATGTTAGCGATTTCCGATGGGATCCCCTCAGCATCGCCCAGTTACGGCCACTTCAGGCATCGATGGCACGGATCGAGGTTCACTGCTTCAATGATGATCCTACCGTCACCCATCTTTATGAAAATGCTGACCCCTGGCGGCCCTGGCTGATCAGCATTGGACTGGTTCCGTATGAGGCGCGATCTCGCAGTGCATCGGCGAAACTTGCTAAAGCAAAGGAGGAATTGGCCAATCGAGAGCGGATTTATGGAAGAGCGTCCATACGGCTTTTTCCGGTGCTTCGGGCAATCGAGGATTCACCGCTCACTGGGACGCCAGACTCTATTGAGCTGCTGACCCGGCAAATCGAGATCGCAAGAACTGCGAAGGCGCCACCATCCGTTCTCGCGAGCCTTGAAGCGGATCGCGCTACCGCTGGCATAATTGACGAAGACGTACAGCTCGCGCGACTGAGATCTCTCGTAGCCGATCCGACTTACCGCCAGGATCCAGAAGCTAGCGCCTATCTGAAATGGTTGATCGGTCAACTGCTCTCCCGGGGAGGAAAACCGGCCGACGAACTGCGCCAAGTTGCGGACACAAACAGCTTGCCCGCATCGCATCCAATCCGCAGAGCCGCGAACCTTCGTCTTGCGGAATATGACTTCTCGAAACGGTCCCCCGCGAGGAAGGAACGCGTGCGCGCATCGGGTTTAACTTTCAATCCCTGTAGCGCCGCCGAAGTTCAGCGGACGACCCAGGCATCTAGCCGCGGATACCCCGAGCTCACGCGGCATTGGGGATTCGAAGGATGGACGTTTTTGCGGTCCGACATCGATTCCGATGGTCGCGTTCGCAATGTGGTCCCCATGATCGCCTACCCGCCAATGATCTTCACGCGGGCTGCTAACGCCACTGCCTCGCAAATGCGGTACAATGTGGCAGATGCCCTCGTCCCTGGGATAGGCTGTACCGGCTACATAACTTCCGTTCGGTTCCATTTGGAACCATGACGAAAAGAGCGGTTCGGTGAGACGCCGGCCGCCCGTTTTCAAACACCGGAAGCCTAAGACCTAGCGCGAGTAGAACTCGATCACGAGGTTGGGTTCCATCCGGACCGGATAGGGCACCTCGTCGAGCTTCGGCACGCGATTGAACGTGATCTTCGACGTGCCGTCGGGCGCGACGTAATCGGGGATGTCGCGCTCAGCGAGGCTCTGCGCCTCGATCACCAGCGCCATCTCCTGCGCCTTCGCGCCGAGCTCCACTACGTCGCCGACGTCGACCCGGCGGGACGCGATGTTGCACTTCACGCCATTGACGCGAATGTGGCCGTGGCTGACCAGCTGACGCGCGGCCCAGATCGTCGGTGCGAACTTGGCGCGATAGACGACCATGTCGAGCCGCCGCTCGAGCAGGCCAATGAGGTTCTGCGAAGCGTCGCCCTTCATGCGGCTCGCATCGATGTAGTTCTTCTTGAACTGCTTCTCGGTGATGTCGCCGTAATAGCCCTTGAGCTTCTGCTTGGCGCGGAGCTGGATGCCGTAGTCGGACAGCTTGCCCTTGCGGCGCTGGCCGTGCTGGCCGGGGCCATATTCGCGGCGGTTGACCGGGCTCTTGGGCCGTCCGAAGACGTTCTCGCCCATGCGGCGGTCGAGCTTGTATTTGGCGCTGGTGCGCTTCGTCACGTGTCATTCTCCAATTCGCGTTTATCGATGTGCCCGGAACCGCACCGCTCAGCCTTGCGCTGGGCGCGATCACCGCTTCACCGGGCATGCGGGATCAATTGCGAAGGCGCGCGCCTAGCCGAACCGCCTTGAAGGGTCAACCGCAGCGACCGGAATCGCGCGGCTGGGGCTAGGCGCCCGGTCCTCGGCCGACCGACGATTGTGAGCCGGAATCCTGGCCGTAAGAACCGCTGCGGACGCCCGGGCCAAGATCGAGGTTGCCCTCGGCGTCGCGGCACACCCGGCGCTTCGACCGGCTACCGGTGACCTCGATATATTCGCAGACCTGCTTGGGCTTTTGCTGCTTGGCCACCGGGGCCTGAGCGCCGGCCGATTGCGGCTGGGCCGCTGCGGGCGCCTGGGCCATCATCATCGCGACAAGGAACATCAACGCCATTTCAGGTATCTCCCCGGATTCGCTCGGCGCGCACAAAGCCGAGAAATTTCAATGGGTCAACGGCGATTCGACGAACGTCATCGTTGACGTGGAGCATTGACCAAAGCTCGGATGACGCCCCGGACGGCCTTCACCTCCCGCGACGACCAGCCGGTCTTGGTAAAGATGGTTCGCAGCGTGTTCTTGGTCGCCTCGGTGCGCGAGGGCGGATGGAAATAGCCTTTCCCGTCGAGCTGATCGTTGAGCTGGTTGATGAGGCCGTCGAGCTCGCCGTGCGGCGCGGGCGGTTCCAGCTCCTTGGCGGTCGGCTGGGCCAGCTCGGCGCGCTTCGACCATTCGTACGCGAGCAGGATCACCGCCTGCGCGAGGTTGAGCGAGGCGAACTCCGGATTGATCGGCACCGTGACGATCGCATCCGCGAGCGCGACCTCGTCCGTTTCCAACCCTGACCGTTCGGGCCCGAACAGGATGGCGCTCCGCTCAGAGGACCCGGCGATGCGGTCGGCCATCTCTTGTGGACCTGCAACCGGCATCACGAGGTCGCGGCGGCGGACCGTCGATGCGAACACGAGGTTGCAATCGGCAATCGCCTCCTGGGCAGTGGCGAAGACCTCCGCGCGTTCGAGCACGATATCGGCGCCGCTGGCGGCCGGCCCCGCCTCCGGATTGGGCCAGCCGTCGCGCGGAGCGACCAGCCGCAGTTCGGTCAGCCCGAAGTTGAGCATCGCCCGCGCCGCCTTGCCGATATTCTGGCCGAGCTGCGGACGGACGAGGACGATAACCGGCTTGGCCGTCACAGCAGTTTATCGTGGCCGGGCGGGGGCGTTGCTTCCTTTTCGACCCGTTCGGCGATTTCGGCGAAGTCGCCGGGCTCGCTGAAGTCCTTGTAGATGCTGGCGAAGCGGATGTAGGCAACATGGTCGAGGGCGCGGAGGCCCGCCATTACCGCCTCACCGATTTTCGCCGAACGAACCTCGTCTCCGAGCGTCTCCATCTGTCGCTGAACGCCGCTCACGAGGCGGTCGATCTTGGTGGCGTCGATGTCGCGCTTGCGGCACGCATGGCCGATTGCGCGGGCGAGCTTGTCGCGGTCGAACGGCTCGCGCTTGCCGTCTTTTTTGACGACCGTGAGATCGCGCAGCTGGACGCGCTCGAATGTCGTGAAGCGCGCGCCACAGGCCTCGCACTGCCGCCGCCGGCGGATGGCGGCGCCGTCCTCGCTCGGGCGGCTGTCCTTAACCTGGCTGTCTTCGTGCGCGCAGAACGGGCAGCGCATCCTTCAGCCTTGATAGATCGGGAAGCGCGCGCACAGTTCGCGGACGCGTTCGTTCACCGCGCGCTCGATCTCGCCGTTGTTCTCGGGGCCGTTCTTCGCGAGCCCGTCGAGCACGTCGGCGACCATGTCGGCGATATCGCGGAATTCGCGCTGCCCGAAGCCGCGCGTGGTCCCGGCCGGCGAGCCGACGCGGATGCCGCTGGTCTTCACCGGCGGCAGCGGATCGAACGGAACGCCATTCTTGTTACAGGTAATCCCGGCATGCTCGAGGCTTTCGTCGGCGTCCTTGCCGGTGATGCCGAGCGGGCGCAGGTCGACCAGCGCCAGGTGCGTGTCGGTACCGCCGGCAACCAGGTCGGCGCCGCGCTCCTTCAGGCGGTTGGCGAGGGTTTGCGCGTTGGCGATGACCGCCTTGGCATAATCCTTGAACTCGGGCTGCAGCGCTTCGTGGAAGGCCACCGCCTTGGCGGCGATTACGTGCATCAGCGGGCCGCCCTGAAGGCCTGGGAAGACCGCCGAATTGATCTTCTTGGCGGTGGCTTCGTCGTCGGTCAGCACCATGCCGCCGCGCGGACCGCGCAGGGTCTTGTGGGTCGTCGTCGTAACTACGTGCGCATGGCCGAAGGGCGTCGGATGCTCCCCAGCAGCGACCAGCCCCGCGAAATGCGCCATGTCGACGAGGAACAGGGCGTCGACCTCATCGCAAATTCGGCGGAAGCGCGCGAAATCGAAATGCCGCGGATAAGCCGACCCACCGGCGATGATCATCTTCGGGCGGTGCTCTTTCGCCAGCCGCTCGACTTCGTCGAAATCGACGAGATGGTCGTCCTGCCGAACGCCGTACTGCACGGCGTTGAACCATTTACCGGACTGCGCCGGCGGCGCGCCGTGGGTCAGGTGCCCGCCCGCGGCGAGGCTGAGGCCCATGATCGTGTCGCCCGGCTTCAAGAGTGCCAACATCACCGCGCCGTTGGCCTGCGCGCCGGAATGCGGCTGGACGTTGGCGAACTCGCAGCCGAACAGCTTTTTGGCGCGCTCGATGGCCAGCGTCTCGACGGTGTCCGACGGCGCGCAGCCCTGGTAGTAACGGCGGCCCGGATATCCTTCGGCATATTTGTTGGTGAGGACCGAGCCCTGGGCTTCGAGCACCGCCTTGGAGACGATATTCTCGGAGGCGATCAGCTCAATCTGGCTTTGCTCGCGGCGAAGCTCGGCGCGGATTCCCTCCTCGACCGCCGGGTCGACCTCGCTTAAGCCGCTCGTGAAGAAGCCGTGGGGAACCCGGTAGCCGTGATCCGCGTCGATTTCGGGGGCGGTTGCCATCAATGGGTTTCCTGCAAAATCTGGGAGAGCTGGTCGACGCGGCGCTGGTGTCGCCCGCCTTCGAATTCGGCGTCGAGGAAGGCCTTGACGCAGGCGATCGCCATTTCCGACCCGATCAGCCGCGCGCCGAGCGCGATCGCATTCGCGTTGTTGTGCTGCCGCGCCAGCGTGGCGGAGAGAGGCTCGGCGACCTGCGCGCAGCGGCAGGCCGGGTTGCGGTTGGCGGCGATGGCGACTCCGATGCCCGACCCGCACACGGTGATTCCGCGTTCGGCGCGTCCATCGGCCAGCGCCTCAGCGAGCATTGCTCCATAGCGCGGATAATCGACGCTTTCGTGGCTGTTGGTACCGAGGTCGAGCACGTCATGGCCCTGCTCGCGAAGCCAGCCTGCAAGCAGGTCCTTGAGGTCGACTCCGGCATGGTCGGCGGAAAGTGCAATGCGCATGTGCGCTGACTAGGGCAGGTCGGCGGGATTCGCCAGCCTTGGGCGCATCAGTGATTCAAGGCTAGGCTGCCTTCCGAAGCTCTAGCCGGCCCCAGATTTCGACCAGCGCAGCGACCAACTCGTCCATCATTTCCGGCGTGTGCAGCGGGCCGGGGGTGAAGCGAAGACGCTCGGTGCCGCGCGGCACGGTCGGGAAATTGATCGGCTGCACGTAGAGACCATATTCCGCGAGCAGGATGTCGCTGATCTGCTTGGTCCTAACGGGGCAGCCGACGAGCAGCGGGACGATATGCGTGACGCTCGGCATGGCGGGCAGGCCCGCGGATGCGAACTTGGCTTTCAGCATCGCCGCGGATTCTTGCTGTGCCGCTCGTTCTTGCTTGGAATTTTTGAGGTGCCGAACGCTCGCCAGGGCGCCGGCAACAAGCACCGGCGAGAGCGACGTCGTGAAGATGAAACCGGGCGCGTAACTGCGGATGCAATCGATGATCGTCTGGTTCGCGGCGATATAGCCGCCCATCACGCCGAACGCCTTGCCAAGCGTGCCTTCGATGATGGTCAGCCGGTGAGCAACCTGGTCGCGCTCGGAAATGCCGCCCCCATGATCGCCGTACATGCCCACGGCATGGACCTCATCGAGATAGGTGAGCGCATTATATTGGTCGGCGAGGTCGCAGATCGCCGCGACCGGAGCGATGTCGGCGTCCATCGAATAGACGCTTTCGAACGCGATCAGCTTGGGCGTCCCGGGATCTTCGGCCGCAAGCAGCTCCTCGAGGTGCGCGAGATCATTGTGGCGGAAGACGCGTTTCTCGCAGCTCGAATTCTTGATCCCCGCGATCATCGAGGCGTGGTTCAATTCGTCCGAGAAGATGATGCAGCCGGGCAGCAACTTGCCGAGGGTCGACAGCGCCGCTTCGTTAGAGACATAGCCGCTGGTGAACAGCAGCGCGGCATTCTTGCCATGGAGGCCGGCCAGCTCGGTTTCGAGCTCCGTGTGATAATGCGTATTACCGCTGATGTTGCGCGTGCCGCCCGAGCCTGCGCCGACGCCATGAAGCGCTTCTTCCATCGCCGCGACGACCGTGTCGTGCTGACCCATGCAGAGATAGTCGTTCGAACACCAGACGGTGATTGGCTTGGGGCCGTTCCCGCCGAAGCATTGCGCGTTCGGGAATTGGCCCTTGTGGCGCAGGATATCGATGAACACCCGGTACCGGCCCTCGTCGTGAAGGCGCTCGATAGCGGCTTTGAAGATGCGGTCGTAATCCAAGGTGGGCTCTTCGGGCGCCTTTAACGGGGGCTCTCTGGATTTGCCATTGCGAACGACTCGCAACTAGGCGGCATTACAAGCTTTTAATCTCCCGGATCCCGAACGGGGCGAGGGCCGCCAACGAAGGTGGACGGGCAGAGGAGGTGAACAGCATCAATCCTGGCGACGGCGCCGATGGCCACACCTGGTCACGGGTGAGGTAGGCGATACGCCTTGCGATGCCTTCGCCGCCGTGGACGTAACGGACCTGCGGGAACGCCGCCTGCAACTCTTCGCCGAGCAGGGGGAAGTGCGTGCAGGCGAGGACGACCGTGTCGATGCGCTCGCCCTCGGCGGCATCGAACATCGGCTGAGCGGCCGCTTTCACTGCTGCCGGGTCGACCGTGTCCCCGCCGAGCTTCGCTTCGGCCAATTCGACGAGCTCCGGCGAGCCGTGGCGAATGATCGTGCAGTCGACGGCGAATTTCGCGCCGAGGTCGTCGACATAGGGCTGCCGTACAGTTGCCTCGGTGCCGAGGACTCCGATCACTCGGGTCTTCGACATCTCCGCGGCGGGCTTGATCGCTGGAACGGTGCCGACGACCGACAGGTCGAGCGCCGAGCGGACATGCTCGAGCGCGATCGTGCTCGCCGTATTGCAGGCGATCACCGCGAGCCGCGGATGGAATCGCTCGACGAGGCGTCCGAGCAGCGCGGGCACGCGGCTGGCGATCTCCGCCTCGCTGCGCTTGCCGTAAGGGAAGCCCGCACTGTCCGCGGCATAGACGATCGGTGCGTTGGGCAGCAGCTTGAGCGTCGGGCCCAGCACCGACAGCCCGCCGACGCCGGAATCGAAGAACAGGATTGGAGCGTTTGCGTTCACGCGACGTCATTGCGAGGAGCGAAGCGACGAAGCAATCCAGTTTGCACCGCTGGATGGCTTCGCTCCGCTCGCAATTACGACAGATTGCGTGAGCATCGCGATTTGCTACCACCTCCGCGATGACCCGCGAGATGCTCTTCGCTTTGGCGCTCGGCTATCTGCTCGGGTCGATCCCGTTCGGACTGGTCCTGACGCGCCTCGCCGGCAAGGGCGACATTCGCAACATCGGCTCGGGCAATATCGGCGCGACCAACGTCCTGAGGACCGGAAGCAGGCTGTTGGCGGTCCTGACGCTCATCCTCGATTGCATCAAGGCGACGGTCGCGATCCTGCTGGCCGGGCGGCTGTTTGGCCATGACAGCGCTGCTTTCGCGGCGGCCGGCGCGCTGATTGGTCACCTTTATCCGGTCTGGCTCAAGTTCCGTGGCGGCAAGGGTGCCGCCACCCTTTTGGGCATCCTCATCCCGCTGCTGCCGATTGCCGCGGCGGTCTATGCTATTATCTGGATACTCCTGCTGCTGACGCTCCGAATCTCGTCGGTCGCAGGAATGAGCGCTGCCGTCAGTGCGCCCATCGCCGCCTTCGTCCTTCATTCGACCTACCTTCCAATGCTGCTCGGTTTCGCGGTGCTGGTGCTGTGGAAGCATCGCGAGAACATCCTTCGCTTAAGGAGGGGAACCGAGCCACGTATTGGGAGAGTGAAAGCTTGATCGAAGATATCGTCGACCGCCTGCGGCTGCTGCGCTCGCCCGGCATCGGGCCCGTCACTTTCCGCCAGTTGATCCAGCGCTTCGGGACGGCGGCTGCGGCGCTCCAGGCTGTGCCCGATCTCGCACGGCGAGGCGGCGGCAAGGCGCCGGCGCTCAGGACTCGCGCAGAGGCCGAGCGCGAGATCGCCACGGTTGAAAAGCTCGGCGCGAAGTGGCTGGCGCTGGGGCAAGGGCTGTATCCGCGGTTGCTGGGCGAGCTCGAAGACGCGCCTCCGGTGCTGATGGCCAAGGGCAACCTCAACCTGCTCGACCGCCAGGCTGTTGCAATCGTCGGCGCGCGCAATGCGTCCGCAGCGGCGTGCCGCTTCGCCCGAGGCCTCGCCCACGACCTTGGACAGCAGGACTTGGTCGTCGTTTCCGGCCTCGCGCGCGGAATCGACAGCGCGGCGCATGACGGCGCGCTGGCCACGGGCACGATCGGCGTGATCGCCGGCGGAATCGACATCTTCTATCCGCCCGAGAACGAGGAACGGCAGAAATCGCTGTACGAGCGCGGCCTGGTTCTCGCTGAAATGCCGCCGGGCACCGAGCCCCGCGCGCGTCACTTCCCGTACCGCAACCGGATCATCGCCGGGATGAGCAGCGGCACGATCGTGGTCGAGGCCGCCCCACGATCCGGCTCGCTGATCACCGCGCGGCTGGCGGCGGAGGCGGGCAGGGAGGTCATGTCGGTGCCGGGCTCGCCCCTCGATCCCCGAGCGCAGGGCTGCAACCAGCTGATCCGCGACGGCGCGACTCTGATCCAAAATGCGGCGGATGTCGTGGAGGGGGTCCAGCCGTTCGCCGCTCACGTTCGTTCGGCGCCGACCTCATACGATGCGCCTGCGGAAGCAATGAACGGCGACGACGCGCTCGGCCTGGTGGAAGAACTGCTCGGCCCGTCGCCGGTGCCGGTCGATGAGATCATTCGCTTGTCCGGGGCGCCGTCAGGCACTGTCCAGATGGCGCTGCTTGAGCTCGACCTCGCCGGCCGGCTCGATCGGCACGCCGGCGGTAAGGTGAGTCTTCGTCATTGCGAGGAGCGCTAGCGACGAA
>JAICVC010000057.1 GCA_025935515.1 Sphingomonas sp.
CCGACTACACGCCCGCTTATGCCTATTGGAACTGGCTCTCGACGGTCGGGTATATGATCACCGCTGCCGGCGTCGCGGTGTTCTTCGTCAACCTCATCTGGTCGTTCGCCGCGGGCAAGAAGGCGCCCGCCAATCCCTGGGGCGAAGGCGCGACGACGCTCGAGTGGACGCTGTCGAGCCCGCCGCCGTTCCACCAATATTCGACGCTTCCGAAGATCGATTAGAGCGAGCGTCGCTGACAGGAGGAAAGGCCCCGGGAGACTGGGGTCTTTTCTTTATGGCCGTATCGCTAGCCGTGTTATGGAGGGCACCATCCCCGGGAATTGAACGGCGCGGAGGTAATATGCCCCAGTTCGTGATTGAGAGGGAAATGCCCGGCGCGGGCTCGCTTGGCGCCGATGACCTCAAGCTCGCATCGCAAACCTCATGCTCGGTGCTCCGTGATCTCGGCCCGCAGATCCAGTGGGTCCACAGCTACGTCACCGACAACAAGATCTACTGCATCTATCGCGCGCCCAGCGAGGAGATGATCCGCGAGCACGCGCAGCGGGGCGGATTCCCGGCGAACAAGATCAACCAGGTCCGGACGACGATCGACCCGACCACGGCCGAGTAGCGCATCTCAGCGCGCGGGGCACATGGCGCACGTCTTCATCTCCTATGCGCGGCCCGACGATCCGGTCGCATGCCTGATCGCCGACGGGCTTCGCGAGGGCGGGTTCGAGGTGTGGCGGGACGACGAGCTGCCGGCGCATCGCGCTTACGCCGAAGTGATCGAGGAGCGGATCAACGGCGCCGGGGCGGTCGTGGTGCTGTGGTCGGCGGAGGCCGCCAAATCGCATTGGGTCCGGGCCGAAGCCGACAGCGCGCGTGCCAAGCTGACATTGGTCCAGGCAACGCTTGACGGGACCATCCCGCCATTGCCGTTCAACCAGATCCAGTGCGCCGACCTCAAGGGCTGGGACGGTCGGCGGGACGCCGCGGGGTGGCGCAAGCTCGTCGCCAGCGTGACCGAACTGGCCGGAGCCCCCGCGGCCGCGGAGACCGCGCGCGAGTCCTCGCGCGAGGTATCGATCTGCGTGCTGCCATTCCAGAACATGAGCGGCGATCCCGAGCAGGAATATTTCAGCGACGGGATCAGCGAGGACATCACCACCGACTTGTCGAAGGTCTCCGCGCTCGAGGTGATCGCGCGCAACACCGCCTTCACCTTCAAGGGCCAGTCGGTCAACGTGTGCGAGGTCGCGCGGAAGGTGGGCGTCAGCCATGTCCTCGAAGGCAGCGTCCGCAAGGTCGGCGACCGCGTTCGCATCACCGCGCAGCTCATCGACGGGCGCGGCGGCGGGCATGTCTGGGCCGACCGCTTCGACCGCGACCTCACCGACATCTTCGCCATCCAGGACGAGATCACCAAAGAGATCGTCCGCGCGCTGAAGCTCAAGCTGCTTCCCGAGGAAAAGAAGGCGATCCAGCAGCGCGGCACCAACGATCCCGAGGCCTACAACCTGTACCTCCTGGCGCGGCAATATTGGATCACCGGCAATCATGGGGACATGCGCCGCGAAGAGCGGGTGATGCGCATCTGCGGCCGTGCGGTCGAGATGGACCCTTATTATGCGCAGGCGTGGGCGCTGCTCGCCATGGCCCAGTCTAGCCTTCGCTACCAGTTCGATCGGACCGAGGTCGACGACGGTTTCGCTGCGGCGCATTCCGCGCTGGCGATCGATCCGACCATTGCCGAAGCGCATTTGCCGATGGTCAAGCGACTGCAGCAGAGTGGCCGTGCCGACGCAGCCGCAGCCGAGATGGAAGCGGCCATCAGGCTGGGTCCGGAATCGTGGGAGGTGAACAAGGAGGCTGGGCGCTATTTCCTGATGCAACGCGACGTGCCGAGCGCGACGCGCCATTACGAAAAGGCGGTCCAGCTGATGGACAGCGACTTCCATGCGTGGGCGATGCTGTCGAGCTGCTACCAGGCGTTGGGCGAGCGTGCGAAGCTTCGCGAAGCGGCCAAGATGATGGTGTCGGAAGGCCAACGGGCAGTCCAGCAGGACCCTTCGAACGGGGCGGCGCTCGGAATTCTTGCCGGCGGCTATGCGTTGCTAGGGGAAGAAGAGCGGACCCGCGAATGGATCGACCGCGCCCTGCTGATCGACCCCGACAACCTCAATATGCGCTACAATTTTGCGTGCGTGCTCGCTGGCCACCTGCACGACGGCGAAGGCGCGCTCAAGATGCTGCAGTCGACGCTGCCCCGTTGCGGGGAGTACCAGGTCAGGATTGCGGAAACCGATTCCGACTTCGATTTCATCCGGGACGACCCGCGCTTTCAGAAGATGCTATCCGAAGCGAAGCAACGGCTCGGTATGAGGGAAGCGGCGCCGACGGCCTGACCAAGCGCAGATCAACTGCTGCTACGACCTCGTTCCTGCAATGGAACGAACTGCCGCCTGGAGCATTTGACGCCAAGTTAACCGCGATGAGGCCGCGTTAACGCTGTCGGTCCTGCCAGGGAGATGAGCCGTGGACACTCGCGCTATTCGCCTCGTTTTTCGTTCAGCTGCCGCTGCCACGGCAATCCTTCTTGCAAGCGCGGCCCAGGCCGCGGTGCAGCTCTATGACGTGACGTTGAACGGGCCGACGGAAGGGACTTCGTCGCTCGGTACTGGGACGGGAACGGTCCAATATGATCCCGTCACCCATCTTCTGACGGTTTCAGCGACGTTCGCGGGACTGACCGGGACGACCACCGCATCGCACATCCATGCCGCCACTGCCGCGCCGTTGACCGGCACCGCCGGCGTTGCGACGCAATTGCCGACCTTCTCCGCTTTCCCGCTGGGCGTGACGTCGGGCAGCTTCACGCAGACGCTCGATTTAACGCAGTCGAGCAGCTTCAACCCGGCCTTTGTCACCGCAAACGGCGGGAATTTAGCAAGCGCAGAGGCGGCGTTGTTCGCGGCGATGAATTCCGGCCGGTCGTACCTGAACATCCACACCAACGTGTTTCCGGGCGGCGAAATCCGCGGCTTCCTGATCGCGGTTCCGGAGCTCGGGACATGGGCGATGATGCTGATCGGGTTCGGCGCAATCGGTCTCACGATTCGCCGGCGCCCCGAGTCATTTGCCAGGATCTAGCCGCGCCGCTTTCAGGATCCTGATTTGGGGTTCGAGCATCTGGCCCTTCATCGCGCCTTCGCCTTTGGTCGGCGATGTCGGTGAGCTCCAGATCTTCTTCACCACGTCCATTCCTTCGATGACGTGACCGAAGGCGGCGAAGCCGTTGGCGTCGCCGCCCGGGCCGTTGGCGTCGAGGCCCGGCATGTCGGAAAGCAGGATGAAGAAATCGGCCTTGGCGGTGCCGGGCCCGGCGTTGGCCATGGAGATCGCGCCCGCGACATTGTGAACGCCGGTCTGGGTGGTCGGCTCGTGCGCGATCGCAGCGAACAGCTTGCGCGCATCGGTGGTGATGCCGCCCTGGATCAGTCCGCCGTCGCCGACATGCATCGCCCGGTAGAAATTCTGGCCGTCGAAACGGTGGGTGTCGACGTAATGGAGGAAATTGGCGGTCGTGACCGGGGCTCGGCCGCGGTCGAGCGCGACGACGATCCGGCCGAGGCTGGTGTCGATCGCGACCGGGACGAGGTCTTCTTTCGGCACCGGCGCTTGGATCATGGGCCCCGCGGACTGAGCGAGGACTGGGGCGGCAAGAGCGGCCAGCAGCGCGGCGGCCAAGAATCGGTGCTTCATGGCCGGCCGCATAGCAAAGCCAGCATGAACCTTGCCACACGGGCTTTTCCTCTCTGGGCCGACCCCTTATAGGCCCGGCCATGCCCACCCTGGAGCTGTCGAGTCCAGCCGCGCTGCCGGCCGACTGGCGCGATTTCGTCGCGCTCACCAAGCCGCGCGTGATGAGCCTGGTCGTATTCACCGGCCTCTGCGGCTTGCTGGTCGCGCCGGTCGAGCTGCCGCTGGTGCTGAGCTTTACCGCGATCCTGTGCATCGCGCTCGCCGCCGGCGCGTGCGGCGCGCTCAACCAATGGTACGAGGCCGATCTCGACGCGAAGATGCGCCGCACCGCGCGGCGCCCGCTGCCGGCCGGCCGGATGGACCGCCAGTCCGCGCTTCACTTCGGCGTCGGTCTCGGCACCTTCTCGGTGCTGTTGATGGGGCTTGCGACCAACTGGCTCGCGGCGCTGATGCTGCTCGCCTCGATCCTGTTCTACGTGCTGGTTTACACCGTCTGGCTGAAGCCTCGCACCGCGCAGAACATCGTCATCGGCGGTGCCGCCGGCGCCTTCCCGCCGCTGATCGGCTGGGTCGCGGCGACCGGCGACGTGTCGGCGCTGCCACTGCTGCTGTTCGCGATCATCTTCCTGTGGACTCCGCCGCATTTCTGGGCGCTGTCGCTGTTCGTCCGGTCCGATTACGCGGCCGCGGGAATCCCGATGCTGCCGGTGGTCGCGGGCTTCGAAAGCACTCGGCGGCAGATTTTCCTCTATAGCCTGCCGATGGCCGCAGCCGCGGTTGCGCCGTGGCTGCTCGGGCTGTCGGGCGAGGTTTACGGCGCCAGCGCGGCGGTCCTGAGCTTCGTCTTCCTGGTCCTTGCGGCACGCGTCGCCGGCAACCGCGCGACCGAGCCCGAAGGGATGGATGCCGAAAAACATCTGTTCGCATATTCGGTCTTCTATCTGTTCGCGCTGTTCGCAGTGCTCGTCGCCGACCGGTTCCTGCCATGGTGAAGGCGGAGGATGAGGTCATCCGCAAGCGCCAGCGCGCACGCGCCCGGGTCATGGCGCTGCTGCTCGGCGCGTTCGTCGTGCTTTTATTCTTCATCACCATCGCCAAGACAGGAATGAACTGGTGAGTGCCAGCGTCGCACCCAACAACAAGCGCACCGCGCTGATCATGGCCGCGGTCGTCGCCGGCATGCTCGCACTCGCGTTCGCCTCGGTCCCGCTGTACCGCATCTTCTGCGAGGCGACCGGCTTCGCGGGGACGACGCTGCGGGCGGACAAGGCGCCAGGAGCGGTTGCCGGGGAGATCGGCGTCCGCTTCGACGCCAATACCCACCCGGGGCTGCCGTGGCGCTTCGAGCCCGAGCAGCGGACGGTGCGCATCCAGCCCGGCGCGCAGACCAAGATCTTTTACAAGGCGCAGAATCTCAGCGCTCGCGACTGGACCGGGCAGGCGGTGTTCAACGTCTCGCCGGACCGGGTCGGCAAATATTTCAAGAAGATCGAATGCTTCTGCTTCACCGAGCAGACCCTGAAAGCGGGCCAGACGGTCGACATGCCGGTGATCTTTTTCGTCGATCCCAAGATCAAGCAGGATCCGGACACGCGGACCATCGACGAGATCACCCTGAGCTACACATTTTACCCGGTGGAAACCGGCACCGCGGGCCGCTAGAGCCAAGACAAAGCCAATAGAGGGAAGTTCACTGCATGGCCGCCACCAAGAACCACGATTACCATCTGGTCGAGCCGGATCCCTGGCCGCTGATCGGCGCCCTCTCCGGCGGCGTGCTGTTCAGCGGGCTGGTGATGTGGTGGCATTCCAACCCGTACGGCAAGGTCGTGTTCGTGCTCGGCCTGCTGGGCGTGCTGGTCACCATGATCAACTGGTGGAAGAACACCATCACCGAGGCCCATTCGGGGCATCACACCCCGGTCGTGCAACTTCACCTGCGCTACGGCATGATCCTGTTCATCGCCTCCGAGGTGATGTTCTTCCTCGCCTGGTTCTGGGCCTTCTTCGACAGCGCGATCTTTCCCTCGGCGGTCGAATCGGTCGGCGGAGTCTGGCCGCCCAAGGGCGTCGAGGTGCTGAACCCGTGGGGCTTCCCGCTGCTCAACACCCTGATCCTGTTGTGCTCCGGCACGACCGTCACCTGGGCGCACCATTCGCTGATCCACGGCGACCGCGATGGTCTCAAGCTCGGCCTGCTGCTGACGATCCTGCTCGGCCTGCTGTTCACCAGCGTCCAGGCCTACGAATACGCCCACGCGCCGTTCGCATTCAAAGGCAGCATCTACGGCTCGACCTTCTTCATGGCGACCGGTTTCCACGGTTTCCACGTCATCGTCGGCACCATCTTCCTGACCGTCTGCCTGCTCCGCGCGTACAAGGGCGACTTCACGCCCAAGCAGCATTTCGGCTTCGAAGCGGCGGCCTGGTACTGGCACTTTGTCGACGTCGTCTGGCTGTTCCTGTTCACGTCGATCTACCTTTGGGGCGGCTGGGGCGCGCCGCACGCAGGGTGAGCCCGCGGCCTGGCACGTAATGCTCCGCCGCCTGCCGGTCATTCCGACGATCATCGTGCTCGCCGCGGTCGCCGCGATGATCGCGCTCGGCGTGTGGCAACTCCAGCGCGCCAAGTGGAAAGAAGGCATTCTGTCCCGCTACGCTGAGGCGGAGAAGCTGCCGCCGGTCGAGTTCCCGACGGCCCCGCTGCGCGACGATCAGCTGCCGCTGTTCCGGCATGCGACGGGGGTGTGCCTGAGAGCCGTCGGCCAACGCGCGGTCGCGGGTGAGAACCGGCAAGGCGAGCCCGGCTATGTCCATATCGTCGATTGCGCGACCGGCGCCGAAGGCCCCGGGATGAGCGTCGAGGTAGGCTGGTCGAAGAATCCCAACGCCAAGGTCAACTGGACTGGCGGCCCGGTCAGCGGGATCATCGCCCCCGATCGCGCAACGCGTCTCCGCCTGGTTGCGGCGAGCGCGCCGCCGGGGCTCGAACCGAGCGGGCGGCCGTCGCTGTCGAGCATCCCCAACAACCACCGGTTCTACGCGCTGCAATGGTTCGCCTTCGCGGGAATCGCGCTCGTCATCTACGCGCTGGCGGTGCGGAAACGACTGGCAACCGAGCCGGCCAAACCGCGATGATGCAGCTGACCGCCCTCGCCAACGGCTTCCGGGTCGCAAGCCGGCCGATGGCCAGCGTCGAAACCGTGGCGGTCGGACTCTACGCCCCGACCGGGTCGCGGTACGAGCAGCCGGATCTCAACGGCATCGCCCATTTGTTCGAGCACATGGTGTTCAAGGGCGCCGGCGGCCGCTCGGCCCGTCAGATCAGCGAGCTGGTTGAGGACGTCGGCGGCGACCTCAATGCCTCGACCGACCGGGAGCTGACGGCTTTCTACGCAAGCCTGTTGGCGCCCGACCTTCCGCTTGGCGTCCGTTTGCTTGCGGACCTCATCCAGCGCCCGCATTTCGAGCCGCAGCATCTGGAGCTCGAAAAGAAGGTGGTGCTTCAGGAACTGGCCGAAGCCCGCGACACCGCATCCGACATCGTCTTCGACAATCTTCAGGAAGCCGCCTTTGCAGGCCAGCCGCTCGGCCGGCCCGTTCTTGGAAGCGAAGACTCGATCGAGGCGATCACGGCCGACGACCTGCATGCCTGGCTTCGCACGCAATATGCGCCGCGCGGTCTCCTGCTCGTTGCCGCGGGCAAGCTCGAGCACGAGCAACTGGTCGATCTCGCCGAGAAGGCTTTTGGCGACATGCCGCACGGCGAGATCTCGATTGCCCAGCGCGCGGAGTTCGTCGGCGGCCAGACCTTCGAACGCTGGAAAGGCGAGCAGGCGCATATCGCGGTCGCAATGCCGGCGCCGGCATGGGGCGCGCCGGACGCCTATGCCTCCCAATTGTTCGCCGATGTCGTCGGCGGGGGAACCTCGTCGCGGCTGTTCCAGCAACTGCGCGAGGAGCAGGGGCTTGCCTATTCGGTGTCGGCGGGAGCCCAGAATTTCGCCGATTGCGGGATGTTGTGGGCTTATGTTGCCGCGCACCGTGGCAATGCCGGCCGGGTGCATCAGGAGATGGAGCGGATCCTCGCCGAGGCCGCGCTGGGTCTCGAGGAGCGCGATCTCCAGCGTGCCCGAGCGCTCGCGAAGGCCGGGATGATGATGAGCCTGGAAAGCTGCTGGGGACAGGCCAGTTACCTGGCGACGCGGCTGCTGCGCGACGGCCGCCTGACCGAGCCGCACGAGATCGTCGAGCGGCTCGACCGAGTCACGCTCGACGAGGTGCGCGATGTCGGAGCGAGAATGCTCGCCGGCCCGCGCGCTCTGTCCTCGGTCGGTGCCAAGCTCGCGCTGGCGGCGTGAGCGATCTCGCAACGATCGTTGCCGAGCCGTGGGCCGACTGGGGCCTGATCGATTGTGGCGGCGGCCGCAAGCTCGAGCGCTACGGCGACATCACCGTCGTTCGCCCGGAGCCGCAGGCGATGTGGGCGCCGGCGCGCGACGACTGGAATCCGCACGCCACCTTCGTCCCCGGGTCCGACGAAGAAGGCGGCGGGCGCTGGGTCCGGCACCGGGCGGTGCCGTGGCAGTGGGAGCTGGCCCGTGATGGCGTCAAGTTCCATGCCTCCCTCACTCCCTTCCGACACCTTGGCTTCTTTCCCGACATGGCGCCGCAATGGGACTGGATGCGGGAGCGGTCGGCCGATGGCGATGCCCTCAACCTGTTCGGCTACACCGGCGTCGGCAGCCTCCTGCTGAGCGAGGCCGGCGCTCGCCTGGTTCATGTCGACGCGTCGAAGAAATCGGTCGAGCAGGCCAAGGACAATGCCAGCCTGTCCGGCCTGGACGACAAGCCGATCCGCTGGATTGTCGACGACGCGAGCAAGTTCGCCGCCCGCGAGGTGCGCCGCGGCCGGCGTTATGACGGGATCCTGCTCGATCCGCCCAAGTTCGGTCGCGGGCCCACTGGAGAGGTCTGGCGGCTCGAGGAAAATCTCGCCCCGCTGCTCGCCGACTGCCGCCGGCTGCTCGATGCGGACAGCTGCTTCCTCGTGCTCACGGTTTACGCGGTGCGCATGTCGGCGCTGGCGATTGGCGAGCTCCTGAAACAGACGCTCGGCGATCTCGGCGGGACGGTCGAGATGGGCGAAATGGCGGTCCGCGAAGAGGCTAGGGGACTGTTGCTCCCGACCGCGATTTTCGCGCGCTGGTCTACGTCCTAGCAGCCCTGATCGCCGCACCGGCGACGAATGGGGCCCCGGCGGTCAGCAGCAACGACACTGCCGCTTCGAGCAGCAGCGCATCGGCGGCCCCGAAGATCAACAGCGGTACCGCCAGCGGGAGCAGTAGCAATCCGGCGAGCGAGCCCGCGCGCGGAAGGCCGGCGGTCAGCGCCGCGACCGCGACTGCGAGCGCGGCAAGGCCCGGCGTCCCGATGGCGACCGACAGGAGGGTGCTTCCCAATGCCTGGCCGTCAATGTTCAGCAACGCTGCCGCGGGGAAGGCGGCGACGAGCAGTAGCGGTCCGAACGTCAGCCAATGCGCGGCGATTTTTGCGGCGGCGACCGCCTCGTCGGCGACGCCGTGAAGGAAGAGCTGGTCGAACACCCCGTCGGCGCGGTCGGGCTCGATCAGCCGCTCGATCGGCAGCAGCGCCGCAGTCAGCGCGGCGATCCACAATGCGCCGGGCCCGATGCGGGCGAGCAGGCGCGCGTCGGGGCCGACGGCGAACGGCACCAGCGTCGCGACCAGCAGGAAGAAGGCGATCGGAAGCCAGGCCGCGCCGGTGAAACCGCGCCGCACGTCGCGCAGGACCAGCGCGCCGATCATTGCCCGAGCTCCAGCACCCGCCATTCGCCGCCGAGCCGCTGGTGGGACGCTGCAAGGACCGCGCCGCCGCGTTCGAGGTGCCGCTCGGCCAGCCGGCCGAGCTTCCTGGCCCCGTCCGCGTCGAGTGCGTTCAGCGGCTCGTCAAGCAGCCACAGCGGCGCACCCGACGCTGCAACGCGGGCGAGGGTGGCTCGCTTGAGCTGGCCCGAAGACAGGAGACGCACCGGCACGAGGACGAGGTGCGCGAGCCCGAGCGATTCCATCGCTTCTTCAGGAGCGCGGTTCCAGAACTGGAGCGCCTGTCCAAGCGGCAGCTCGCGATCGAGCGCGGCGCCGTCGCCGGCGAGCGCCAGCGCCGACCGGTCGACACGGCCGCGGTCGGCGCGCAGCAAACCAGCGGCGAGGCGGATCAGGCTCGACTTGCCGCTACCGTTCGGGCCGGCCACCTGGAGCCGCTCGCCCGCCCCAAGCTCGAAGCCGAGGCCCTCGAACAGCAGCCGCCCGCCGCGGCGCAGCGACACGTCCTCGAACCGCAGCAATGCGCTCACGCGACGCGGTCTTCCAGCGCGTGCATGTCGGCATCGCTGAAGCCGAAATGATGGCCGATTTCATGGATCAGGATGTGCGCGACCAGATGTTCGAGCGTGTCGCCGCCGCTCGCCCATTCGTCGAGGATCGGGCGGCGAAACAGCCGCACGCGCTCGGGCAGCGTGCCCGATTGTTCGACGCTGCGCTCGGTCAGCGGGATGCCTTCGTAAACGCCGCTGAGCTCGAACGGATCGTCGATGCCGAGGCTCTCGAGAGTGCCTTGGTCGGCAAATTCCTCGACCTGCAGGACGATGCCGCCGATGCTGTCGCTGAAGGGCTGGGGGAGCGCTTTCAGGGCGCGCCTCGCCAGCGCCTCGATCTCTGCGGCGGAGGGCGGCGGTCCAAAGCTGCGCATGGCCACCGCATAGGGGCTGGACTGGACAGGCCGCAACCTTGCCCCGGCCGCGCCCGGCTCCTAGAGGAGCCGCTTTCCAGCGCGATTCTTTTCTTTATTCATGCACCCGTCCGGGTGCGGCCGGAGCGGTGGCCGAGTGGTCGAAGGCGCTCGCCTGGAAAGTGAGTATACGGCAAAACCGTATCGAGGGTTCGAATCCCTCCCGCTCCGCCACTTGTTCAGCGGCCGTTACGATTGAAGCGCGCAGGGCCGCGCAAATGATCGACCGACGCATGTTTCTCGGCGCGGCCGGCGCGGCCGTTGCCGGCAGCCTGGTGCTGTTCGGCCGGTCGGGGGCGGCGTCGCCGAATGTCCGCTTCGCGGTCAATCACACGCCCGCTGAGTGGCGCAAGCTCCTCGGAGCGCAGCGCTATGCTGTGTTGCGCGAGGCGTCGACCGAGCGGCCGTTTTCCAGCCCGCTGCTCAGGGAACATCGCCGCGGCACCTTCGTCTGCGCGGGGTGCCGTCTGCCGCTATTCGCTTCGGCGACCAAGTTCGAGAGCGGCACCGGCTGGCCGAGCTTCTGGAAGGTGCTGCCGGGCGCAGTCATCAACCGCGCGGACCGTAGCCTGATGATGGAGCGCACCGAAGTGCTGTGCCGGCGCTGCGGCGGGCATCTCGGGCACCTGTTCGACGATGGCCCGAAACCGACGGGCCTGCGCTATTGCATGAACGGGCTCGCACTGAACTTCCGCGCGGCCTAGCCGCTCAAGCGACGATGCGAAGCTTCCCGCGCTTGCCCGGCGCCGCGTAACAGACCACTCCGAGCTCGGCCTGCAGCCGCGCGAGCTCGCGCTCCTTGGCCTCGCGCGACGCTTCGGCATAGCGCTTCTCGATCTCGGCCTCTTCCGCCGTCTGATCGCGAAAGTAGCTGATCGTCAGCCGGTGGCCGAACACCTCGTCGCCGCGCAGCCGAAGCTCAGCATCGGCATCAGCGGGCAGGCCGGCGCGGATTTCGCTCAGCTTCTGGATGAGATCGTCGATCGACACATGGTCGGCGACATCGACGAATTCCTTGACGCGTCTACTCATTGATGACCCTCCCCGGCCCTCGGGGCGTTAAATACATGTCGCGGGAATCGCCGCGCAATCATGA
>JAICVC010000039.1 GCA_025935515.1 Sphingomonas sp.
AAGGAAGGCGTGATCACCGTCGAGGAAGCCAAGGGCCTCGAGTTCGAACTCGACGTGGTTGAGGGCATGCAGTTCGACCGCGGGTATCTCTCGCCTTACTTCATCACCAACCCGGAGAAGATGTCGGTCGAGTTGACCGATCCCTACATTCTGATCCACGAGAAGAAGCTGTCGAACCTTCAGGCGATGCTTCCGATCCTGGAAGCGGTCGTCCAGTCGGGCCGCCCGCTGCTGATCATCGCCGAGGACATCGAGGGCGAGGCGCTTGCGACCCTGGTCGTCAACAAGCTGCGCGGCGGCCTCAAGGTCGCGGCCGTCAAGGCGCCAGGCTTCGGCGATCGCCGCAAGGCGATGCTCGAGGACATTGCGATCCTCACCGGCGGCGAAATGATCAGCGAGGATCTCGGCATCAAGCTCGAGAACGTCACGACGGCGATGCTCGGCACTGCCAAGCGGATCACTATCGACAAGGACAATACGACCATCGTCGATGGAGCCGGAACGCATGACACGATCAAGGCGCGTACCGAGGCGATCCGCCAGCCGATCGAGAACACGACGTCCGATTACGAGCGTGACAAGCTGAAGGAGCGGCGCGCCAAGCTCGCGGGCGGTGTTGCCGTGATCAAGGTCGGTGGAGCGTCCGAGGTCGAGGTTAAGGAGCGCAAGGACCGCGTCGACGACGCGCTTCACGCCACCCGCGCCGCGGTCGAGGAAGGCATTGTTCCCGGCGGCGGAACCGCGCTGCTCTATGCGACGAAGGCGCTCGAGGGCCTGAAGGGGCAGAACGACGACCAGACCCGCGGCATCGATATCGTCCGCAAAGCGCTCTACTCGCCGGTTCGCCAGATCTCGCAGAACGCGGGCCATGACGGCGCGGTGATCTCGGGCAAGTTGCTCGAGGGCAAGGACGAGGCGATCGGCTTCAACGCCCAGACCGAGGTTTACGAGAACCTCGTCAAGGCCGGCGTCATCGACCCCACCAAGGTCGTTCGCACCGCGCTTCAGGACGCGGCTTCGGTCGCGGGTCTGTTGATCACCACCGAAGCGGCGGTCAGCGAAATGCCCGAGGACAAGCCGGCAATGCCGATGGGCGCCGGCGGCATGGGCGGAATGGGCGGGATGGACTTTTAAGTCCCGCTGCTCACTTCGGCTGATTGGAAGGGCTCGAGGCATTTGCCTCGGGCCCTTCTTCGTTCCTAGCCATGGCGTTCAGCATGTCCTCGGCTTCGTTGAGCTGGGCGGATTGCTCGGCGGTGGGCGCCGGCGGCCGGTCGTCCCGGCACGCGGCCAGCGCAAGAAACATAACCAGCTGGTACCTCGTCATTGCGAGCGTAGCGAAGCAATCCATTGCATGTTCCTGGATTGCCGCGTCGCTTCGCTCCTCGCAATGACGCCAGTCACAAAAAAAGGGCCGCCCCCGGAAGGACGGCCCTTTCGAAACGCGTTTGGAAGTGAACGCTTACTTGTTCTCGACCGCGGCCTGCGCGTTGTCGACGGCGTCGCCCGCGTTCTCGACTGCGTTGTCGGCAGCATTGAGGGCGGCGTCGGCATTGGCCGTTACGTCGTTCGTGGCGACGTTGACGTCGGTCGACGCACTGTTCTCCACCGCCGTCTCGTTGGCCGTGGTGTCGGCATTCTTGGTGCACGCGGCAGCGCCGAGCGCGAGGACCGCAACGGTCACGATCGCAACCTTCTTCATGAGATTTTCACTCCCTCTCAAAATGCCCTGGGGTGGGCACCAACCCGGACCTCAACGCGCGAGTCGCTCAGGCCAGATGCGCTGGAATAGCGATAATCCCTACTCATGCACAAGGGATTATTTTGAAACGCGGAATTGACCATATAAAGATATCTTTATATCCTTATCTCGTGACCTTGCAGCTTCCTCTTGCCGACCGATTTCAGGCGCTCGCCGACCCGACCCGGCTGCGTATCGTCGCGCTGTTGAGGTTGATGGAGCTATCCGTCGGCGAGCTTGCGCAGGTGCTCGGGCAAAGCCAGCCGCGCGTGTCGCGCCACCTCAAGATCCTCGCCGACGCCGGCGTGCTCGACCGGCGCAAGGAAGGGAGCTGGGTGTTCCTGACGCTCCCCGAGGCCGATCGCGTCGAGCCCTTGTTCGTGCTCCTCGACGAGTGGGCGGACGGCGCCACTCAGGCCCTCTTCGCGTCCGATGCGGCCCGCACCGAATCGATCCGCGCCGAGCGCGCCGAGGCGGCCAACCGTTATTTCGCAGGTCACGCCGACGTCTGGGACCAGATCCGATCGCTCCACGTCGCGGAAAGCGAGGTCGAGCGCGCGATCGACAATGCCCTCGGCAAGCATTCGCTGGGCCGGCTGGTCGACGTCGGCACCGGCACCGGCCGGATGATCGAGCTGTTTGGACCGCGCGCCGCGCAGGCGATCGGGATCGATCGTTCGTCTGAAATGCTGCGGCTCGCCCGGGTCAAGCTGGAGGCCGCGGGAATCCAGTCGAGCCTTCGTCAGGGGGACATGTACGCGCTGCCGCTCGCCGACCAGACCGCCGATAGCGTCATTATTCACCAGGTCCTGCATTATGCGCATTCGCCGGCGGCGGCGATCGCAGAGGCGGCGCGCGTCCTGACCCCGGGAGGTACGTTGCTGGTCGTCGATTTCGCCGCTCACGAGCGCGAGGAACTGCGCGAACGTGACGCGCACATCCGGCTCGGGTTCGAAGACGAGGTGATGGGCGGCTGGTTCGCGGCGGCGGGGCTTGAAATCGATCAGGTCCAGCATCTCGAAGGCGGCGAGCTCACCGTCACATTGTGGCGCGGGGTGAAGCCGGCCGTGCCTCAGCGGAGGGCCGCATGAACGCCTTCGAATCGCTTGGCCGTCACCTGCCTTTGTTCGCCGAGGCGCGCGGCGACATTCAGGTCAGCTTCGAATTCTTCCCGCCCAAAACCGAGAAGATGGAGCAGACGCTGTGGGAGTCGATCAAGACTCTCGAGCCGCTCCAGCCCCGCTTCGTTTCCGTGACCTACGGCGCCGGGGGATCGACCCGCGAACGCACCCACGCGACCGTCGAACGTATTCTCAACGAAACGTCGCTGACGCCGGCCGCCCACCTGACCTGCGTTGCTGCGCGACGGGGCGAGATTGACGAAATCGCACACGAATATTGGGAGCTCGGCGTGCGCAACATCGTCGCGCTCCGCGGTGATCCTCCGGAAGCAGGATCCAAGTACCGACCACATCCAGACGGCTATCGCGATGCCCGCGAGCTGGTGGCCGGCCTCAAGAAGGTCGCGCCGTTCGATATTTCGGTCGCTGCTTATCCCGAGATCCATCCCGATTCCTCGTCGCGCGCGTTCGATCTCGACAATCTGAAACGCAAGGTGGACTCGGGCGCTGACCGCGCGATCACGCAATTCTTCTTTTCGCCGGATTGCTTCTTCCGTTTCCGCGACGAAGCCGCCGCGGCGGGCATCGAGGCCGAGATCGTGCCCGGCATCCTGCCAGTATCCAAGGTCGCGACGACACGGCGCTTCGCCCAGACTTGCGGCGCGAGCATTCCGAAGTGGCTGGACGATTTGTTCGAAGGCCTCGACGATTTGCCGGCGGCACGGCAGTTGATCGCGGCGACCGTCGCGGCCGAACTGTGCGGCCAGCTCTACGCCGGCGGAGTCCGCAACTTCCACTTCTACACCTTGAACCGTGCCGAGCTCAGCTACGCGATCTGCCACCTGCTCGGCGTGAGGGCCCAAAGGGAATCATCGCAATGACCGCATCCGAAAGCCTTCGCGCCGAAGCCGTTAGGCGCATCCTGATCAAGGACGGGGCCTACGGCACCTCGATCCAGAACAAGAAGCTGCAGAGCGCCGATTATTGCGACGGGTTGGACCTGCTGAAGGACCAGCGCGGCAACAACGATCTGCTCAACATCACCAAGCCTGACATCGTGCGTTCGATCTGCGAGAGCTTCGCCGAAGCCGGCGCCGAGATCCTCGCCACGAATACGTTCAACGCCAATGCGATCAGCCAGGCGGACTATGGGGCCGAGGCATTGGTCAGTAAGATCAACATCGAAGCTGCGCGGATTACACGGGAAGTCGCCGATCGCGACGGCAAGACGCGCTGGGTCGCCGGCGCACTCGGTCCGACCAACAAGACCCTTTCGCTGTCGCCCGACGTCAACGATCCCGGCTTCCGCGAGGTCGATTTCGACCAGGTGAAGGCGGTCTATCGCGAGCAGATCGACGCGTTGGTCGAGGGCGGCGTCGACTTCATCCTGATCGAGACGATCTTCGACACGCTCAATGCCAAGGCCGCCGTGATGGCGACCCTGGAAGCGGAGCAGGCGCTCGGACGCGAGCTGCCTCTGATGATCTCGATGACCCTGACCGACCTCAGCGGCCGCAACCTGTCCGGCCATACCGTCGAAGCCTTCTGGGCGTCGGTCCGTCACGCGCGGCCAGTGACCATCGGGCTCAATTGCTCGTTCGGCGCAGCCCAGCTGCGTCCGCATCTGACGGCGCTGGCGGCGATCGCCGATACCTTCGTGATGGCTTATCCCAATGCCGGCCTTCCCAATGAGCTTGGCGAATATGACGAAGCGGCCGAGCACACCGCGGCGCAGGTCCGCGACTGGGCCGAACATGGCCTTGTGAACATCGTCGGCGGCTGTTGCGGGACGACTCCCTCGCACATCGCCGCCATTGCCGGGACGGTGCGCGATTGCACGCCGCGCGCCGTCCCGGCTCCTCGCCCCGGCACCCTGCTCGCCGGGCTCGAGCCGATGCTGATCGCCGCCTGAAGGGCCAGTTATTGCTATGGAGATGACACGCGTGAATGAAGCCGGCGCCGGCGCGCGCTTTGTGAATATCGGCGAGCGCTGCAACGTGACCGGTTCCGCGCGTTTCAAGAAGCTGGTCCTGGCGGGCGATTATGACGCGGCGGTCGAGGTCGCGCGCGACCAGGTCGAGAACGGCGCCCAGATCATCGACGTCAATGTCGACGAAGCCCTGCTCGACAGCGAGCAGGCAATGACCGTGTTCCTGAAGCGCATCGCCGCCGAGCCGGACATCGCCCGCGTTCCGGTAATGATCGATTCATCGAAATGGAGCGTCATCGAGGCCGGTCTCAAGTGCGTATCGGGCAAGCCGATCGTCAATTCAATCTCGATGAAGGAAGGCGAGGGGCCATTCCTGGAACTGGCGGGGAAATGCCGCTCCTACGGCGCCGCCGTCGTCGTCATGGCCTTCGACGAGGTCGGCCAGGCGGACACGTCGACACGCAAGGTTGAGATTTGCGAGCGCGCCTACAAGCTGCTCGTCGCCGACGGCACCGACCCGAGCGACATCATCTTCGATCCCAATATTTTTGCGGTGGCGACCGGGATCGACGAGCATCGCCGCTATGCGATCGACTTCATCGAAGCGGCCAAGGAAATCCGCCGTCGCTGTCCCGGCACGCACATCTCGGGAGGCCTTTCGAACCTCAGCTTCTCGTTCCGCGGCAACGAGCCCGTGCGCCGCGCCATGCACAGCGTGTTCCTCTACCACGCGATCCCCGCGGGCATGGACATGGGCATCGTCAATGCGGGCCAGCTCGATGTCTATGACGCGATCGATGCGGAGCTGCGCGAAGCCTGCGAGGACGTGATTCTCGATCGCCGCGAGGATTCGACCGAGCGGCTGATCGCCCTCGCGGAGAAATACAAGGGTACCGACGAGGCCGAGGAGAAGAAGCTCGCCGAATGGCGTTCGCTACCGGTCGGTGAACGTCTGTCCTACGCGCTGGTCAAGGGCATCGACGCGCATATCGTCGACGACACCGAGGAAGCGCGCCAGTTGTTCGCGCGGCCGATCGAGGTGATCGAGGGCCCACTCATGGACGGCATGAATGTGGTCGGCGACTTGTTCGGATCGGGCAAGATGTTCCTCCCCCAGGTGGTCAAGTCGGCTCGCGTCATGAAGCGGGCGGTGGCGCACCTGATCCCCTTCATCGAGGAGGAGAAAGAGAAAACCGGCGTGACGACGGGCAAGGGCCGGATCGTGATGGCGACCGTCAAGGGCGACGTTCACGACATCGGCAAGAACATCGTCGGCGTTGTCCTCCAGTGCAACGGTTTCGAGGTGATCGACCTCGGCGTGATGGTGCCGTGGCAGGACATCCTGCAGGCCGCGAACGACAACCGGGCGGACATGATTGGCCTCAGCGGCCTGATCACCCCGTCGCTCGACGAGATGGTGACCGTGGCCGGCGAGATGCAGCGCTCCGAAATGAAGCTGCCGCTGCTGATCGGCGGCGCCACCACCAGCAAGGCGCACACCGCGCTGCGCATCGACCCGGCGTACCAGGGGCCCGTCATCCACGTGCTGGATGCCAGCCGCGCCGTCGGCGTCGCCTCCAGCCTGGTCTCGGACACGCAGCGCGAACCGCTGATCGCGACCACGGCCGACGATTATGACAAGCTGAGGAAGTCGCGCGAGCGGAGCGGGCAGAGCGAGTTGGCGTCTCTCGAGGACGCCCGTGCGAATGCATTTCCTTATGACCCCTCGGGCCAGGCCCCGCCGCCGGCCTATCCCGGGCTCCACCATTTCGGCGATTGGCCGCTCGCCGACCTCAAGGCGTCGATCGACTGGACCCCCTTTTTCCGCGCCTGGGAGCTGGCCGGCACCTATCCCGCGATTCTCGAAGACGCGGTGGTCGGGGAAAGCGCGCGCAGCCTATTCAACGATGCGCAGGCGATGCTCGACCAGCTGATCGCCGAACGCTGGGTGACTCCCAAGGCCACGGTCGGGCTGTGGCGCTGCAAGCGTGAAGGTGACGATGTCCTCGTGCTCGCCGGCAACGACTGGACCCGCCTGCCTTTCCTTCGCCAGCAGGTGAAGAAGCGCGAGGGCCGCGCCAACATGTGCCTCGCCGATTTCATCAATCCCGACGGCGAGGACTGGATCGGCGGCTTCGCGGTCGGCATTCACGGGCTCGAGCCGCATCTCGAGCGGTTCAAGCAGACGATCGACGATTATGACGACATCCTCCTCAAGGCCCTTGCCGACCGCTTGGCCGAAAGCTTCGCCGAGGTCCTTCACGCGACCGTCCGCAACCGCTTGTGGGGCTATGCCGACGAGCATTTGTCGAACGCGCAGCTGATCCGAGAGAAGTATCACGGAATCCGCCCGGCCCCGGGCTATCCGGCATGCCCGGACCACAGCCTGAAGCCGGCCCTGTTCAAGATGCTCGGCGGCAATCCCGGCGAGGTGACGCTGACGGAGAATTTCGCGATGCTGCCGACATCGGCGGTTTCCGGCTTCTACTTCGGCCATCGCGACAGCCAGTATTTCGGGGTCGCCCGGATCGGCCGCGACCAGCTCGTGGAATATGCGGCACGGCGCGAAGTCCCGATCGAGCAGGCCGAACGCTGGCTCCGGCCGAACCTCGACTAACGCTCCCCGAGCCGGCGGCGGACTACGCTCTCCGAAAACAGCGACCTGGCTTCCGCCGAGCGAAACTGTCTTACCCTCTCGGCCCACTTGCTGCGCCACGGATCGAAGCTTCTGGCGGAGACCGTGTTTGCAAGCTCGATCGCCTTGAGGTCGGAGTCCGCCTCCCGAAGCAGCCGGCGGCTCCCTTCTTCGCCAGGAACCTGGAAGCGCTCGTCGATCATCCCCAGCATCGAGCGGGCCGCGCCGACCAGCAGTCGACCCGTTTGCTTGTCACCGGCCGCAAAGCTGTCTTCGGCGAGCCGTACCGCTTCGCTGACATCATCGAGCATGGTGCCAAGGACGACCGGGACGTCCGCTGGACCTTTGCAGGCACCCGGCGACATGCTCCGGACGTAAGCGGCAATGGCGTCTAGCACCGCCGGCGGCGGCTCGGGTCCATCGAATTCCTGCGTGATCAGGCCATGGATGAATTTCTCGAGGTCTTGGCGTTTCGGGTCGCGCGAAATCTTCAGCTTCGCCGGATCGCCGGCGAGGTCGGGGATCGGCTTGGGGTTGAAGATCCCGTCGCCGCGGTGCGAGCTCATCAGCGAAGCGGTGACATCGGCCGTCCCGGCATCGCCCGAGAGGCCTGGGAAATGAAAATGCGCATTGGTGCGGCCGTTGCGATGGCAGGTTGCGCAGCTGAGGCCGGCCCGCGCCGCCTGCCCGCCGAGCAGCAACGGCGCGCGGAACGCGATCCGGCCGATCTCTTCCGAGCGCCGCAACGCGGCGTCATGCGACGGCGAGCGACATTCGGCTGGCTGATGCGTGAGGTCCGCCGCGAGGTCGGGCGACGTCAGCCAGCGCGCGTCGCGGAGCGGCAGATCGGCCGGCGTTGCAGCGCCGATGAGCAGCAACGCGGCCGCCGCGCCTAGGGAGCGGGCGTGCCCTTGGCGTCGACCCATCGCCGCAATTCTTCGGCCTCGGCGCACCCGAAGGTGCATAGCGCAACGAGCCTTGCGAGCATCCGCTTGGCACCCGCCATGTCGCCGCGCTCGATCATCATCTCGCCATAATATTCGGTCGCGCCCTTGTGGTTGGGCGCTGCGGCAAGCGCCTGCCGGTAATAGCTTTCGGCGAGATCGTAGCGGTGCAGCTTGCGGTTGGCGAAGCCGAGATAGGTCAGCACGTCGGGATGCGCGCCGAACGTCGCGCGCGCCCGCTGCAGCGCGTCGATCGCGTCCGCATAGCGATGCTCGTTGATCAGGCTGACCGCCTGCAGATAGGCGGTGTCACCGGCCCGGGCGCTTGCAAACAGCAATGGGGGACTAGTCGTCAGAGCGGCGGCGCTCGGCTGACCGATCGCTGCCTGGACCGCCGAGATCGCCTTGCTCAGCTGCTCGGCTTCCTTGCAGGTGGCGTGACAGCTGGCATCCATGCTCTTGAGCTTCGCCAGCGTGGCCTGTGCCTTGGCGACGTCGCCGAGCCTGACGTAGGTGACCCCCAACTCCTGCTGGGCGACGATCAGCTTGCGGTCCTGACGGACGGCTTTTTCATAATGCTTGGCCGCATTCTTAAAATCGTTGAGGCCGGCGTCCGCCATGCCTGCGAGGAAATGGGTGTTGGCATCGTTCGGCGCTACGCCGAGCACGCGCGCGAACGAGCTTTTCGCAACGCTGAACTGGCTGGCCTTCAGCGCGTCCATGCCCTTGCGATATTCGGCGGCGGCGTCGAAGTCAGGCGCGTTCATGCTCGGCGTGCTTCCGCTCGGCGCGTTGTTCATTGCGAAAACCGCTGCCGGCATGGCGGCTAACAGTCCGATGAATGCCGTGCGGACGAGGCTCGCGTGCATGTGAATCCCCTTTCCCCCTGAGGCCGACGCCAAAATATCACCGCCGGTCAGTGGCAGCAATTGAACCGAACGGTTCAAGCCTCGACCTAACGGCCGTAAGCCACTAGCCCGCGAGCTGATGCGGAGACTGCTCCTCCTCCTGTTGCTGATGCTTTGGACCGGCCCGCTCGGCGCGCGCGGTATCGAGCCGCAGCTCGTCGCCGAGGGCCCGGCTCCCCCGGGCGGCGAGGTCGAGCTCGCGATCCACATGCGGCCGGAGCCGGGCTGGCACGGCTATTGGCAGAACCCCGGCGACGCGGGACTGCCGATGGACGTGAAGTGGCAGCTGCCGAAGGGATTTTCGCCGGGTCCGCTGCGTTATCCGGTGCCGACCCGGCTGACCGTCGCCGGCCTCATGAACTACGTGTTCGAGCGCGATTACGCGGTGCTGGTGCGACTGAAGGTGCCGGCGGATGCAAAGGGTACCATCCCGGTTCGAGCCGACGTGCACTGGCTCGCCTGCACGGACAAGATTTGCGTCCCCGAGCGGGGCCAGCTTTCGCTGGATTTGCCCGTCGGAATCGGGACTCCCAACCGCGCGCTGTTCGACCGCTGGCGGACCGAGCTGGCGCAGCCGCTGGCGACGGAGGCGCATTTCGGGACCGCGGGCGACGAGCTTCGCGTCGCGATCCCGCTTCCGGCGAGCATCGAGGTCAAAGAGCCATACCTCTTCCCGATCACGGACAATGTCGTCGATTATGAAGCCCCGCAGTCGTTCCGCAGGTCGGGCGATTGGGTGGTCGCCGAGCTCACGATGAAGAAGCCGCCGCGGGAGTTCGCGGGCGTGCTTGCGTTGGCCGATGGACGTGGGCTCGAGTTCAAGGCCGCGCCCGGGAATGTACCCGAGGGCGGGACGCCGCTCGGGGGGCTCGGCTGGAACGCGCTGTTGTGGGCGGTGCTGGGCGCCGTCGCTGGCGGCATCCTTCTCAACCTGATGCCGTGCGTGTTCCCGATCCTCGCGTTGAAGGCGCTGCACATCTCGAGGGCCGGCGAGGGACAAAGCGAAGCGCGATCCGACGCACTCGCTTATGCGGCCGGCGCGATCGTCGGCACCGGCGCGCTCGGCGCATTATTGCTGGCGATCCGGGCCGCCGGTGCCGATGCGGGATGGGCGTTTCAGCTGCAGGACCCGCGGACGATCATGCTCCTCCTGCTCCTTGCGGTCGCGATCACCGCCAACCTCCTCGGCCTGTTCGAGCTGCCGGTCCTCGGCGGCCGCGCGCAACCCGCCGGGAGCTTCGGCACCGGCGCGCTGGCGGCGTTCGTTGCCACGCCCTGCGCCGGACCATTTCTCGGCGCCGCGCTGGGCACCGCACTGCTTCTTCCGGCTGCAGGATCCATCGCGGTGTTCGCCGCGCTCGGCTTGGGCCTCGCGCTGCCGTTCGCGATCGTCGCGTTCGTTCCCGCACTGCGGAACAAGCTGCCCAAACCCGGCCGCTGGATGGACCGCCTCAAGCGCTTCCTCGCAATCCCGATGGCCGCCAGCGCTGTTGCCGCATTGTGGCTGCTCGAGCGGCAGGGCGGCCAGCGCGCGCTTCTCGTCGGAATCGCGCTCACGATCGGCATCCTGTTCGCAGGATTCGCAGCCGGGCTGCTGCAGCGCCGGGGCAAGAGCGGCCTGTGGGGCACGGCAATCGTCGCCGTAGCGCTCGTCGCGATCGGGATTGCCCTCGTGCCGCAACGCGGCACCACCCCCGCCGGCGTTGCGGGAGCGGATGCGTGGAGCGAGGCGCGCCTTGCCGGCGCAATTCAGCGAGGCAAGCCTGTCTTCGTCTATTTCACCGCCGACTGGTGCCTGACGTGCAAGGTCAACGAGGCGGCGGCGATCGACCGCGACGAGGTGCGCGCCGCGTTCAAGCAAGCCGGTGTGGATGTGCTGGCGGGCGACTGGACCAACGGCGATCCGGCGATCACGCGCTTCCTCGAAAGCCGCGGCCGGGCGGGCGTCCCGCTCTATTTGTGGTATGTGTCCGGGAAGCCGCCCGAGGAGCTGCCGCAGGTGCTGACGCCCGGGATGCTCATTGCCCGCGCTCAGGCCGTGAAGCGCTAGCCGGGCGGGTCCAGACCTTCTTTCCGCCGACCCAAGTCTCCAGAACTTGGGTTTTCGCGAGGGATTGCGCGTCAACCTTCGTCGGATCGCGGTCAATCAGGACGAAATCGGCCCATTTTCCCGGTTCCAGCGAGCCAATTTTTTGCTCAGCAAAGCCCGCATAGGCCGCCCCCCGCGTGTAAGCGGCCAGCGCCTGCGCGAAAGTCAGGCGCTCCAACGGAATCCAGCCGCCCGGCGGCTGGCCGTTGATGTCCTGTCGGCTGATCGCGGCCGATAGTCCAGGGAATGGGTTGGCGGACTCCACCGGGAAATCGGTGCCGAACGCGAGCCGCGCGCCGGTCTTGAGCACGGTCTGCCAGGCATAGGCGCCGGCGAGCCGGTTCGGTCCGAGCCGTTTCTCCGCCATCAAGCGATCGCTCGTCTGATGCGTCGGCTGCATCGACGCGATAATCCCAGCCGGGGCGAGGCGCGGGATATCGGCGGGATCGGCGATCTGGAAATGCTCGATGCGCCACCGCCGGTCGCGGCCGTATTTCTTCGAAAGCTGCTCATAGACTCCGATGACCTGCGCATTGGCGGCATCCCCGATGGCGTGGATCGCGACCTGGAACCCGCGCGACGCCGCCGTGTCGGCCAGCGACAGAAGCTCCGCGTCGGGATGAAACTGTAACCCGCGCGTGTCCGGCTTGTCCGCATAAGGCTGCTTGAGCCAGGCGCCGCGCGACCCGAGCGCACCATCGGCATAGAATTTCACCCCGACCATCCGCAGCCGGTCGCCGTAGAGCCATGGAGTCGGCTTCGGCACGGCCTGAACCGGGCCGAACTGGTCGGCATAGACCATCAAGCGCAATTTCAGGCGGCCCGCGTCGCCGGCGCGCTTCATTGCATTCCAGCTGTCCAGGGGCGTGCTCATCGCCCCGACGGCGGTGATGCCATAGCTCAGCAGGACGTTCTGGGCGGCGGCAAAGGCGCGATCGAGTTGAGCCGGGGAGGGTCGCGGAATGGCTCGGACGATGAGGTCCATGGCATTGTCGATGAACAGGCCGGTGGGGCGTCCCTGAGCGTCGCGTTCGATCTTTCCGCCCTGCGGGTCGCGCGTGGCGGCGGTGATCCCCGCAAGCTGGAGCGCCGCGGAATTGGCGACGGCAGCGTGACCGTCAACGCGAGTCAGCAACACGGGTCGATCGGTGATGACGGAGTCCAGGTCCGCACTGGTTGGAAAGCGTTTGTCGACCCACAACTCCTGGTTCCAGCCCCGGCCCTGGATCCAGCCTGAGCCCGGGTTTGCCGCCGCATAAGCGCGCAGCCGTTGCTGCAGGTCGGCGACGGAGGTTGTGCCGTTGAGATCGAGCTGGAGCAGCATCATTCCAAGCCCGATGTCGCCGCCCGATGATTCAATGACGTGGCCATGGGCGTCGATCAGTCCCGGCAGCAGCGTCCGCCCTTCGCCGTTGATCATATGATCGAAGCGGCTCATCCGCGGATTGGGATTTGCAATCACCTGCTTCACCCGGCCGTCGTCGCCGATCAGCATGCTGCCGAAATGCTGCAGCTGCCCATCCGGGCCGACTTGGATGCCGTTGAAGTTGCTGATGAGCGTGTCGGCCGTCGCCGGGAAGGAAAACAGCGCTGCCGTGAACCCGAGGAGAGCTGTGCGCATGGCGAGGACGCTTAGCATTGTTCGAGCCTCTGTGAACCGCTAGGCCGAGCAGCGCATGCTCCTTCCGCCGACCGTCGATGACATCCATGCCGCCGCTAAGCGCATCGACGGCGCGGTCGTCCGGACTCCGATGCTGGTCAGCAAGACCTTGTCCGAGATCATCGGCGCCGAAGTCTGGCTGAAGTTCGAAAATCTCCAGTTCACCGCCGCCTACAAGGAGCGCGGCGCGCTCAACAAATTGCTGCAATTATCACCCGAGGAGCGGGCGCGCGGCGTGATCGCAGCGTCGGCCGGCAATCACGCGCAGGCCGTGGCCTATCACGCCAAGCGCCTCGGAATCCCCGCGACCATCGTGATGCCCGAGCCGACGCCGACGGTGAAGGTGACGCAAACGGCGGGGCACGGCGCCACGGTCGTGCTCCACGGCGAGATGTTCGACGACGCCTATGCCAGAGCGCGCGAGCTCGCCGTCGAGAAGGGCTATGTGTTCGTCCATCCGTTCGACGATCCTCAGATCATCGCCGGCGCCGGCACCGTCGCGTTCGAGATGCTCGAGGACGCGCCGGAGCTGGATACGATCGTGGTGCCGATCGGCGGCGGCGGGCTGATGTCGGGGGTGTCGATCGCGTCGCGCTCGATCAAGCCGGACATCGAGCTGATCGGCGTTGAAGCCGAGCTTTATCCCTCGATGAAGTGCGCGATCCAGGAATGCCAGATGCCGTTGGGGGGCGACACGCTGGCCGAAGGCATTGCGGTCAAGCAGCCGGGCGATCTCACGTCGCGGATCCTGAAGGACTATGCGAACGATGTCGCCCTGGTCTCGGAACGCGATCTGGAGCGAGCAGT
>JAICVC010000024.1 GCA_025935515.1 Sphingomonas sp.
ATGTTGATCATCGGCTCGACGGTGAAGATCATGCCCGGTTTGAGCTCCGGGCCGGTGCCCGGGCGGCCAGCGTGGACGACCTCGGGGCTGTCGTGGAAAACCCGGCCGACGCCGTGGCCGCAGAAATCGCGGACGACGCTGTAGCGGTTGGATTCGGCGTGGCGCTGGATGGCATTGGCGATGTCGCCGAGATGGTTGCCAGGCTTCGCCTGCTCGAGGCCTAGCATCAGGCATTCGTAGGTGACGTCGACGAGCTTGCGGGCCTTCAACGGCACGTCGCCGACCAGGTACATGCGGCTCGAATCGCCGTGCCAGCCGTCGAGGATGGGAGTCACGTCGATGTTGACGATGTCGCCTTCCTTGAGTGTGCGCTGCTCGTTCGGGATGCCGTGGCAGACGACGTGGTTGATCGAGATGCAGCTGCTCTTCGTGTAGCCGCGATAGCCGAGCGTCGCCGGGATGCCGCCGCCGTCCAGCGTCAGTCTGTGGACGAGATCGTCGAGCTCCTGAGTCGAGACTCCTGGAACGACGTGGATCGCCAGCGCGTCGAGGATCTCCGCTGCTAGGCGGCCCGCCTTGCGCATTCCCGCGAAGCCCTCGGCCCCATATAGCTTGATGATGCCGTTCTTGGCCTCGGCGCGGTCGTCGGGCGCGACGGTGATGTATTGAGTCATTCAGTCTAGATAGGCATTGGGGCCGGTCATGACCAGCAATGCGCTCGAAGGAGGCTGCGCGTGCGGCGGAGTCCGCTATCGGCTCAACGACAAGCCGTTCATCGTCCACAACTGCCATTGCCGATTATGCCAGCGGCAGACGGGGACGGGGTCGGCGGTCAATGCCTTCATCGAGTCCGATCGGCTGGAGCAGCTTTCCGGCGAGCTCGCCGAGGGGGATTTCGCGACCGGCAGCGGCGGGACCCAGACGGTGGTCCGCTGTGCGAGTTGCGCCACGTCGGTGTGGAGTTTCTATCCGCGCCTCGGCCGCAAGGTGGCGGCGGTGCGGGTCGGGTCGCTCGACGATCCTTCGGCAGCGCCGCCGGACGTTGCGATCTACGTCGCCGACAAGCCCGATTGGGCGCCGCTTCCGGAAGGCATTCGGGCGTTCGATGAATTCTACAATCCGGCGGAGGTCTATCCGCCGGAAAGCCTGGCGAGGCTCAAGGCGCTTCTCGACGGATGAGCGGCGAGCGGACCTGGACCGCCGCGCTGCTCGTGATCGGCGACGAGATATTGTCGGGCCGGACGCAGGACAAGAATGTCGCGCAGGTCGCGACCTGGCTGAACGAGCAGGGCATCCGGCTGGCCGAGGTGCGGATCGTGCCGGACGAGATTGCTCGGATCGCCGATAGTGTGAACGCGCTGCGCGCGACGCACGACTATCTGTTCACCACCGGCGGGATCGGCCCGACCCACGACGACATCACGGTCGATGCGATGGCGGAGGCATTCAGGGTCCCGGTGATCGTCCATCCGGACGCGCGGAAGATCCTCGAAGAATATTATCGCGACCGGCCTGGTGGGCTGACCGAGGCTCGGTTGAGGATGGCGCGGGTGCCTGAGGGCGCCGAGTTGATTGTCAACGCGGCGTCGGGCGCGCCCGGAGTCAGGATGGGCAATGTCCATATCCTCGCCGGCGTGCCCTACATCGCCGCCGCGATGCTCGAGGCGCTGACCGGCAAGCTCGAGGGTGGGCGGCCGGTGGTGTCAGTGACCGTCGGCGCGCGGGCACCGGAAAGCGACGTCGCCGATTTGCTCCGAGAGACCGAGGCCGCGAATCCCGGCGTCGCGATCGGCAGCTATCCGTTCTTCCGCGACGGCCGCTACGGCGCCAATTTCGTGATCCGCTCCGAGGACGGGGAGCTCGCGCGGCGCACGGGAAACCAGCTCGCGAGCCGCTTGCGCGAGGCGGGTTACGACCCGGTCGATGGCGGCATCTAGGCCGTTGACTCGGCTGGGGTGAAATTCCAAATCACCGCGGTCTCGCCCGAGCGGGTATGATGTAATGGTAGCCTGTCAGCTTCCCAAGCTGAACGCACGGGTTCGATTCCCGTTACCCGCTCCAAAATCGGAACGTCCGGTGGATGTTTCGATTTTGGAGCGCCCTGAACGAAGTGAAGGGGCGACAGCCGACATGCCGGGGGCATGTCGCTTTTGAACGCGCTGCGCGGTGGCGCGGCGGCGACCGGCCAGCCGGTCCGAGTGACTGGCATCTGGCTGGAGCGCACGAGCGCGGCGGCGACCGCTCCACGACACAAGATGAAATTTTCGTAAGACGGAAACGGGCGCACACTTTTAGCGTTGCTGAATATAAGCACGCTTACTATATCCCGTTGCCGATGGAAACGCTTCCCTTCGAGATTGGAGAGACAGCCCATGCGCTGCGCAAGGCCTTTGACCGGCGAGCGGTCGGGCTCGGGGTAACGCGCGCCCAATGGAAGGTGCTGTTCAAGCTCGAGCGGAGACCCGGGCTGAGGCAGATCGAGCTTGCCGACCTGCTCGACATCGAGCCCATCACACTGTCGCGGATCGTCGACCGGCTCGAGGAGGCCGGCCTGGTCGAGCGCGCGGCCGATCCCGCGGACCGCCGGGCGTGGCGGCTTCACGTCACCAGGAAGGCACAGCCGCTGATCGAGAAGCTGCATAACGTCGCCGACGAGATGATCGCCGAGGCGTTTGCCGGAATCGACGCGGAACATATCGAAATCACTAGGGCAGTCTTGGGCCGCGTTCGTGAAAACGCCTCGCGCGCCGCGCCGATGAACAGGGCCTCGAACCAATGAACAAAATGCAGACGGAACCGATGGCCCCCGGGGAAACCGCTGAGGCGCCCAGGAAACGGCGGCGGATCAAGGTGCCTGAAAGGAAGGACGCGATGCGTACCTTCCTGATGCTGATCGTGCCCGCGCTGCTGATCCTTGGCGGCGGTTATTATTGGCTGACGAGCGGGGGCAGCGTGTCGACGGACGATGCGCAGGTGAAGCAGGACATTGTGTCGGTCAGCCCGCAGGTGAATGGCCAGGTTGTCGAGGTGTTCGTGCGCAACGGTGCCCGCGTGAAGCGCGGCGACATCTTGTTCCGAATCGACCCGCAGCCGTACCGCGTCGCGCTCGAACAGGCTGAGGCGCAGCTCGCTGCGGCCCGCCTCCAGACGCGGGTGTTGAGGACCACCGCGGCAGGCACCGGCGGCGACATTACCGGTGCGCAGGCGAACCTCGCGATCAAGCGCAACGCCTTGTCGCGGCAGCAGGCGCTGCTGAAGCAGGGCTTCACCACCAAGGCCGACTATGAGGACGCACTCAACGAAGTTCGCTCGGCCGAGACTCAGCTCGCCGACGCCCAGGCCCGTGCAGCCAATGCCAGCGCCGCGGTCGCGTCGGAGGGCCAGCAGCCGCAAATCGCGCAGGCACAGGCGGCGGTCGACAAGGCGCAGCTCGACCTTCAGCGCACCGACGTCCGGGCGACGATGGACGGCGTGATCGAGAATGCCGACAAGTTGCAGGTGGGCCAGATGGCCGTGATCGGCGTCGGCATGGTGTCTCTAGTCCACAGCACGACCGCCTGGGTCGAAGCCAACTTCAAGGAGAAGGACGTCGGGCGGATGGTCCACGGCCAGCGCGCGAGCATCGAGGTCGACGCCTACCCCGGCCGGAAGTTCGCTGCGCACGTGCAGAGCGTCGGTGCTGGAACAGGCGGTGAATTTTCGTTGCTCCCGGCGCAGAACGCCAACGGGAATTGGGTGAAGGTCACGCAGCGGGTGCCGGTGCGGATCGTCTTCAACGAGACGCCGGCCCAGCCGATGATCGCCGGCCTGTCGACCGTTGCCACCGTCTATTTCGACGACCGGAAGTAAGGCCCGAACGCCGATGGCCGACAACACCCCGGCCCATCTTGCATCCCATCCGCTCCCGACCGGCGAGCGGTTGATCGTCACCGTCGGGGTGATGATGGCGGTGCTGTTGCAGGTGCTCGACACGACGATTGCCAACGTCGCGCTGCCGCACATGCAGGCGAGCCTCAGCGCGACCCAGGATACGATCAACTGGGTGCTGACGAGCTACATCGTCGCCTCGGCGATCGCGCTGCCGATCAGCGGCTGGCTCGCCGACCGGGTCGGACGTAAGCGGCTGCTGCTGATCTCGGTGCTGATGTTCACGGTCGCCTCAGTCCTGTGCGCGACCGCGACGTCGTTGACCGAAATGGTGGCCTTTCGTGCTTTCCAGGGCGTCGGCGGCGCGTTCATCGTCCCGCTCGCCCAGGCGACATTGTTCGACATCAACCCCCGCGAGAAGCACGGCCAGGCCATGGCATTGTTCGGCGGCGGCGTGATGATCGGGCCGATCCTCGGACCGGTGCTCGGCGGTTGGCTGACCGACAATTACAACTGGCGCTGGGTGTTCCTGGTCAACCTTCCGGTCGGGATCGTCTGCTGGCTGCTGATGGCGCGGTTCATGCCCAAGACCGAGACGCATGAGCGCAAGTTCGACATGTTCGGCTTCGTCCTGCTGGCCCTCGCGCTGGCCGGGCTGCAGCTGTTCCTTGACCGCGGCGAGCAGAACGATTGGCTGTCGAGCTGGGAGATCCGGTTCGAGCTCGGGCTCGCCATCGCCGCGTCGTGGATGTTCGTCGTCCACATGACGACCGCCAAGCAGCCGCTGTTCGAACGCGCCATGTTCATCGACCGCAATTTCGCGACCAGCCTGCTGTTCATGGCGGTGACCGGCGTTCTGCTGCTCGCCGGCCTCGCGTTGCTGCCGCCGCTGTTGCAGAACATGTACGGCTATTCGGTGCTGCAGTCGGGCTATCTGACCGCGCCGCGCGGCATCGGGACCCTGATATCGATGCTCGTCGCCGGACGGCTCACCGGAAAGATCGACGCGCGCCTGCTGGTGGGCGTGGGCGTCCTCCTGATGGGGGTGTCGCTGTACATGATGACCGGGTTCGCGATCGACCAGCCGTCGAGCCCGGTGATCACGAGCGGCGTGGTCCAGGGTTTAGGCCTCGGCCTCATCTTCGTGCCCTTGCAGACGCTGGCATTCGAGACTCTGGCGACGCGGCTGCGGACGACCGGCGCCGCCCTCCTGAACCTGTCGCGCAACATCGGCGGCTCGATCGGCATTTCGATCGTTAGCACGCAGCTGGTGCGGATGACCCAGGTCGCGCACGCCGACCTCGCGCACAACATCACCGAGCAGACGATCCCGACGATGGACCCGACCGTGCTGCAGACCGTCTTTCCGGTCGCCGGACCGGCGGCGCTGGCCTACATCAACATGGAGGTGACCCGGCAGGCCCTGTTCATCGCCTATCTCGACGACTTCAAGCTGATGATGATCGTCAGCTTCGCGGTGCTTCCGCTGCTGCTGTTGATGCGGCGCGGTTCGAAGTCGGACGAAACGCCGCTCGTGCATTCGGATTAAAAGGAGAAAAGCGCATGTTCCAGGTTGGCAAAAGGCGGCTCGGAAAGAGCGGCCCCGAAGTCTCGGCGATCGGCCTCGGCTGCATGGGGATGAGCGAATTCTACGGCTCCGGCAGCGACCGGGACTCGATCGCGACCATCCACCACGCGATCGAGCGCGGCGTGACCTTCCTCGACACCGCCGACATGTACGGTGTGGGCAGGAACGAGGAGCTGGTCGGCAAGGCGATCGCCGACCGCCGCGACCGGGTGTTCCTCGCGACCAAGTTCGGCAACGTCCGCGGACCCGCCGGCGAGTTCCTCGGCGTGAAGGGAGACCCCGACTATGTCCGCTCGGCGTGCGAAGCGAGCCTGAGGCGGCTCGGAGTCGAAGTGATCGACCTTTATTACCAGCACCGCGTCGACCCCAATGTGCCGATCGAGGATACGGTCGGTGCGATGGCGCGGCTGAAGGAGGAGGGAAAGATCCGCTTCCTCGGCCTCAGCGAGGCCGCGCCGCGCACGATCCGGCGGGCCGCCGCGGTGACGACGATCACCGCCGTCCAGACCGAGCTGTCGCTGTGGAGCCGCGACGCGGAAGCCGAAGTGCTGCCGACGGTGCGCGAGCTCGGGATCGGCTATGTCGCTTATTCGCCGCTCGGCCGCGGCTTCCTGACCGGCCAGATCAAGTCCCCCGACGATTTCGCCGACGACGATTTCCGCAAGTTCCACCCGCGCTTCCAGGGCGAGAATTTCGCGAAGAACATCGCGCTCGTCCGCGAGGTCGAGGCGATGGCCAGGGAGAAGGGCTGCACCACCGCGCAGCTCGCGCTCGCCTGGGTGCTTGCGCAGGGCGAGGACATCGTCCCGATCCCCGGCACCAGGCACGTCCGCTACCTCGACGAGAATATCGCCGCGCTCGAGGTGCAGCTCAACGATCAGGACCTGAGGCGGCTCGACGAGATCCTTCCGCCCGGCGCCGCCGCCGGCCAGCGCTACCACGACCGCGGCATGGAGACGGTGAACCTTTAGCCGCCGCCTTCCGCCGTTCGTCGAGCGGCGGCTGGAAGCGACGAAACAACCGTGCAATGCAGGGCTCCTTCACGGGCAGGGGGGCCTTTCACATGATCGAAGTATCGCGTCGCGAAATGATGGTGGCGGCGGCTGCCGCGGCAGCGCTGGCCGGGGGTGTTTCCACGATCGCCATTGCGCAGGCGGCCTCGTCGTCGGCGGCATGGGACCTCACCGACCTCTATCCGAACGACGCGGCGTGGGAGGCCGAGCGGCAGGCGCTGCTGAAGGCGATCCCCGGCCTCAAGGCGCAGAAGGGTACGCTGGGACGCAGCGCCGCGGCGATGCGCGCGGCGTTCGAGGCGCAGTCCGACATCAACAAGCGCGCCTCGCGGCTCTATACGTACGCCTCGCTCAAGGCCGACGAGGACCGCCGCGTCGCGCCCAACCAGGAGCGCAAGCAGCAGGCGCAGGACGTGTTCACCGCGCTCGGCGAAGCGACCGCCTGGACCAACCCCGAAGTGGTCGCGATCGGCGCGAAGAAAGTGAACGCGTTCATTGCCGCCGACCCGGTGCTGCGCAAGAAGTTCGCCTTCGCGCTGCGCGACGTGCTGCGGCTCGCACCGCACACGCTGTCGGCGACCGAAGAAGCGCTGCTCGCTTCCGCCGGAACCCCGCTCGCGGGACCGAGCGACATCCGCGACCAGTTGGCTTCGTCGGACATCCCGCGCCCGACCGTGAAGGTCGACGGCAAGGACATCCGGCTTGACGACCAGGGTTATACGATTGCCCGCGCCGCGCCCAATCGTGCCGAGCGCAAGATGGTCTTCGACAAGTTCTGGGCGAGCTACAAGGCGTTCGAGAGTTCGCTCGGCGCGTCGCTCGCCGCGCAGGTCAAGGGCGACTTGTTCCGCGCCAAGGCGCGTCATTACGGCAGCGCGCTGCAAGCGTCGCTCGACGGCGGCAACCTGCCGGAGACGGTCTACCGCTCGCTGATCGCCGAGACCAACCGAGGCCTGCCCGTGCTGCACCGCTATTTCGAGCTCCGCCGGCGGATGCTCGGCCTGCCCGACATGGGCTATTGGGACATCTATCCCCCGCTGGTGAAGTCCGACCGGAGCTACACGCTCGCCGAGATGCGACAGCTGACGATCGACGCGGTGAAGCCGCTCGGGCCGGATTACGTCCGCGAATTTTCGGACGTCACCCAGAAGAAGTGGATGGATCCGTTGCCGCGGCAGGGGAAGGCATCGGGCGCCTACATGAACCCGGGCGCGTTCGACGTTCACCCCTATCTGCTGCTCAACCTCAGCGACAAATATGACGGGCTGACGACCTACGCCCACGAATGGGGCCACGCGATGCATTCGCTGCTTGCGAACGCGGCGCAGCCCTACGAGCTGTCGAACTATCCGACCTTCACCGCGGAGGTGGCGTCGACGGCGCACGAGCTGCTGCTCGCCAACATGATGGTCGAGCGGGCGCAGGCGAAAGAGGAGAAGCTGTTCTACCTCGGCCAGATCATGGAGAATTACCGCGGCACCTTCTTCCGCCAGTCGATGTTCGCCGAGTTCCAGCTGGCGATCAACGACCTCGCGACCAAGGGCGAAGGCCTGTCGGGCGAGAAGATGAGCGCGATCTATTTCGACCTGTTGAAGCGCTACCACGGGCCGAAAGTGCAGCTCGAGCCGGTCTATGCCGCCGAGTGGGCATATATCCAGCACTTCTATTTCGGCTTCTACGTCTGGCAGTATGCGACCTCGATCACGGCGGCGAACTTCTTCGCTCAGAAGGTGATGCATGGGACGCCCGCCGACCGCGACCGCTACTTGAGCGTGCTTCGCTCGGGCGGGTCGGACTATGGTTACAACCTGCTGAAGACGGGCGGGCTAGATATGGCGACCGCTGAGCCCTACCGGCTGATCGTCGACAGCTTTTCGAAGGTGCTGGACCAGGCCGAGGCGCTAATCGCCTGATCAGCGCTGGTTGCGGCGGACGATCGCGCCGCCCTTGATGACCAGCAAGACGTTGCGCACCGCAGAGACATCGCGGGTGGGGTCGCCGTCGACGACGACCAGGTCGGCCAGCAGGCCGGGGCGGACCGCGCCGCGGTCGGCGAGGTGCAGGATGCGCGCATTGCCCGACGTCGCCGCGATCATGACCTGCGCCGCGGGCATGCCGGCGTGCTGCATCGCCTCCATCTCGAGCCAGTTCTCGCCGTGGGTGAAGACGCCGACATCGCCGCCCATGCAGATCGGCACGTGGGCCTTCATGGCGAGCCGGAATGAGCGGCGGTTTTCCTGAACGCTCTCGGGCGCGGGCTCCTGGCCGTTCCAGTGCTGGAAATAGCGGGCGTACGCCTCGGACGCGCCCAGCGTCGGGCAGAGCGCGATGCCCTTCGCCGCCATCGCCTTGAACACCGCCTCGGTGCCGCCGTAGCCATGCTCGATCGTGTCCGCGCCGGCCCGGACCGCGCGCATCATGCCCTCGGCGGTGGTGGCGTGCACGGCGACGAGGCGGCCGGCGTCATGGGCGGCGGCCACGCCGGCGTCCAGCTCAGCCTGGGAGAGAGTGGGGCGCGAAGGCTCGCCCTTGCCCCAGTGATAATCGGCGTAGAATTTGATGATGGTGGCGCCGCCGGCGACCTGGTCGCGTACCGCGCGGATCGTCTCGTCGGCCCCGGCGACTTCCTGCGCGCCCTGCGGGATCGGAACGCCGGGCTCATAGCCCTTGGGGCCGTAGGCACCGCGCGCGACGATCGCCTTGGTCGCTACGAGCAGGCGCGGGCCGGGGACGATGCCCTGGTCGATGGCTTGCTTGAGGCCGACGTCGGCGAAGCCCGCGCCCTCCGTGCCGAGGTCGCGTTCGGTGGTGAAGCCGGCGTCGAGCGTCCGCTCGGCGCTGACCACCGCGCGGGCGGTCCGCAGCGCGAGCGGCTCGTGGAGGACCTGATCGTCCCACAGGGTCTCGTTGTACGGGTGGAGGAAGAGATGCGAATGGCCCTCGATCATGCCGGGCAGGAGCGTCGCACCGGGAAGCTCGATCACCTTGGCGCCGGCGGGCGCGGCGACGTTGGGTCCGGCCGCCTCGATCTTGTCGCCGTCGACGAGGACCGACCAGCCTTGGTGGGGCTGCGGGTTCACGCCGTCGAACACGCGGGCTGGGCGGAGGAGGATGGGGTCGGCGATTGCGGGCGATGCCAGCAGCAACGCTGACAGGATGAGGATCAGGCGGCGCATGACGCGCAGCCTAGGATCTAAAAGGGCGGCAGGGAAAGTCCCAGCCGCCCTCGATGTTCGATTGCCTGAGGCTTAGCGCTTCGAGAACTGGAAGCTGCGACGCGCCTTGGCGCGGCCGTATTTCTTGCGCTCGACGGCGCGGCTGTCGCGGGTGAGGAAGCCGGCCTGCTTGACGACGCCGCGGAGCGCGGGCTCGTAGCGGGTCAGCGCCTGGGCGATGCCGTGCTTGACCGCGCCGGCCTGGCCGGAAAGGCCGCCGCCGACGACGGTGGCGACGACGTCATATTGCTCGCGGCGGCCGGCGACGTCGAACGGCTGGTTGATCACCAGGCGCAGCGTCGGGCGGGCGAAATAGATTTCCTGCTCGCGGCCGTTGATCTGGATCTTGCCCGAGCCAGGCTTCAGCCAGACGCGCGCGATGGCGTCCTTGCGGCGGCCGGTCGCGTAAGCGCGGCCCTGCTTGTCGAGCTGCTGCTCGCGAAGCGGCGCGGCTTCCTGGGTCGGCGGCGGCGCGGCGGGACTTTCGCCGGCGGGAGCCTGGCCTTCTGCTTCGGCAGCCGGGGTTTCTGCCGGCTCCTTGGTTAGCTCGGCGAGATCGGACAGGGACTTCTTGTCGGCCATTATGCGCCCACCTTGTTCTTGCGGTTCATCGACGCGACGTCGAGGACTTGCGGATCCTGGCCGCCGTGCGGATGCTCGGTGCCGTTGTAGAGGTGCAGGGCGCGCATCTGGTCGCGGCCCAGCGGCCCGCGCGGGATCATCCGCTCGACCGCCTTTTCAAGCACGCGCTCGGGGAAGCGGCCCTCGAGCACCTTGCCCGCGGTGATCTCCTTGATCCCGCCGGCATAGCCGGTGTGCTTGTAATAGATTTTCTGGTCGAGCTTGCGGCCCGTGAAGCGGACCTTGTCGGCGTTGACGATCACGACATGGTCGCCGCAATCGACGTGCGGCGTGTAGCTCGGCTTGTGCTTGCCGCGGAGGATATTGGCGACGATCGTCGCGAGGCGGCCAACGACTAGGCCCTCGGCGTCGATCAGATGCCATTTCTTCTCGACCTCGGCCGGCTTTGCCGACTTGGTCGTCTTCATCAGCGCCTTCATGGCCTGAAACCTCTTTTCACGAGAAAAGCGGCTCCTGAGCATGATCTCTGGGAGCCGCGTTGGACGGGCTAATTGCGGGCGAGGGCCGAAAAGTCAAGCAATTCCGGGCATTTTCTGACGGGTAAAATGATACCGCGGAAATGTATCACGGGGGCGAAACGAGTGGAACGGCAAGGGGATCGTTTCCGTTTCACCAGCAACACGAAACGGGAGGAATTTATGTATATCGGACTTGGCGGATTATTGATCCTCATCCTCATTCTGTGGCTGCTCGGCGTTATCTAGCGACCAGCGCCTTTTGAAATCCTCTAGCGAGCGCCGCGCTTGCCCTCTGGGTGAGTGCGGCGTTCTTTGATCGGCTGGCCGCGCGGCAGGCCCGTGCCGCCGCGTTCATCGGAAAAATTCGCAAGCATTCCACGTTGCCCGGGCGGGCCAGGCGTTTTACTCCGCATCAGCGTGAGCGGCTGGAGTCGCGGCGCCTGTCCTCAATCGCCGGAGCCGTGCCCAAGTGCCCAGACGCGTCAAGGATTTCATCGACATCAGCGAATATACGTCGCTCGACGACCTCATCCGCTATCTCGAGACGGTCCGCGACAACCTGCCGCCCGAGCATCAGGCCGAGCTCAAGATCCGCGGCGACGAGATTTTCGGGCGGCGGCTGACGATCACCTATTTCCGTGAGCAGACCCCCGACGAGATCGAGCTCGAATCCAAATATTCGGACGGCGACAAGGCGGCCGGAGCGTCGATCGAGGAGCTTCGCCACAAGCTGGACGAGGTTCCGTTCAAGCTCGGCAAGGCCAAGCGCGGCTAGTCCCTGGCAGCACCGTCGGCGGCGGGCGGGCCGACGAGGCGCTTGCCGTCCCACAATTCGAACCGGTGGCCGTCGACTCGGCTGCGCGCCTCGCGCAGCGCCGCCTCGTCGGCGTCGGCCTCGATCCAGTCGGCACTGGCGATTTTTCCGACGCCATCGAGCCGGTACAGCCGGTAAGCAGGCAAACTCGATCCCCCCTCCATCGAGCCGGGCCTATCATGACCTTTCCGTGTCGTGATTCACTTGCATTAATTCGGTTTGGGGCTTTGATACTGAAATTACAGGATTTTCCCGCGGATAGCCGACGTGTAACCTAGGTTAACCGCAAAAGTCCGCGGGCCGTTGCAGAAGACTCGCGTAATGATCAGTGTGCATTTGAAGAAGCTGAGACGGCGTATCGAGATCAGCTCCGAGGAAGAGCGGGTGATCCGCGATTCGGTGGCAGAAACGCGGAGGGTCGCGGCCGACGAAATCCTCATCCGCGGCGGGCAGCCGCTCAATTCGAGCCTCCTCTTGCTCGACGGCTGGATGGCCCGCAGCAAGGACCTTGCCGGGGGCGACCGGCAGGTCACCGAGCTCCATGTCGCGGGCGATTTCGCCGACCTCCACGGCTTCACGCTGAAGCGGCTCGACCACGACCTCGTGACGCTCAGCGAATGCGTGGTCGCAGTGGTGACGCATGAGCGATTGCAGGAGATCACCGAGCGCTACCCGCGGCTGGCGCGAATCTACTGGTTCTCGACCAACGTCGACGCGGCGATCACCCGCGAGCTTGCACTGTCGCTCGGCCAGCGTTCGGCTATGTCGCGGATGGCGCACCTGTTCTGCGAGCTTTACATGCGGCTCGATGCAGTCGGGCTGGCGCGGCCCGACGGCTACGCCTTCCCGTTGACCCAGCGCGAATTGTCCGAGTGCCTCGGCCTCACCGTGGTCCATGCCAACCGGACCATCCAGGAGTTGCGCCGGCGGGGGCTGGTCGAGCTCGAGAACCGGCATTTGACCATCCTCGACCGCCGCGGGCTCGAAGGGGTCGCCGAGTTCGATCCGGCCTATCTCTATCTCGACCGGCTGCCGGCCTAGCCGGTGCTGTCCTCGACCCAGTCGGCGTAGCTCGCAAGGATCTTGTCGATCGGCCAGGTGGCGATGCAGGGCACGTCGTAGCTGTGGAGCGCCGCGATCCGCGTGATCAGCGCATCGGCCTGGCGGTCCGATGTCTTGAAGATTGCCGCGACTTCGTCGGCGGTCTCGACCGAACCCTGCCAGCGGTAGATCGAACGGACCGAGCCGAGGATATTGACGCAGGCCGCGAGCCGTTCGTCGACCATCTGACGGCCGATGCGCCGGGCTTCCTCCTCGCTGGCGAAGATGGCGTAGACGGAGATGACGCTCATGCGCGCTGCTTTCCGAGCTCATGCGCGCCCCAGACGGTGGCTGCGACCAGCAGCGCGCCGGTCGCCTGGTGGAGGACCGCGAGCCAAACCGCGATCCCCGACAGCACCGTCAGGATGCCGAGGATGATCTGGGTCCCGAAGGCGGAATGGATCGCGATCGAGGCGGGGCGAGCGCCCTCGATCCTGCGGACCTTGCGGGCGAAGACGACCAGCACGATGACGACGACCCACGCCCACCAGCGGTGGAGGAAGTGGAGCAGGAACGGGTCGTGGGTGGCCGCGAACAGGATACCGTTCGACCAGTCGATGCCTTCGGGCACGAAACGGCCGTTCATGTCGGGCCAGCTGTTGGAAACGTAGCCGGCGCGGAAGCCCGCGACCCAGGCGCCGAGCATCAGCTGGACGGACAGGATGCCGAGCGTGACGGCGCCCCAGCCGGTCAGCCGTGCAGGCCTCGCGCCGTCGCGCCGCAGGTCGAGCGCGGTCCAGATCAGGAGTGCGAACAGGAACAGCGCAAACAGCAGGTGCGCGGAGAGGCGATAGGGGCTGACCTCGGTCCGGCCCTCCAGCCCCGACATCACCATGAACCAGCCAACCGCACCCTGCAGCCCGCCGAGCACGAACAGCGCCGCCAGGCGCCAGCCGTAGCCCTTCGGAATGGCGCGCCTGATCGCGAACCATCCGACTCCGACGAAGAAGACGAGCCCGACGATCCGGCCGAGGAGGCGGTGCACCCATTCCCAGAAGAAAATGACCTTGAACCCGGACAGGGTCATTCCGGCGGGCCCGGCGACCTCGCGATATTGCGGAGTTTGCCTGTAGAGGTCGAACGCGTGCTGCCAATCTGCGTGCGTCAGGGGCGGGATGGCGCCGCTGATCGGCTGCCACTCGGTTATCGAGAGGCCGCTTTCGGTGAGGCGGGTGATGCCGCCGACGACGACCATCGTGAAGACCAGCGCGGCGACGAACAGCAGCAGGTTGGAGAGTCCGCGCGGCTGCCGGCTGGTGGTCGTGCGAACAGGCGCGGTCGAGGTAAGCGTCGAGTCCATGGGATGGGGGCTATTCGCGTGCGCCGCGCGGTTGAGCAAGGCCGCAAAACCCCTCGTATGTTATATTGTCACTCGCGCACCGATGGCCTATATGGCCCGTCGCAATGGCGCAACTGACGATTCCTTTCGGCCGTCTCGATCGAATCGCGATGGGCCTTTCGGGCCTGTGCGTCGTCCATTGCGTGGCGACGGCGGTGCTGTTGGGGCTGGTCGCGTCGGCCGGCGGGTTCCTCGGCCAGCCGATCATCCACGAGGTCGGGCTGACGCTGGCGATGGCCATCGGCTCGTTCGCGCTCGGCCGCGGAATTCTCGAACATGGCTTCATGATGCCGAGCGCAGTTGGCGGGCTCGGCCTTGGAGTCATGACGGGCGCGCTGACGCTGCCACATGACGGCACGGAGGCCGCCTACACCGTGGCCGGAGTGTTGATCCTGGCGCTTGGCCACCGGCTGAACGCCATGGCGAGCGAATAGGCGCAGCTTGCCCCGGCGGCGGCCCAGCATTATCTCGAACGATATCCCGTGACCCGGCACGATCATCAGCTCCACGAGGGCGCTGCCCTAAAAGACGCGGCGCGCGACCGGCTGACCCGCCAGGGGGAGCAATGGACCGACATACGCGCCGCGGTGTTCGACGCCCTGGCTGCGTTCGACAAGCCGGCCAGCGCCTATGACATCGCCGAGCAGGTCTCGAAGGCGCAGGGGCGCCGGGTGGCCGCGAACAGCGTTTACCGGATCCTCGACCTGTTCGTCAGCGCAAACCTCGCCCGGCGCGTCGAAAGCGCCAACGCCTATGTCGCCAACCAGCACCCCGCCTGCCTCCACGACTGCATCTTCCTGATCTGCGACAGTTGCGGGCAGGCGGTGCACATCGACGACGACAGCCTGACCAGGGGCGTGCGCGATGCGGCCAAGGGCGCCGGTTTCAGCGCGCCGCGACCGGTGATCGAGGTGCGCGGAACCTGCGGCGATTGCGACGATTCCAGCGCTTCGTGAGCATTATCTGAGCAATTCCTGAAATCGATCGTTTCAGACCTGCCAGGCCGGGCAAACGGATGACATCTCGGGCTGCGCCGCGTAAGGCCCCGACCGATGAGTGACCGTCCAGAAACACCATTGCTCGATACCGCGCGGGTCCCGGCCGACCTCCGCGCATTGTCGAAGGACCAGTTGCCGCAGCTCGCCGAAGAGCTTCGCCATGAGACCATCTCGGCCGTCTCGGTGACGGGCGGGCATTTGGGTGCCGGGCTGGGGGTAGTCGAGCTGACGGTCGCGCTCCATTATGTGTTCGACACGCCCAGCGACCGGCTGGTCTGGGACGTCGGCCACCAGGCCTATCCGCACAAGATCTTGACCGGGCGGCGCGACCGCATCCGCACGCTTCGGCAGGGCGGGGGCTTGAGCGGCTTCACCCGTCGCGCGGAGAGCGAGTACGATCCGTTCGGTGCGGCGCACAGCTCGACCTCGATCTCCGCAGCGCTCGGCTTCGCGATCGCCAACAAGCTGTCGGATTCGCCGGGCCGGGCGATCGCGGTGATCGGCGACGGCGCGCTGTCGGCGGGGATGGCGTATGAAGCGATGAACAATGCGGCGGCCGCCGGCAACCGCCTGATCGTGATCCTCAACGACAACGACATGTCGATCGCACCGCCGGTCGGCAGCTTGCGCAATGCGTTGGCGCGGCTGGTCAGCTCGGGCAAATATCTGGCGCCGCGGAAGCTCGCGCAGAAGCTGGCACGGGCGATGCCGGAGCCGCTGCACGTCGCGGCGCGCAAGATGGAGGAATATGCGCGGGGCATGTTCACCGGCGGAACGCTCTTCGACGAGCTCGGCTTCTATTATGTCGGGCCGGTCGACGGGCATGACGTGCGCGCGCTGGTGGAGGTCCTCGAAAACGTCCGCGACGCGGATATCGGCCCGATGCTGGTCCATGTCGTCACCCAAAAGGGCAAGGGCTACGCGCCGGCCGAGAACAGCGCCGACAAATATCATGGGGTCGTCAAGTTCGACGTCGTATCAGGCGTGCAGGCCAAGCCCACGGCCGGCGCGCCGAGCTACACCAGCGTGTTCGCCAAGGCGCTGACCGCGGAGATGGCGCGTGACGACAAGGTCGTGGCGATCACTGCCGCGATGCCGTCGGGCACCGGCCTCGACAAGGTGGCCGAGCAATTCCCCGAGCGGACGTTCGACGTCGGCATTGCCGAGCAGCATGCGGTGACCTTCTCGGCCGGCCTGGCCGCGCAGGGCTACAAGCCGTTTGCGACCATCTATTCGACATTCCTCCAGCGCGCCTACGACCAGGTCGTGCATGACGTGGCGATCCAGAATTTGCCGGTGCGCTTCGCGATGGACCGCGCCGGGCTGGTCGGCGCCGACGGGGCGACCCACGCTGGCAGCTTCGACCTTGCCTATCTCTGCACGCTTCCGAACTTCGTGGTGATGGCGGCGGCCGACGAGGCCGAGCTGTGCCACATGGTGCACACCATGGCGCTTCACGACGGCGGCCCGATCGCGGTGCGCTATCCGCGCGGCGAGGGCCGTGGCGTGCCGCTGCCGCAAGCGCCGCTGGCGCTGGAGATCGGCAAAGGCCGGATCGTCCGCGAAGGCAAGACCGTCGCCATCCTCTCGCTCGGCACGAGGCTGGAGGAGGCGGAGAAGGCCGCCGAGGAGCTGGAAGCCAAGGGCCTCTCGACCACCGTCGCGGACCTTCGCTTCGCCAAGCCCCTCGACAGCGAGCTCATCCGCAAGCTGCTCACCACCCATGAAGTGGCGGTGACGGTTGAGGAAGCGGCGATTGGCGGCCTTGGCGCGCACGTGCTCACGCTCGCAAGCGACGAGGGCCTCGTCGACGCGGGCCTCAAGATCCGCACCATGCGGCTCCCTGACCGCTTCCAGGAGCACGACAACCCGAAAAAGCAATATGACGAGGCGGGATTGAACGCGCCGCACATTGTCGAGACCGTGCTGAAGGCACTCAGGCGCAACAGCGTCGGAGTCGAAGAGGTCCGCGCCTGAACGGCAGGCCCGTCCGCTCCTCGTCGGGGCTCCGCAACGCCTGGAGCGGCTTTCGGCATCTTCTCACCACGGAACACAGCAGCCTGCCGCATGTGGTCGTCACGGCTGCCGTCATCGCCGTATCGTTTGCCCTGAAGCTGAGCCTCAGCGAGTGGCGCTGGATCATCCTTTCGCTGGGATTGGTCTGGTCCGCGGAGGCGCTGAATACCGCGATTGAGCGATTGTCGGACGCGGTGTCGATGGAGCGCAAGGACCAGCTCCGGTTCGCGAAGGATACGGCCGCGTGGGGCGTGTTCGTCACCATCCTCATCTCCGCCCTCATCATCCTCACCGTTTTCGTGCCGCGCATCCTGTGGCTCTACGAAATCCATTGACCAAGGTCCGTGCGGACCAGTTGCTGGTCAGCCGCGGGCTAGCCGAGAGCCGGACGCGAGCGCAGGCGCTGATCATGGCCGGCGTAGTGTTCAGCGGCGAGAGGAAGCTAGCGAAAGCGGGGGACATGCTCGCCGAGGATGCGCCCCTCGAAGTGCGCGGCAAGGACCATCCCTGGGTGTCGCGCGGCGGCATCAAGCTCGATCATGGACTGACGCATTTCGCAGTCGACGTGACCGGGGCGGTGGCACTCGATATCGGCAGCTCGACGGGTGGGTTCACCGACGTTTTGCTCTCGCGGGGAGCCGCGAAAGTTTATGCGGTCGACGTCGGCACCAACCAGCTCGCGTGGAAGCTGCGGCAAGACGCGCGTGTGGTGGTGCTCGAACAGACAAACGCGCGCTACCTGACGAGCGAGCAGGTGCCGCAGCCGGTCGATATCATCGTGTGCGACGCGAGCTTCATTTCGCTGGCAAAGGTCCTCGAAGCCCCGCTGAAGCTCGCGCAGCCGGGCGCGAAGCTGGTCGCGCTGATCAAGCCGCAGTTCGAGGCGGGTCGCGAGGAGGTGGGCAAGGGCGGCGTCGTCCGGGATCCCGCGGTGCACGACCGGGTGTGCGCGGCGGCCAAGGCGTGGGTCGAAGGCCAGGGATGGACAGTCCTTGGCATTGAACCAAGTCCGATCACCGGGCCCGAGGGTAACGTCGAGTTTCTGCTGGGAGCCAAGAAAACTGGGGATAGCTGAAGCACTTGGGGATAGGTCCTGCGCCCAGGGTGGCGGAATTGGGCCCGAGCCCCTATTTCCGCGCCGAAAGGGAGGATTTCCGATGCAGTCCGAGAACCGGCTGTTCGACGACTTCGTCAAGATGGTCAACGGCTTCGCCGGGACGATGGCCGGCATGGGCCGCGAGGCGGAGGCGTCGGCGCGCGAGAAGTTCAAGGAATGGATGGGCGGCCAGGATTTCGTCGGCCGCGACGAGTTCGAGGCGGTCAAGGCGATGGCGGCCGCGGCGCGCGACGAGAATGAGATCCTCAAGGCGCGCATTGCCGCGCTCGAGGCCAAGGTCGCCGGTCCTGCTCCCGGAACCGTGAAGCGGCCCGGCGGCAAGTCCACTGGGGCAAAAGCAGGGGCGTGAACCTGAGCGAGGAAGAAATCCAGGACGAGCGCGACGACGGCGCGCCGATCGAGGTGCTCGAACAATATTTCGAGGCGCGCGGCTGGGCCTGCGAGCGCACCGCCGAAGGCGAGATCGTCGCCTCGGCGACCGGCAGCTGGGCGCAATATGAGCTTCGCGGCGTGTGGCGGCCCGAGGACCAGGTGCTGCAGTTCCTCGCATTCCCCGACATCAAGGTTGGTCCCGAAAAGCGCACCGCGATCTTCGAGGTGCTGAGCCTGATCAACGAGCAGCTCTGGCTCGGCCATTTCGAGATGTGGTCGGGCTCGGGGCTGGTCGTATTCCGCCACTCGACCATCCTCGACGCGCGCGAAGGCGAGGGGCTCAGCCTCGAACAGGCGGAGGCGATTGCCGAGGCCGCAGTCGAGGAGTGCGAGCGCTTCTATCCCGTCTTCCAGTTCGTCCTGTGGGGCGGCAAGTCGCCCGGCGAAGCGATCAGCGCGGCGCTCATCGATACGCACGGGGAAGCATGACCGGGACGCTGCAGCTGCCCCAGCCGACCTGGTTCGTCGGGTGCGGCAACATGGGCGGCGCGATCATCGAGGGTTGGCGTAGCGGCGGGATCGACCTTGGCGCGGTGACGGTCATCCGTCCGAGCGGCAAGCCGGTCGGGGGAACGACCACAGTCACGGCGCTGGGGGAGGCCGGGCCGCCGCCCAAGCTCCTCGTGCTCGCGTTCAAGCCGCAGAAACTCGACGAGGTCGCACCGGAACTTCGCCAGTATCTCGGCGCGAAGACGGTCATCGTGTCGCTGCTCGCGGGCGTCGAGGCGGAGAGCCTGCGGCACCGCTTTCCCGGTGCTGGTGCAATCGTCCGGGCGATGCCCA
>JAICVC010000171.1 GCA_025935515.1 Sphingomonas sp.
TGGAACGCGCCCGAGGCAATGAACAGGATGTGATCAGTCTTGAGCGGTCCATATTTGGTCGCAACCGTGGTCCCTTCGATCAGCGGGAGAAGATCGCGCTGGACGCCCTCGCGGCTGATCGAACCGCCGCGCACGTCGCTGACCGCGATCTTGTCGATCTCGTCGAGGAACACGATTCCGTTGGCCTCGGCGTCGGCCAGGGCCGCGCGGTTGATGTCGTCGGGATCGATACGCTTGTCCGCTTCCTCGTCGGTCAGCCGGGCGAGCGCGTCGGGCACTTTGAGCTTGCGCCGGGCGCGCGGCTGCTGGCCGCCGAGCTTGCCCATCATCGAGCGCAAGTCGAACACCTGCGCGCCCATGCCGGGGATCTCGAACGGCATTTGCGGCGCGTCGTCGACCTCGATCTCGACCTCGGCGCTGTTGAGGCTGCCGTCGGTGAAGCGCTGTTTGAAGCTTTCCCGCGTCGCCTGGCTCGAGCCCTTGCCGGTCAGCGCGTCGAGCAATTTGTCCATCGCCGCTTCCTCGGCCGCGGCGCGGACCTTGGCGCGGCGCCGCTCGCGTTCGAGCCGGACCGCTTCCTCGACGAGGTCGCGGGCGATCTGCTCGACGTCGCGGCCGACATAGCCGACCTCGGTGAACTTGGTCGCCTCGACCTTGACGAACGGAGCGTCGGCGAGCTTGGCCAGCCGCCGGCTGATCTCGGTCTTGCCGCAGCCCGTCGGGCCGATCATCAGGATGTTCTTGGGGGTCACTTCGTCGCGCAACTCGGGGCCGAGCTGCTGACGGCGCCAGCGGTTGCGAAGCGCCACCGCGACCGCCTTTTTGGCATCGTTCTGGCCAATGATGTGCTCATTGAGCGCGGCGACGATCGCCTTGGGGGTGAGTTTGTCCTTGAGCATTTGCGAAGCGTCCCCGCCGCTTGGGGGATTGGGCGAATGGTAATTCATGTCGCGGGTTACATTGGAACCCCGCGACCCCGCTTCAAGCGGTGCAGCGGAAGCCTTGGAAGAAGCGTTTGTGGCGCTCGATGATCCTGGCGATGCGATCCGGCTGCGCAGTCGCGTCCCATTCGTCGAGTTCAAACGAGCCGCCGAGGATGATCCCGTCGTCCCGGGGGAACATGTAGCCGGGTCCGCCGCTCACGGCGTAACGGATCTCCGGCTGGGGCAGCAGGATGGCAAGCTGGCCCCGCGCGGGGTGCAGGTCCTGGTCTCCGAACAGATCCCGCGAGCCCAGGCCGGTGCAATTGAACACGAGTTTCTCCGAAAGCCCGAGAATCGCCTGCGCATTAGGGAATTCCCGCACCTCGAACTTGCCCCCGGCGATGGAGATGTCGCGCATCATTTGGCGCAGGAAGTGACCGGTTTCGACGTACATCGTCTCGAAGCGCACCACATTGTCGAGGGGAAAGGGGTGCTCCGCGCGGGACAGGACCTTCGTCGCCGGATAATAGGCGTCCATCGGGTTCGGACCCGACAGCTGCGTCTCCTCATAGGTCGGCAGCCAGCGGATGCCATATTCGTCGCCGACCATGATCTGCCAGCGGCGCCAGCTGTAATCCATCGCGGCCATCAATTGCTGGCGCCACGCCGGCGTTACGGCATCCTCCTTGTACAAATAGGCCGTCTCGATCTGCCCGCCGGCGATGTTCGACGTCGTGTGCGGCGGCAAGGCCTTGGCGTAGACCGTGACCGGAAATCCGGCCTCCTGGACAAGGCGCGCCGTGGTGAGGCCGAGCGCCCCTGCGCCAAGCACCGCGACGGAGCCGCTGTGCCCCGACAATCCCAGGTTGGTCGCCAGCCGGGAACTGCCCCAGCTGAGCGTGATGCCACCGCCGCCGTGACCATAATTGTGGACCAGCGCCTTGTTGCCGAGCGCTTCGCGGCGGACGACGAAACCGGCTGCGCGATACGGGCGGAGACCGGCGACGGTTCGAATGACCCGGCCGGCATCGACATTGACCGGCGCAAGGGGCGTACATCCCGCGATCGCGCGCGGCCTTGCACCGACGGTCGCGCAGCCGCCGACCAAGGCGGCAGAGCTGGCGGCAAAGGTCCGGCGGTCGAGCAGCATCCGCCCGACACTATCAATTCGTCATTCCCGCGGAAGCGGGAATCTACTCGACGGTCTCGACGGTCAGGCGGTCGTTGGTGAACACGCACACTTCGGACGCGATCTGCATCGCCCGGCGCGCGAGCACCTCCGGGTCCTGCTCGTAATCCGCCAGGGCCTTGGCCGCCGACAGCGCATAATTGCCGCCCGAGCCGATTGCAGCGATCCCGCCCTCGGGCTCGAGCACGTCGCCGTTGCCGGTCAGGATGAGCAGTTCGTTGGCGTCGGCGACGATCATCATCGCCTCCAGGTTGCGGAGATATTTGTCGGTCCGCCAGTCCTTGGCGAGTTCGACCGCCGCGCGCAGCAGCTGGCCGTTATATTGCTCGAGCTTGCGTTCCAGCCGCTCGAACAAAGTGAAGGCGTCGGCCGTGGCGCCGGCGAAGCCGCCGATGACGTCGCCCTTGCCCAGTTTGCGGACCTTTTTGGCGTTGGACTTGATAACGGTCTGGCCTATCGAGACCTGCCCGTCGCCGCCGATCACCA
>JAICVC010000014.1 GCA_025935515.1 Sphingomonas sp.
CATATGCTCGAGCTCGATCACCGCCGCCGGCGCAGCCCACCACAGAGACAACATCAAGACGTTCTCGCCAACACACGCGTAGCCAAACTACAAGTAGAACAAGGGCCACTGCCAAAGGGCGGGGCCCATGTTGCCGAGCGCGGCGGCGATCCCGCCCTGCGCGGCGACCGTGTGGCTACGGGTCGGGAAGACCTTGGTGACGCAGGCGGTCTTCAAGCCCGCCTCGGCGGCCCCCATCGTCGCGCGCAGGCCCGCGCCGCCGGCGCCGACCACCACCACGTCATAAGTATGATCGACGATCTGGTAAGCGCTCACGCGACTCCCCCGAACGCGATCCGGGCGAGCGCGAACAGGGCGAGCGCGCCGCCGCCAACGGCGAGGAACAGCATCACGAGGTTGGTCACGAAATTGTTGCCCGGCTCATGCACGTAATCGTCGACGACGACTTTCATGCCGTCGAGCGCGTGCTTGAATCCGATGATGACCAATAGGGCCATGGGCACCGCGCCGCTCGGCGCGTGCAGCCATTCGAGCAGTGTGCGCTGGTCGAGCTGCGGAAGCAGCAGGAGCGAAGCAATCAACCACGTGCCGAGCAGGAGCAGTGCGATGCTGGTGACGCGCTCGGTCAGCCAATGCTCGCCGCCATGCTGCGCCGAGCCGAGCCCTCGAACCTTGCCGAGCGGCGTTGAGCTGTCGCCAAGGCTCATTTCGCCACTCCCAGGAAATAGAACCACAGGGCTGCCGTGAGCACGACGGCCCCGACGAATGTCAGGATCGCGGAGGTCTTGTTGATGCCAAGTTCCAGGCCGGCGCCGGTGTCGGTCACCAGGTGGCGAATGCCGGTCAGCAAATGCTGGAAAAAGCTCCACGTCACCCCGACCAACACGACCAGCTCCAGCGGATGCCTCGCCGCCGCCGTGAAGCGGTCATACGCCTGGGGTCCGCTTGCAATCGCGTAAAGCCACCAGGTGAGGATTCCGAGACCCGCGAATGACAGCACGACGCCGCTCGCGCGGTGGAGGATCGAGGCTGCCATGTTGGGGCCCCATCGCCAGATCGTCAGATGCGGCGAGAGTGGGCGGGATGGTGCATTTGCCATGAGGCCGCCGCTTAGGGCGCGGCCCTTTGGGTGGCAAGTTTCACCGGGCGCCTAACCCCCTCTTAACCATTCCTGGCCCATGAGCAGCGCCAGGGACATCAAGGTCAGGACGGAGAGCGGACGGATGGGCGTCGACACTGGGCAGCTGCAGCGGCTGACGGACGAGCAGGTGAATGCGCGGCTGGCCGCTTACAACGGCGACGGGTCGCTCGACCGCGACGTGTCCGTGCTGCGCGACGAGGTCGCGGACATCATCAAGGCCGAGATTATCGCGCAGTTCGGCCGCGAGCGCGCCGAGCGCTTCATCGCCATCTATTCCGCCAAGGTCGATGCCAACTGGATCCAGTCGGTCGCCGATTACGGCCGCCAGATCTTCGCCGAGAAGGTCTCGGTCCCGGCGTACATCGCGGCGCGCAGCCAAGCGGCCAGCCGAATCGTGGCGCGCATCGCCGAACGCTACGCCGAGGACCAGGACAAGCTCGAGCAACTGCTCTGCGCCTTCCAGCGCCTCGGCGCGTTCGAGATCGACATCATCCTTGCCCAGGTTTCGCTGCTCGAAGCGATCGACGCCGCCGACTCCCGCGGCCGCGAGAGCGGCGAGTTCGAGCGTCGGGTCGCCGACCTCGTCCGCGCCAGCACCGAGCAATCGAAGGCGCTGACCGACCGCACGCGCTCGACTTCCGCCTCGGCACGCGGGATGCTCGGCAAAACGAGTGAAGTCGCCGCCGCCGCCGAGCAGTCGGCGGTCGCGATGCGCGAGGCCGCCCAGACCGCTGCGGGCCTGATCCGCGCGATCGAGGATGCCCGCGCCGAAGTCGAGGTTGCTTCGGGCGTTGCCGTTCGTGCGAGCGACCAGGCAAGCCAGGCGGTGAAGGTCAGCCAGGCGCTTTCGGCCCACGTCGAAGCGATCGAATCGATCCTCAGCCTGATCCGCGACATCGCCGGCCAGACCAACCTCCTCGCGCTCAACGCCACCATCGAGGCGGCCCGAGCGGGCGATGCCGGTCGCGGCTTCGCGGTGGTTGCCCAGGAAGTGAAGAGCCTCGCCAGCCAGACGGCGCGGGCGACCGACGACATCACCGCCAAGATCACTGCGATCCAGCAGGCCACCAGGCAGACCGTCGAAGCAAACGGCTCGATCCAGGGCACGGTCGAGGAGGTCCAAAGCTCGGCCGACCGCATCCGCGAAGCGATGGAGCTCCAGGCGCAGACGGTGACGATGATCACCGCCGCGGTCGACGAAACTGCGCTTGCCGCCGACTCGATGAGCTCGACCATCGCCGCGATCCGCAGCGACACCGAGAATGTCGCCAAGGACATCGACCAGGTCGAGCAGGGCTTCGGCCGCTTCTCGGAGCAGATCGCCAACTTCAAGTCGACCGCCAAGGCCTTCGTCAACGGCATGGCTGCCTAAGCGCCGCAGTCGTCGTTGCGAGGAGCGTTAGCGGCGCGGCAATCCAGACTGGATTGCTTCGCTAGGCTCGCAATGACAGAGCGTCGGAATGAACATCCTCATCACCGGCGCCAGCCGCGGGATTGGCGGCGCGACTTACGACCTGCTCAAGAAGTGCGGCCACAAGGTCGTTGGCCACTCAACCAAAGGCAGCGACAGCCTGATCGCCGGCGACCTCGCCGACGCGGGAGCGCCGCGTAACATCTGGGACACCGCGCTCGACGAGCTCGGCGGGCAGATCGACGTGCTGGTCAACAACGCGGGCATTTACGAGGGCATCGCCGACAACGTCTCCGACGCTGAGTGGCATGCCGCCTGGCAGCGGACTCTGGCCATCAATCTCCAGGCGTCGGCCGACCTCAGCCGGCTCGCGGTCTCGCACTTTCTCGATCGCGGCGGGGGCGGGCGAATCATCAATGTCGCAAGCCGCGCCGCATTCCGCGGCGACAGCCCGCAGCACTGGCATTATGCCGCTTCGAAGGGCGCGATTGTTTCGATGACTCGAACGATCGCCCGCGGCTACGCGAGTGAGGGCATCCTGTGCTTCGCGGTCGCGCCGGGCTTCACCGTGTCGGAAATGACCGACGAATATCTCGCCGGCCGCGGCGGCGCGCAGATCGTCGCCGACATTCCTTTGGGCCGGGTCGCGACGACCGACGAGGTCGCCGAGGTGATCCGTTGGCTGACCGCCGACGCGCCCGCCTCGGCCACCGGCAGCGTCGTCGATGTCAACGGCGCCAGCTATGTCCGTTAGCCTCGCCTTCTTCCTCGCAGCGCAGGGAATCTCCATTCCGCTCGGCAAGGCGCCGCGGACCATCGAGCAGCCGCGGGCGCCGATTGAAACCGCCGGCCCCCGCTGGGCGGCGGCGTGCGCCGGTTCGGACGACTGGACCAGGCCGGCGCCACCGGTCCGCATCCACGCCAACACCTACGAGGTCGGAACCTGCGGCATCTCCTCGATCCTGATCGTCGGCGACCAGGGCGATGTCCTGATCGACGGCGGGCCCGAAGAGGCCGCCGACCTTATCGCCGACAATATCCGCCGGCTCGGCTACCGGGTCGGGGACATCAGGTTCATCCTCCACAGCCACGAGCATTTCGACCATGTCGGCGGGATCGCCAAGCTGCAGCGCCTGAGCGGCGCGATGGTCATCTCGTCGGTCCCGGCCAAGAAGGTGCTCGAAACCGGCACGCCGAGCGCGGACGATCCGCAGTCGGGGACGCTCAAGCCATTCGCTCCGGCGACCGTCGGCCGGACCATCGTCGACGGGCAGGAGGTACGGCTCGGCAACCTCATGCTGACCGCGATGGCGACCCCCGGCCATACACCCGGCGCGCTCAGCTGGCGCTGGGTCAGCTGCGACGGCGGCGTCTGCCGCACCATCGTCTATGCCGACAGCCTGTCGCCAGTGAGCAGCCCGAATTACCGGTTCAGCGACCATCCCGCCTATCTCACCGCCTATCGCGCCTCGATCGCGAGGGTCGCGGCCAGCCCGTGCGAGATTCTGATCACGCCGCATCCGTCGGCCAGCCACATGCCTGAGCGCTTTGCGCTGGGGAAGCCGCTGCTCGATGAAAACGCCTGCCGTGATTATGCAACGACGCTGACGAAGAACCTGGACGACCGGCTCGCCAAGGAAGCCGCCGCCAAGTGAGCGTGCGCATCACCGTCCCCTGCACGCGCGCGCAGGGCGAGGCGGTCGCGACTTCCGGCGATCTGTTCCCGGACAGCCCCAATCCGCCGGTCCTGGTCGCCGACGAACCGGATGAAGCGAAGCCCGAGGAATGGCTTCTCCACGCCTATTTCGAGCATGAGCCGACCGGTCACGAGATCGCGACCCTGACCAGCCTCGGCAATGGCCCACCGCGGTTCGAACAGCTCGGCGAGGACGATTGGGTCACCATGAGCCAGGCCGGCCTGCAGCCGATCCGCGCCGGCCGCTTCACCGTCCACACGCCAACCTACCCGCCCGAGCCCGAGCGCATCAATTTCGAGATCGACGCCAGCCTCGCCTTCGGCACCGGCCAGCACGCGACCACCAGCGGCTGCCTCGAAGCGCTCGACAAGCTGGAGCGCGAGGGCACGCGGCTCCGGAATATCGCCGACATCGGCACCGGCACCGGGCTGCTCGCTTTCGCGGCGCTGAAGTTGTGGCCGGAGGCGAAGTGCATCGCGACCGACATCGATCCCGTCGCGGTCGAGGTCGCGCGCGACAATGCCGCGATCAACGGCGTGAAGCTCGGCCACGGCAGCGGAGAGTTGCTGCTGGCGGTCGCCGACGGAATGGATTCGCCGATGCTCGCCGCGCGAGCGCCGTTCGACCTGATTATCGCCAACATTCTCGCGGGCCCGCTGATCGAGTTGGCGCCGGATTTTACGAAAGCGCTGGCGCCGAGTGGGACCGTGATCCTGGCCGGCCTGCTCGACACGCAGGCGGAGGGTGTCATCGCAGCCTACCGAGACCTCGGCCTGACGCTGGCTAAACGTGGCTCCGGCGAATGGCCGTGCTGGTACTTGCGGCCTAGGCCTCCGCGACGATCCGCGTCCATTCTGCTTCGCTGACGACGCGGATGCCGAGCTCTTCGGCCTTCTTGAGCTTCGATCCCGCGCCCGGCCCCGCCACCACCAGGTCCGTCTTCGCGCTGACCGAGCCAGCGGCACGCGCGCCCAAGCGCTCCGCTTGGGCCTTGGCTTCGTCGCGGCTCATGGTTTCGAGGCTGCCGGTGAAGACGATGGTCTTGCCGCTCCACTCGGTTTGCTTCGCAGCGCTCATGAACGGCTGGGGTAAGACTTCAGAGAGGAGGTCGTCGAGCGCCTCGCGGTTGTGCGCCTCGTGAAAGAAATCGACCAAGGCCTCGGCAACGACCGGGCCGACGCCCTGCACGGACGACAGCTCCGCCTCGCCGCCTTCGGACAGCGCAGTGCGGCGCAGCTCCTCGATCGTGCCGAAGCATTTCAATAAATCGCGCGCGGTGACGATGCCGACATGACGGACGCCGAGGCCGAACAGGAAGCGCGGCCCGTCGGGCTCACGCTTGGCCTCGATCGCGGCGAGCAGATTGTCGACCGACTTCTCCTTCCAGCCTTCACGTCCGAGCAACTCAGCTCGGTGATTGCGCAGGCGGAAGATATCGGCGGGTGAGTTGAGCCAGCCGAGTTCGATGAACTCGAGAATGGATTTCTCACCCAAGCCCTCGATGTCGAGCGCGCCGCGCGAGACGAGATGCCGAAGCCGCTCGAACCGCTGCGCCGGGCAGATCAGCCCGCCGGTGCAGCGGACATCGACCTCGCCTTCCTCGGCAACGGCTTCCGAACCGCATTCCGGGCAGCGCGTCGGGAACCGGTAGGCGGGGCGCATCTCGTCGCGGGTCAAATTCTCGACCACCTGCGGGATGACGTCGCCGGCACGCTGGATTCGGACGCGGTCGCCGATGCGCAGGCCCAACCGCTCGATCTCGTCGCGGTTGTGGAGCGTGACGTTTGCAACAATGACGCCGCCGACCCCGACGGGCTGCAACCTGCCCACCGGCGTCAGCTTGCCGGTGCGCCCGACCTGGATGTCGATGGCTTCGAGGGTCGTCTCGGCTTTCTCCGCCGGGAATTTATGCGCTAGGCCCCAGCGCGGCGCGCGTGCGACGAACCCAAGCCGCTCCTGCAGGTCGAGCCGGTCGACCTTGTAGACCACCCCGTCGATGTCGAAGGACAGATCGGCGCGCGCCTTCTCGATCGCGCGGTAGTGCGCGAGCATCGCCGCGACATCGTCGCAGCGGACGAGCAGTTCGGCGACCGGGATTCCGAAACCCTCGATCTGCTTCATCGCTTCATATTGGGCGTCGGCGAGCGGCTCGCTCAGCTCGCCCCAGCCGTGGGCGAGGAAGCGGAGCGGCCTCGCGGCGGTGATGCTCGCGTCCTTCTGCCTGAGCGAACCGGCGGCGGCATTGCGCGGGTTGGCGAAGATCTTTCCGCCGCCGGCTTCCTGCCGCTCGTTGAGACCCTCGAAGTCCGCCTTCGACATGTAGACCTCGCCGCGCACTTCGAGGACGACTGGGGCGTTGGCGATCTGTTGCGGAATGTCACCGATGGTGCGGACGTTGGCGGTGACGTCCTCGCCCACCGCTCCATCGCCGCGGGTCGCCGCCAACACCAGTTCGCCGCGCTCGTAGCGCAGCGAGCAGCTGAGGCCATCGATCTTGGGCTCGGCGGTCATCGCCACGAACGCATGCGCTGGCAGCGCGAGGAAGCGCTTGATGCGGGCGACGAACTCCTCGACCTCGTCGGCCGCGAAGGCGTTGTCGAGGCTGAGCATCGGCCGCGCGTGGGCGACCTTCGCAAGCGCGGTTGCCGGCGCGGCGCCCAATCGCTTCGACGGCGAGTCTGTTCGAACGAGCTGCGGGAAGCGCTCTTCCAGCGTCCGATTCTCGCGCACCAGAGCATCATAATCGGCGTCGGAAATCTCCGGCGCATCCCGGTCGTGGTAGAGCTTGTCGTGCCGCGCGATCTCCTTCGCCAGCCGCATCAGGCGGTTGGCGGCCTCCGCCTCGCTCAACTCGTCGATGCTGCTCAGCCGAATACTTCCTCGAGCAGGTTGATGAAGCTGGTCCAGGATCGCTCGGCGGCGAGTGCGTTGTAGGCGACGCCGTCGATCCCGATCTCGTGCGCATTGGGGTTGGTGAAGCCGTGCGCGACATTGCCGTAGGCATGGATCTGCCAGTCGGAGCCGGCGGCGGTCAGCTCGTGACCCAGCGCCACCACCTTGTCCGGCGGGACCATCGGGTCGTCCCAGCCGTGATAGGCCACCACCTTCGCCTTGATCTTCTGGGCGGGGAGGCCGGGCGGGTCGAACAGCCCGTGGAAGATGACCGCGGCGCGGATGTCGGCGCCGCTGCGCGCGAGGTCGAGCGCGCACATCCCGCCGAAGCAATATCCGGCAACGACGATCTGATTGGGCTGGACCTCGCTCTGTCCACGGGCGAGCTCCAGTACATGGCTCATCCTCCGAAGCAAAGCCGCCCGGTCGCTCTTCAGGCGGTTCAGCTCGCCGAACATCGTGTCGCGCGATGCGCCCCGGAACTTCGTTCCGAACAGGTCGGCGACCAGCGCATTGTAGCCGAGCTCGACCAGCTGGCGCCCGAACCCCTTTTCGAGGTCCGACACGCCCATCACCGTCGGGACCAGGATCACGGTCGGCCGCGCTGCGCCGTCGCGGCGGCCGACGAACACGCTCTCCAGCTCTTCGCCCTCAAAATCGTGGGGGATCGCGCGGTCCTTGCTCATTCCATTTCCTTCGCCAGTTCGGCCAGCTTGGCCACCGTGTTCATGTTGCGCGCGGTCCCGGCCTCGGCCGCCGGGATTCGCAGGCGCGATCGCCCGATACCCTTTTCGCCATAGGCGACAAAGACCTCGCGCCGGCCCGCCGCGACGCGCTCATCGTCGGCCTGGTTGCGGATGGTTTCGAGCAGGTCCCTGGGCGGCGGTTCGTTGAGGAAAAACGCCTGGACGTTGTTGCCGCGTCCGTCGGCGAAAGGGTTCGTGCGGACGATCGCGGCCATCTCCCTCGCGGTCCGAAGCATGACGCGGACCTGCTTGCCCATATGCGCCTGCATCCGGTCTTCGAGCATCTCACGCAGCTTCTCCTCGGGCTTATCGCTGACGAACAGCAGGTTGCCGCTGGCGATATAAGTCCGCGCCTTCTCGAGCTTCAGCTCGACGGCGATCGCCTTCAGGTCGGCCATCCTGAGCGTGCTCTTGCCGACCAGGTTCACGCCGCGAAGCAGCGCGACATAGGCCGTCAAGCGGCATCGAGCAGGCGCGACGCCTGCGCCCTCGCTTCCTCCGTGACCGAGGCGCCCGAGAGCATGCGCGCAATCTCCTCGCGCCGTTCTCCGGCGTCGAGCTTGCGGACGCTGGTTCGGGTCCCATCGGGACCGTGGCTCTTCTCGATCCGGTAATGGTGCGAAGCGCGCGCTGCGACCTGCGGTGAGTGGGTCACCACCAGCACCTGCGATTGCTCCGCCAAACGCGCCAGCCGCTCCCCGATCGCGCTTGCGACCGCGCCGCCGACTCCGCGATCGACCTCGTCGAAGATCATCGTCGCGGCGCTCCCCGCCTCGGCGAGCGCGACCTTGAGCGCGAGGATGAAACGCGACAGCTCACCACCCGAGGCGATTCGCGTCAGCGGGCCGAACGGCGCCCCCGGATTAGTCGAGACCTCGAACTCGAGCCGGTCGGTGCCGCTCGGGCCCGGCTCCGCCGCCGACATCGCGGTCCGGAAGCGAGCGGCATCGAGCTTCAGCGGCGCCAACTCCGAAGCCACGGCGACGTCCAGCCGCGATGCAGCTTGATCCCGCCGCTTGCTCAGCGCGCCCGCCGCGGCGAAGTAGGTTTCGCGCGCAGCAACGAGCTGCCGATCGAGTTCCGCGATCTGCTCACCACCGGCTTCGATCGCCTCAAGCTGTTCGCGCATCTGCCGCCCGAGTGCCGTGAGCTGGTCTGGCTCGACGCGATGCTTGCGGGCGAGGCCGCGGATCTCGAACAGCCGAGCCTCGACCTGCTCGAGCCGCGCCGGATCGAACGCCATTGCGTCCGCAGCCCGGGCAATCCGGTCATCGGCCTCGCTCGCCTCGACCAGCGCCCGGTCGAGCGCCGCCAGTGCCTCGGCCAACAAAGGATGATCGGCGGCGATCCGCTCGATCCGTCGCGCCGCCTGGCGCAACTGCGCCAGCGCGCCGTCCGACCCGCCGAGCAATTCGTCGAGCCCGCTCAGCGATTCGCCCGCCTTGAGGCCGGCCTGCATCGCCGCGCGCTCCTCGGCGAGCCGGCTCTCCTCTCCTTCTTCGGGAGAAAGCGCCTCGATCTCGGCGCTGGCATGCTCGAACCATTCGCGGTCGCGCTCCGCATTTGCCGTCGCGGTCCTCGCCTCGAGCAGCTCGGCCTCGATCCGAGTCACTTCGGCCCAGGCATGCTCTACCGGGGTGGGATCGAGCCGGCCGAAGGCATCGAGCAGGGCCCGGTGGCCCTTCGGGTTGAGCAGGCCGCGGTCGTCGTGCTGCCCGTGGATTTCGACCGCCAGCGCGCCGACGTCGCGAAGCAGCCCGGCGGGAACGCTGGCGCCGTCGACGAAGGCGCGGCTGCCGCCATCGCTTCTCAACGTGCGGCGCACGATCAAGGGCTCGCCGGGCTCGATCGAGACGCCCTGCTCGTCGAGCAGGCCGATCACCGGATGATCGCTCGCCAAGTCGATTTCCGCAGAAACGGCTGCTGAATCTTGTCCCGACCGGACGAGACCGGTGTCGGCGCGGGCTCCGAGGGCTAGCCCGAGCGCGTCGAGCAGGATGGACTTGCCCGCGCCCGTCTCGCCGGTGAGCACGCCGAGCCCGGCCTCGAACTCCAGCTCGAGCCGTTCGACCAGCACGACGTTATGGATGGCGAGCTGCCTCAGCATGCGCGGGCCGCTCGCGTCGGGCTCACTTCCGCGAAGCCGTCCGCCGCTGGGTCTGCCGGTTCTCGCGGCCAAGCAGCTTCAAGGATTGCTTGTACCAGTAGGATTCGGGGTAATTGCGGCCGAGCACCGCGCCCGCCTTTTGCGCTTCCTCGGGCACGCCGAGCGCGAGGTAGGTTTCGACCAGGCGCTCCAGTGCCTCGGGCGTGTGGGTGGTGGTCTGGTACTGGTCGACAACGGTGCGGAAGCGGTAGGTTGCGGCGAGCCATTGGCCCGAGCGCTGGTAGAAGCGGCCGACCTCCATCTCCTTGCCGGCGAGGTGATCCTTGATGAGGTCGAGCTTGACCCGCGCGTCCGACGCGTAACGCGTATCGGGGTAGCGCCGAATGAGCTCGCCGAACGCGTCCGAGGCCTGCTGGGTCGTGGTCTGGTCGCGGGTGACGTCGTCGATCTGCTGATAATAGCTCATGCCGATCAGATATTGCGCGTACGGCGCTTCGGAATTGCCGGGGTGGATCGTCACGAACCGCTGCGCAGAGTTGATCGCGTCGGTATATTTGCGGGCGAGATAGTAATTGAACGCGCCCATCAGCTGCGCCCGCCGGGCCCATACCGAATAGGGGTGCTGGCGCTCCACCTCGTCGAACAGCTTGGCCGCCTGTTCGTAATCGCCGCCGTCCATGGTCCGCTTGGCGGCGGTGTAGAGCGAGCTCACGTCGCGGGCGACATAGGCCGTGTCCGCTTTCTTTCCGCCATGCGCGCAGGCGGCGAGCGAGAGCACGGCACCGGCGCCAAGCAAGAGAGAAAGCGAACGGGAAAACTTCAGCATGAGAACCTCATTAGCGTGGGCTCAGAAGGAGGCCAAGCAGGGCATGGATGGAGAAAGCTTGGCCTTGCCTGAACGGCAATTCAGGCCGGCTGCGCCTCGGCTTCGTCCTTCTCGCCGGTCTTGAGAAAGCTATCCGGCTTAACCCCCAGCCAGACCAGCACCGGCGCCGAGATGTAGACCGACGAATAGGTGCCGATGACAACGCCGAGGAAGATGGCGATCGAAAGGCCGAAGACGACTTCGGGTCCGATCAGCATCAGCACGCCGAGGGCGATCAGCACCGAAATCGAGGTGACCACCGTCCGCGCCAGAGTCTCGTTGAGGGAGAGGTTGAGGAGCGGCAAGATCGCCATCTTGCGATACTTGCGCAAATTCTCGCGGATCCGGTCGTAGATCACCACCGTGTCGTTGAGCGAATAGCCAACCACCGTCAGGAAGGCGGCGACGACGTTGAGGTCGACCTGCAGCCGGCTGAACGCGAAGAAGCCGAGGATCATCGCCACGTCGTGGCCCAGCGTGACCAGTGCGCCGACGCCGAACTGCCATTCGAAGCGGAGCCAGATGTAGATCGAGATTCCGATCATCGCGAGGATGATGGCCATCGCGCCGTCGCGGGCGAGCTCCTCGCTGACCTTGCCGGACACGCTCTCGACGGCATCGATCTTCGCGCCCGGATAATTGCTCTCGACCATCTGCTGCACGCGCACTGCGGCGACATTGGCGGCCGCGGCGCTGCCTTCCGGCTTGGGCAGCCGGATCTGGAAGGTTTTGGGTCCGCCGAACTCCTGGATGCTCGACTCACCGAGGTCGAGCGCGTCGACGCGGCCCCGGAGCTGTTCCGCGTCGATGGCCTGAGGGAAGCTGGCGCGGATCAGCTGGCCGCCGACGAAATCGACGCCGAGGTTGAGTCCGCGATACGCCGCGAAGGCGAGCGAAGCCGCGGTCACGATCAGCGACAGGACCAGCGCGAGGTTGCGCCAGCGCATGAAATCGATGTTGGTATGGTCGGGAACCAGCTTCAGAAGCTTCATTGCGGGACTGCCTTAAATGGGGAGCACCTGCGGTCGCGTACGGCGGATCCACAGCGCCACGAGCATCCGGGTGAAATAGACGGCGGTGAACACCGAGGTGACGACGCCGATCAGCAGCACGACCGCGAATCCCCGGACCGGTCCGGAGCCGAAATAGGCCATGATCCCGGCGGAGATGACGTGCGTGACGTTGGCATCGAAGATCGCCCGCATTGCTTCGCGGTATCCGCTGTCGACCGCGTCGTGCAGCCTCCGCCCGCGCCGGACCTCCTCGCGGATGCGCTCGTTGATCAGCACGTTGGCGTCGACGGCGGCGCCGATCGTCAGGATGAAGCCGGCGATCCCCGGCAGCGTCAGCGTGGCGTTGAACACCGCCATGATCCCGAGGATCAGGAATGCGTTCACGACCAGCGCGATGTTGGCATAGACTCCGAACCGGCCATAGGTGACGAGCATGAAGACGATCACCCCCACCATGCCGACGATGCTGGCGATCACCCCCTTGTGAATCGAATCCTTGCCGAGGTCGGGGCCAATGCTCCGCTCCTCGATCACGTTGAGCTTCACCGGCAGCTTGCCCGAGGCGAGGCTGACCGCGAGATCGTGGGCGGTCTGGACGGTGAAATTGCCGCTGATCTGCGCCCGGCCGCCAAGGATCGGCTCGTTGATGTTCGGCGCCGACAGAATCTTGTCGTCGAGGATGATCGCGAACGGCTTGTTGACGTTTTCCTGAGTCACGCGGCCGAACCGGCGAGCGCCGGCGGTATTGAAGGTGATGTCGATGTCCGGCCGACCGTCCTGGTCGAAGCTCTGCTTGGCGTCGGTCAGCTGCTCGCCGGAAACCATCACCCGCCGCTTCACCGCCATGAAGCCCGTGCCATCGGCCATCGGCAGCACCTGACTGCCCGGCGGCGCTCGGCCCTGCTGCACGTCCTGCGGGTTGGCAGAGAGGTCGACGAGCTTGAACTCCAGCCGCGCCGTCTGGCCGATGAGCTGCTTCAGCGCCTCCGGATTTTCGACTCCGGGGACCTCCACCAAAACCCGGTTGTTGCCCTCCGTCACGACGGTGATTTCCTTGGTGCCGCCCGGATCGATCCGGCGCCGGACGACGTCGCGGGCGACGCTCATCGCGTCCTTCATTGCCTGCACGGTGCCGCTGCTCGTCGGAGTCAGCACGACCCGGGTCGAATCGATTACCGACACGTCCCAGTCGCGGTTGCCGGTCAGCGCGACCGGCCGCGTGAGGTTGCGCATGCGCTCGACCGCCGCGTCGACCTGGGCCGGGTTGCGGACGAGGAAGGAAAGCCGCCCGCCGGCAGTCGAAATATCACCGATATCGATGCGCGGATCGCGGCGGAGCTCGGTCGACACCGAATCCTCCATGCCCTGAAGGCGCTGCTTCTGCGCGTCATTGGCGTCGGCTTCGAGTAGCAGGTGCGAACCGCCGGCGAGGTCGAGACCCAGGCTGATCTTGTATTGCGGCAACCACTTGGGCCAGGCAGCGCCATAGGGCGTGCCGGCGATCAAGCTCGGAATCGAGAGCAGAATGCCAATCGCGATGACAGCCGCGATCAGCCACACCTTCCACTTCGGAAACTCGAGCATCAGTCGTTGGCCGGCTTGGCGTTGCCGGTCAGCACGTGGCTGATGGTCGACTTGACGACGCGGATCTTCACGCCCTGCGCGATCTCGACCTCGGCCTCTTCATCGCTGACCTTGGTCACCTTGCCACGGATGCCGCCGCCGGTGATCACCTCATCGCCCTTCTTGACCGCGTTGATCGCCGCCTGATGCTCCTTCACCCGGCGCTGCTGCGGGCGGATCATCAGGACGTAGAAAATCGCGAAGATCAGCAGCCAGGGCAGGATGCCCACCAACAGGCCGACGGTGCCGTTCTGGCCGGCGGGCGCGGCCTGGATCAGGCTCATCTGGATCGGTGGGCTGGACATGCGGTCGGCTGACTTTCCGGTTGAATTGCTGAGCCTTGCCCTAACGACCACCCCGCGGACGGTCTACGGCAAGGCTGGTCGGGGCGACTGGATTCGAACCAGCGACCTCCACACCCCCAGTGTGATGCGCTACCAGGCTGCGCTACGCCCCGACGTGGCGGGCATCTAGGCAGGCCCGCTAGGCAAGGCAAGGCAAAGCGGGATTCCAATGGCTCGGCGGCGGCGCAAAAGCAAAGCAGGCAAGTGGGTTGGGCGCGCGCTGACGGCGCTGCTCGCCGTGCCCGCGCTGTACATTCTCGCAGCGCTCGTCGGATCGCTGGTGCCGGTCAACCGTGGCTGGACCGAGCCGGCGGAGGGCACGACTATCTACATCGCCGACAACGGCGTCCACGCCGATATCGTGATGCCGATCGAGGCGAAGGGGCTCGACTGGCGGCCGCTGATCCCGCCGGGCGACTTTGCAGCGGTCGATCCGAACGCCGGCTGGATCGCGTTCGGCTCGGGCGAGAAGAGGGTCTATCTCGACACCCCGAGCTGGTGGGACATCACGCCGCGGACGATCTGGGCGTCCCTGGCCGGCGGCAAGCGGGTGATGCACGTCGAATATGTGCCGAGCCCGGCTTATGCGGTCCGCGAAATACGGCTGAGGCCCGAAGAATATCGCAGGCTGTGGGCCGCGATCCGCGCCGACTTCGCGCTTGGGCCCGGTGGCCGCCCGCAACTGATCGACCATCCCGGCTATGGGCGTGCCGACGCGTTCTACCGGGCTACGGGCAAGGCCAATGCCGTGCGCACCTGCAATGCCGTCGTCGCCAACTGGCTCCGGCTCGCCGGCGTCGAAACCAGCCTGTGGCCGCCGTTCGTCAACGGCCTTATCTGGCGCTACCGGCGGACGGGCGCTTGACGCTACTTCTTCTTCGGCGGCGTCGACTTGGCCGATGCGGCTTCGAGCTCGGCCCTGGTCATGCTGATGACGAGGCCTTTGTCGTTCTTGCCGAGGCTGGAGACGGGCACTTCGGCGCGTGCCTTGCCGGTGCTGACGACCGCGCCTTTGGCGCTGACCGATTCGATCTTGCCGACCTCCCCACCCTTCTGATCGAACACGGCGACGCCGGCCTTCACATCGGCCGCGGTCGCCGCGGTCAACTGACCGGACGACTGCGCCTGTTCCGAAGGAACCGCCTGGCCCGACGGGGTCGTTGCGGTCTGTGCTGGAGTGATCTCGCTCGCCTCGCCCGGGCTGGTTTGAGCCTGGCCCGGCGTGGTTCCGGTTTGGCCTGGTGCCGTGCTCTGGGGCGCCGCCGGCTCGTCCGGTGCGGCCGCGGGGGGCGGCGGCGTAGTCGTTGTCGGCTGAGCGACGGTTGGCGAGGTGACCATGCTCGGCGTCGAGCTGGCGGGCTCGGACGACTTCGCCGGCGCCGCGTCCGTCGCTGGTGGCGTGCTGGTCGCCGGTGCCGTCGCCTTCTTCCGGTCGGCGCCCGTCACGGGCTTCTTGGTGATGTCCTGCGCGCCGGCGGTCGTCGAAACGACGATGGCAATGACCGCGGCGAGGCTGCTTAGCTGCAATCGCATGGTGCTCTCCGATGCTGGCTATGTCGGCCACACAACGAAATGCGCTGCGCCGGGGTGCAGTGCGCTCGGCGAGCCGTTGGAGTCGTCGGACGGGGTGCGAACCCCCTAGAGGACGTAGCGGCTGAGGTCGGCGTTCTTCGCGATGCTGGAGAGCTGCTGCTCGACGAAGGCAGCGTCGACTAGAAGCGTCTCGCCGCGGCGGTCCTCGGCGTCGAAGCTGACGTCCTCGAGCAGTTTCTCCATCACCGTCTGAAGCCGGCGCGCGCCGATATTCTCGACGGCCTCATTGACCTCGGCGGCGATCCGCGCGAGCGCCTCGATCCCGTCGTCGGCGAAGTGGATCGTCACGCCCTCGGTGCCCAGCAGAGCCTGGTACTGCTCGGTCAGGCTGGCCCGGGTGGCGGAGAGGATGCGGACGAAATCCTCCTGCGTCAGCGCCTTGAGCTCGACCCGGATCGGCAGCCGGCCCTGAAGCTCGGGCAGAAGGTCGGCGGGCTTGGCAAGGTGAAACGCGCCGCTGGCGATGAACAGGATATGGTCGGTCTTCAGCGGCCCATATTTGGTCGCGACCGTGGTGCCTTCGATCAGCGGCAAGAGGTCGCGCTGGACGCCTTCGCGGCTGATCGAGCCGCCACGCACGTCGCTGACCGCGATCTTGTCGATCTCGTCGAGGAACACGATGCCGTTTGCCTCGGCGTCGGCGAGCGCGATCCGGTTGATGTCGTCCGGGTCGAGGCGCTTGTCGGCCTCCTCGTCGGTCAGCCGCTGGAAGGCTTCGGGCACCTTGAGCTTGCGGCGCTTCCGTGCGCCCTGGCCGGCGAGCCTGCCCATCATCGACTTCAGGTCGAACACTTGCGCGCCCATGCCGGGGATCTCGAATGGCATCGACGGAGCCTCGTCGACCTCGATCTCAACCTCGGCCTGGTCGAGGCTGCCGTCCGCATGGCGTTGCCGAAAGCTTTGGCGGGTCGCTTCGCTCGAGCCCTTGCCGGTGAGCGCATCGAGCAATTTTTCCATCGCCGCATCCTCGGCGGCCGCGCGGACCTTGTTGCGCCGCCGATCGCGCTCGAGCCGGACGGCTTCCTCGACCAGGTCGCGGGCGATCTGTTCCACATCGCGGCCGACATAGCCGACCTCGGTGAACTTGGTCGCCTCGACCTTCACGAACGGCGCGTCGGCGAGCCTGGCCAGCCGCCGGCTGATCTCCGTCTTGCCGCACCCCGTAGGGCCGATCATCAGGATGTTCTTCGGCGTCACCTCGTCGCGCAGCTCGGGCGAAAGCTGCTGTCGGCGCCAGCGGTTGCGAAGCGCCACCGCGACCGCCTTCTTGGCGTCGTCCTGGCCCACGATATGCTCGTTCAGCGCGGCGACGATCGCCTTCGGTGTGAGCTTTTCCTTCAGCATTTCCGATGTGGCCCCGCCGCTCTGGGGAATGGTGGCATGATAGTTCATCGCGAAAACTAGATGGATGCCGTGTTTGTGAGTTACAACCGAGCAGCGAAGGAGTCGTCATGGCTGATGTCCAAATCAGTTCACTGGTCCCGCTCGCTCAGGTGAAGAACGTTCCCGAATCGGTCGCTTTCTATGAGCGCCTGGGATTTAGGCTGGCCAATAGCTTCACTCCGCCCGGCGAAGACGAGCCGTCGTGGGCGTCGCTTATGGGCGGCCGCGGCGAGTTGATGATCGGCAAGCGCGAGGAGGACGCGAATGGCGCACCGCCGGTGGCCTTTTACGTCTATTGCGAGGATGTGCGGCGAAAGCATGCCGAACTCGCCGCAGCGGGCATAGAGGTCGGCGACATTGCAACGCCCTTTTTCAATCCGGGCGGCGAGTTCCGCATCACCGATCCCGATGGGTACATCGTCCACGTCGCCTAAGCGGTGCAGCGAAACCGCGAGAAGAAGACCTTATGCCGCTGGATGATCCGAGCGATCCTGGCCGGGTCCGGCGTCGCGTCCCATTGGTCGAGCTCAAAGCTGCCGCCGAGGATGATGCCGTCGGCGCGGGGGAACATGTAACCCGGCCCACCGCCGAACGCATAGTTGATCTCCGGCTGCGGGAGCAGGATCGCGAGCTGGCCGCGTGCCGGCTGCAAGTCCTGGTCGTTGAACAGATCGCGGCTGCCAAGGCCCGTGCAGTTGAAGACGAGCGTCTCCGCCAATCCGGCTATGGCCTGCGGCGCCTGGAATTCCCGCACTTCGAACTTGCCGCCGGCGATGGAAATGTCGCGCATCGTCTGGCGAAGGAAATGGCCAACCTCGACGTACATGGTTTCGAACCGCACGATATTGTCGAGCGGGAACGGGTGCTCGGTCCGGACCAGGCGCTTGGTGGCCGGAAAATAGGGGTCGAGCGGCGACGCAGTGAGGTTTTCAATCTCTTCGTAGGTCGGGAGCCAGCGGATGCCATATTCGTCGCCGACCATGATCTGCCAGCGGCGCCAGCTGTAATCCATCGCCGCTAGAAGCTGAGCCCGCCATTCGGGCGTCACGGCATCCTCCTTGTAAAGGTAGGCAGTCTCGATCTGACCCCCGGCAATGTTCGACGTCGTGTGCGGCGGTAGCGCCTTGGCGTAGACGGTGACCGGGAAGCCGGCTTCCTGGACGAGCCGAGCGGTCGTCAGCCCAAGCGCCCCCGCGCCAATCACTGCGACCGGGCCGGAGTGGCCGCGCAGCCCGAGGTTGGTGGCGAGGCGCGAGCTTCCCCAGCTCAGGGTGATCCCTGACCCGCCATGGCCGTAATTGTGGACGAGCGCCTTCTCGCCGAGAGCTTCCCGCCGAACCACGAAGCCCGAGCGGCGATAGGGCCTCAATCCGGCGACGGTGCGGATGACACGGCCCGCGTCGACGTTCACCGGCGCCAGCGGTGTGCAGCCGGAATAGCGCCGACCGCTCGTCGTCGCGCAGCCGGTGAGGAGGGCGGCGGACCCTGCGGCGAAGGTTCTTCGATCCAATAACATCCGCCGACACTATCAACTCGTCATTCCCGCGAAAGCGGGAATCCACCTTGCTCTCGTGCCGCAGAAGAAAGGTGGATCCCGGATCAAATCTGGGATGACGATCTATTCCACCGTCTCGATCGTCAGGCGGTCGTTGGTGAACACGCACACTTCCGACGCGATCTGCATCGCTCGCCGGGCCAGCACTTCCGGATCCTGCTCGTACTCTGCCAGCGCCCGCGCCGCTGCGAGTGCATAGTTGCCGCCGGAGCCGATCGCCGCGATGCCGCCTTCGGGCTCAAGCACGTCGCCGTTGCCGGTCAGGATCAGCATCACCTCCTTGTCCGCGACGATCATCAGCGCCTCGAGGTTGCGGAGATATTTGTCGGTCCGCCAGTCCTTGGCGAGCTCGACCGCGGCCCGCATCAGCTGCCCGTTATACTGCTCGAGCTTGCGCTCCAGCCGCTCGAACAGGGTGAAGGCGTCGGCCGTCGCGCCGGCGAAGCCGCCGATGACATCACCCTTGTCGCCGATGCGCCGCACCTTCTTCGCATTGGGCTTCATCACCGTATTGCCCATCGATACCTGGCCATCGCCGGCAATGACGGTCTTGCCCCCCTTGCGCACGCCGAGGATCGTCGTTCCGTGCCACTGTTCCAAAGCCGTCTCCTTTGGAATTGAGGTGGGAAGCGCGGCCTATTGCTGCAAGCGGCGCTCGAACCGGCGGTCGGGGATCATCCAGAGGCATGCGACCGCAACGTAAATGCCGATCGAGATGAACGGCGACACGAATGCCAGCGGAAGCGCCGCGACATAGCCGGCGAAGCTCACCCACTCCTTCACACCGCGGCCGACCGCCGTTTTCACGCCGGAGCTGTCGCCTTCGGCACGGACCAGCGCGCGTTCGAGCAGGACATAGCAAATGGAGGCGCCGACCAGGACCAGGCCGAACGACGCGACCGGCCAGGCCGTCGGGCCTGCCTCGTCGATCCAGCGGATCATCAGCGGAAACAAGGTCAGGCAGAAGAGCAGCGAATGGTTCGCCCACAACACAGCTCCGGTCACCTTACGCGCCGACTGCATCATGTGATGATGGTTGTTCCAGTAGATTGCGACATAGACGAAGGCCAGCAGATAGGCCGCAAGCAGCGGCAGCACGGCCAATAGCGCGCCAAGCGTCGGCACTTCCGGAAACTTCAGCTCCAGCACCATGATGGTGAGGACGATGGCGACGACCCCGTCGGTCAGCGCATTCAATCGATCCGGCTTCATGCTGCCCCCCCGATGGTTAGTCACCTGGCGGACTCGCACCAGCGCGAGGATTGTTGTCAACCACAGCTTGCCGCCGGACCCATTTGATCAGCTCGTCGAGCTGGATCGCCTGCTCGGTCGCAATCAGTCGGTCGGATCGAGGAAGTCGGTCTTCACCGGGGCCTTGAGCAGCGCTGCCGGCGGCAGCGGGAACGTCGGGCACTGATGCGCTTCCGCCAGCACCGGGACCGGCTGCGGCCTGGGAGCGGACGCGCAGGCGCTGAGCAAGAGAACGAGCGGCGGCAAGCCGCGCTTGATAATCATTGGCAGTCCTTTCGTTGATCGAGCGCTGTTCGCCGGTGACCCGGGCAAGGTTGGCCCGGTCGGCGTCGCGAGCCGCGTCGGCGGCGGCGCGGTAGTTGGCGACGGTTCCGGCAAGCGCCGCCTGCTCGGCCCGGTAGAGCCGCTCGAAGGCCGTGCTTTGCTTGCGCCAGTGTCCGGTCTCGAACTTCTGGAGGATGAGCAAGCCGGCGAGCGTTATGCTGGCGGCGATGCCCGCGATCCCCTGCCAGTTGAGGAAGCGCAGGATCACTGGTCGGCCTCGATCGACGCGCCGTCGCGGCTCGCGCTGACCTTGAACCGGCCGACCGGACCGCCGGCCAGCAGGCCGACGATGACCACGATCATCGCGGCGATGAAGCCGCCGAGCGACCAGCCGAAGATGGTGACGATGGTATGTTCCTCGGCAGCGCTCCAGCCGCCCCACATCAGGAGTGCGACCATGAAGCCGGCCGCGGCGCCGCAGAACATGCCCGCGGCCGAGGCGAGCAGGCCGTAGATGTAGCGCTGGCCCTCGGCGAATGTACCAGGTGGCGGAATCTTCATTTTGGGACTCTCAACGAGTGAAACCGGGGGTCCTTCCACTTCCTCCACTTTGTGACCTTTCATCGTTCACCGATCCGGTTCGCGAGCCAGCCGTAAAGGAAGGCTTCGCTCGCCGGCCGCCGCTCGGCGAGGCGGAGGTAGCGCTCCCCCTGCAAGGCCTCGAGGGCACGGAGGAGCACCGTCTCTCCGCTGCTCTTCCCGCGGGTCTCGATGAATGTATCCAGCGCGCCGAGTGTCGCCGGGCCAATGCGGCCGTCGGGAGTGAGGTCGGGATAGTCCTTGCCGCCGCGATTGAGCGCGGTCAGCGCGCGCTGCAGGAAGGTCACCGCAACCGCCGGGCCCATGTTGGCGCCAGTGTCGAACAATTCGGCGGCGATGCGACCGCTGCGCCTGGCGATCTCATCGAAGCGCGGACGCAGCCAGTAGACGCGGCGGTAGATGGCGGCAGCGTCGGCGCGCGGCAATTGCCGCATCGGGCCGGCGTAGCCGTGGGCGCGCGCAACCGCTTCGGTAATTCCGAAGCAGGTGGGTCCGCCCTTATCGGCGGGATGGTCGACGAACCCGCCCTCACGATCGACCAGCGCATCGATCATCGCGTCGACGTCGATTGTCTCCTCCATGTCACCCTCCTTCGAGTCGAGCATTACTAACCAAATGGGTAAGGTGTAGGAAAGTTTTCGAGCCATTGAATGGTAGTGACGGTCAATCAGCCTGCGGCTAGGCTCGACTCATGAAAGCCCGATTCCGGCTCGCGCTCAGCGCGCTTGCGCTCGCTTCGTCGGCCCCCGCGCTTGCGGCCCTCTCGCCGGCCGAGCAGGCCATGATCCGCACCATCGATGCCGAGCAGGCGCGCACGACGGCGTTCCTGCAGCGGATCGTCGACCAGAACAGCGGCACGATGAACTTCGCCGGCGTCGCGGCGGTGCGGCGGATGGTCGAGCCCGAGTTCCAGTCGCTCGGCTTCAAGACGCAATGGATCGACATGAAGCCGGCCAGCCGCGCCGGGCACCTCGTCGCGCGGCATAATGGAGCAAACCGCGGCAAGCGGTTGTTGCTGATCGCCCATCTGGACACGGTGTTCGAGGCGGACTCGCCGTTTCAACGCTGGACGCCCGAGGGCAATCTCGCGCGCGGGCCCGGCGCCGCCGACGACAAGGGCGGGATCGCCGTGATCCTCGCAGCGCTTCGGGCGATGCAGGCCGCGGGGACGCTCAAAAACGCCGACATCACCGTGTTCCTGACCGGTGACGAAGAGGACGCCGGCAACCCGCTGACCGTGTCGCGCCGCGACCTCGTCGCGGAGGGGAGGCGGGCGGACGTCGCGCTCGATTTCGAGAATCTCTCGCAGGAGAACGGCCCCAACGGCCCGGTCGACATGGGCTCGATCGCGCGGCGGAGCGCCGGGAGCTGGACACTGACAGTGACCGGCAGGAGTGCGCACTCGGCGGGCGTCGGAGCCAACAATTACGGCGCGATCTATGAGCTGGTGCGGATCCTCGACGCCTTCCGTCGCGAGCCGCCCGAGGACAAGCTGACGTATAACGTGGGCTTGATCGGCGGCGGCCAGACGTCGAAGCTCGACGCCGACAGAATCCGGCTCGAGGCGACCGGCAAGACCAACATCATCGCCGCAACCGCGGTCGCCCGCGGCGACCTGCGGGCGATCAGCCAGGACCAAATCGACCGGACGCGGGCCAAGATGCGGGCGATCGTCGCGCAACCGCTCGCCGGCGCGCGCGCCGAGATCAGCTTCGACGATGACGGCTATCCCCCGATGCCGCCGACCGCGGCCAACCGCGCGCTGCTTGCCAGGCTCAACGTCGTGAACGCCGACATGGGATTGCCGGCTATGGGCGAGCTCGATCCGGCCAAGCGCGGCGCCGGCGACATCAGCTTCGTCGCCGCCGACGTCGATGGCCTGGTCGGCCTGGGCCCCGCGGGCGACGGGTCGCATACCGCGAACGAGAAGGTCGACGTGCCCTCGATCTTCAAGCAGGCGAAGCGCGCGGCGATCCTGATGAGCCGGCTTGCTAGGAGCGGCGCTGACCGGCCGGCGCCGTCGATCACCGCCGATTTGCTGCAACCGTCCGCCAAGTTACGGGTTTGGGTCAGGCGCATCCGATAGTTGCGCACCTGTAAGGAGCTGCGTACTTGCCGCCGAGATTGCCCACTAAATGACATCGCGATTGAAGGCCGAACAGGCGCTGTTCGGGGCGGAACAGCATTTCCGCATCCTC
>JAICVC010000052.1 GCA_025935515.1 Sphingomonas sp.
CGATTTGCCCCGGCGGCGGGGTCGGGTTTTTTTTTTTTACTCCGTCGTGCCGGGGCGGCGCGCGCCGAACAAATCGGCGCGCGCCGCTTCCCTGCCGCCGGCCCCAGGGCCATGATGCCGGCGTGAACGATCCCTTCGATCTGCAGCGCTTCGTCCTTGCGCAGGACGGCACCTACGAGACCGCCTTGGGCGAGCTCCGCGCGGGATCCAAGCAGAGCCACTGGATGTGGTTCATCTTCCCCCAGCTTCACGGCCTCGGCGTCAGTCCCACCGCCCGGCTTTATGGCATCGTCTCGCTCGACGAGGCGCGAGCCTATCTCGCGCATCCGCTACTCGGCGCCCGCCTGCGCGAATGCGTTGAGGCGATCGTGCCGTTGGCAGGGCATCTCTCCGCCGAACAGATTTTCGGGACAGTCGACGCGATGAAGTTGCGGTCGAGCCTCACGCTCTTCGATCAGGTCGAGCCTAACACGGCGTTTGCCGCCGGGCTCGCCAGCTACTTCGGCAGCGAGCGCGATCCGCGCACGCTCGCATTGTTGAACGCGCCGGCGTAATCAGCGCACCGACGCAGATTAGCTGACCCGGAGACCGTCATGCGCAAGCTTTTGTTCGCCGTTCTTGCTTCCAGCCTCGCACTCGCGCCGGCGACCGCCGCGCTCAAGCTGGGCGCCAAGGCGCCCGACTTCACCACGACTGGCGCGGTCGGCGGCAAGGAATTCAAGATTCACCTCGCGGAGCAGCTCAAGAAGGGGCCGGTCGTCCTGTACTTCTTCCCCAAGGCGTTCACCTCGGGCTGCACTGCGGAGGCGCACGCCTTCAGCGAAGCGATCGACGATTTCAAGAAAGCCGGAGCGCAAGTCATCGGCATGTCGGCCGACGATCTGCCGACGCTGCACAAATTCTCGACCGAACATTGCCGCAGCGCGTTCCCGGTTGCGACTGCGACCGCCGAGATCCAGAAGGAGTTCGACGTGGCGTGGGCCGCGCATCCGGGCATCACCACCCGGACCTCCTACGTGATCGGCAGGAATGGGCAGATCGTGATGGTCCATGACGATCTCGATTTCAGCCAGCACGTCGCCAAGACACTGGCCGCGGTGAAGGCCCTCAAATAGACCGGTCGGGGGCGTTGATCGCAGTCGCCGTGGCGGTTGGCTCAGCGGCCGCCGGCGGCGGTGCTTACTCAACTCATCCGCGTTACCCGGCACCCAATCGATAATCGGGCCACGGGCTCGACATTGGGTAGTTTTACCCAGCATGATGACCAACAGGAAGCTTTATGCTCGAGCCAGCGCCTTGCCCGCGATTGCCGCGGCCCTCGCGCTTTCTTCAACCCCTCTGCTTGCTCAGGAGGCGCAGCCCGTAACTACCGAGCCGCCGCCGGCGACTAGCGAGCCGGCGCCCGCGACCGACGCAGCGCCGCCCACCACGGAAACGACCACCACCACCGACACGACAGCCGAGCCGACGACAACCGAGGCGGCGCCGGCGACGACATCGACCAAGAGCGTCAAGCGAACAACCCGCACGGCAACCGCCAAGCCCGCGACCACGACTCGGGTGACGACCACGCACACCGTCGCTCGCGCGGCCGCGCCCGCGGCACCGGCGGCACCCGCTGCTGCGCCGACCCGGGCGGTCGAGTCCCAGTCGGCTGTGCCGCCAGTCGTCGACGTGAACGCCACGCCGGCAACGCCGCCCACCGCTGCGACCGCCGAGCCTGCGAAAAGCGACGAGACGCTGCCGATCGCCGCGGGCGGTGCGCTTGCTTTACTCGCGCTTGGTGGCGGCGCCTTCGCTCTTGCTCGCCGCCGCCGTGCCCACGAGGAGGACGAGTGGTACGAGGAGGAGACCAGCGAGCCGATTGAAACCGCGACGGTCGAACCGGAGCCTCGGCCCGAGCCCACCATCCACGAAGAGCAGCCGGCGATCGTTGCCCCGTCGGCCTTCGCGTGGGGCACTGAACAGCATGTCCGTGACCCCGAGCCGATGGTCGAAGAGGACGACCGCATGCCTGGCGAAAGCTGGGTCGAGCGTGCCTATCGCGGGCCGACGCCGAACAACCCGTCGGTCTCGCTTCGCGCGCGACTGAAACGCGCTGCCTTCTTCGACAAGCGCGAGCGCGACGTCGCGGCCGGCACAGCGGCGCCGGTCGAGATGGACGCCGGCCTGCCCGAAGCCATGGTCGAGGAACAGGAGCGCGAGCTCGCCTGACACCCATCAAGAAAGAAAGCGAGAGCCGCCGCCCACTGGCCGGGCGGCGATTTTCGATTCCCTTCCCGCGATTTTAACCCTTTCTAAGCACCATCGGCGCACAAGCTGCCTGCAAATCAAGCGGAGGGGCAGGAATGGGTGCGCCCGTTTCAAGCGCAAAGTCGGCCGACCAGCCGGCAGCGGAAACGCTGCTGACGGCCTTCAAAACGATCAACGCCGCCGAGCGGCGCAAGCACGCCAGCGTGCTCAACTATTGGCTGTCGATTCGCGGCGACAAGGAGTTTCCGCCGCTGCACGACCTCGACCCGCTCGAGCTGTCGGACGCTGGGCCGAACTCGATCCTGCTCGAGCTGATCAGCGGCGGCCACGACGCCGAGGTGCGCCATCTCGGCGAAGGACTGGTCGGCGAGCAACGGGTCGAGCGGATCATCGACGCACCAAGCCCGTCGATCCTCGCCTGTATCGCCAAGAAGCTTCCGATCGTCGCAATCTCGCGCGACTTTCTCGCCTTCGAGGATGAATATGAGGGCGATGACGGGCAGACCCGCTGCTGGGTGACTCTCCTCCCGCTGAGCGCCGGCGGCGCCTGGGTGGATTATGTCTATGCGCTGGTCAGCGCCGATTCGCCGGCGGCCAAGGCCGCATCGAAGAAATCTTCGAAGAAGGCAGAACCCGAGGCGGAGGAAATCGAGGAAGCGGCTGCCGAGGAAATCGAACAGCCCGTCGCCGAAGAGGCCGAAGCACCAGTCGAGGAGGCCGTCGAGGAGCCGGAGGCTGTTCTCGAAGAGTCTGAAGCGGAGCAGCCGGCCAAGCCGGTCGCTTCGGCCGTGGCCAAGGCCGCGCCCGGCTTCTCGAAGCTGTTCGACAGCCTCGCCGGCCTGACCGGTTTCTATGGCAGCCAGCCGGTCAAGGTCGAGCCGGTCGCCGAGCCCGATGACGCGGCCGAGCCTCTCGACGAAGAACCGGCCGAGCAGCCCGCCGTCGCCGAGGAGCCGGATGACGAGCCCGTCGCCGAGAACGCGCCTGGCGAGGAAGAAGTGGCCGGTGAGCCGCTCGACGAGGAGATCGTCGCCGAAGAACCTGTGGCGGAAGAGATCGTCGCCGAAGAACCCGTGGCGGAAGAGATGACCGCCGAGGAACCGGTCAGCGAGAAAGCCGCCAGGACGCAACCCCAACCCGCCAGTGCATCGGAGGGAACCTTGCAGAAGAAGCTGACTGAAGTCCGCACCAAGACCGACGAAGCGCGGCTGGCCAAAATTCGTGCCAATGCCGCGCTCTACGAGGGCCTCAGCGCCGCCTACGACTTCGCCCTCGACGCCGAGGACGCGCCGGAGGAATATCTCCGGCTGGTCGAGGCGCAGGGCCTGAAGATCCAGTTGCGCTCGCCGATGAAGCCGGTGGTCAAGCTGGCGTTCGAGGGCATGTGCGACGAGGCCACGATCAGGCAGCTCGAGGCGGTACTGGCCTGGGCGTTCGAGCAGGAGCTGCCGCGCGGCACGCTCGCCGAGCGGATCGAGCAGGCCGGCGGCGTCGGTTATATCCTGAACGGAGAAAAGAAGGCGGCCTGACGCCAGGCGGCCTGATTGTAGCGGCCTTTAGCCTTTGCGCTTGAGGCCCGCGACCACCGCGTCCACGGCGCATTTCCGGGACAATTCAGCGAGGATCGCGATGTCGCGGTCCTCGGCCTGGCGGGCCATGCGATGGGTCCGGGTGGCGATACTCCGAAGCTCGTTGATCGTGCCCTCGGGAAGCTGCTCCTGATCGGCCAGCAGCCGCTCGAAAACGGCTTCGGCCAGCGGCTTTTCGAACTCGAGTCCGATGAACTCGCCGCAATGCCAAACGACCCGGCTGAATTGCGTCTCGAGCCCGGCGATGCTGAGCCAGACCCAGCTGTCGTCCTCGACGTTGGACGTGCATTCGACCCGGCAGCCGTGCGTCGACATGTCGATGACCCGCGCCTTGACGCGGCTCTTGGTTCCGTCGCGCATCGTGGCCGTGAGGCGCAGCGCGAGCCGCTCGACGCGGCGGCGCTCTTCCTGGGCTTTAGCCGGTTGGGCCATGCGAATCCTTACCCCCGAAGCCTTCATGCGCGCGACTGGTGAACAAATGGTTCCCGGAGCGTCCGGCGCCACGGGCTTGATTACCCCCACGAGGGGTCCATATTGAGCCAATGTCCGGCTACTTTCAGCTTGTTCGGCCCCAGCTCCATCCCGAGAGCAGCACGGCACGACTCTAGCGCTCCTCGCGCCCCGCGCTCTTCGCGCGGCGATCGCTTGGGGCCTCTCTGATCTGAGCCGCGGATTGCATCGAAGCGATCCGCACCACCATTTCGCTGGAGAATAGACGAGAGCTTTCGTCGGCACCGCTTGGGCGGGCCGGGAGTGTTGCTCGTCAGGAGTGATAATCCCGTGCACAGCCAACGCTTTGCAGTCGAGTTCGACCGCCGCACCGTCGGCGTCGCAGTCCGCGTTCCGGGCGGTTTCATGTTCTATTCGTCGGACGATTCGTTCGACGAGATGGACGGCCGCCTGTTCCGGCGCGCACGCGCCCTCGAGCGTCACCTGGAGAAGGTTGCGAAGCGCCGCCGGCAAGCGCCGCTGCTGCGCCATGCCACTGCCCTGAACTGATGGGCGGTGAGCCGCCTCCGCCATTCCTTCCCAGATTCCGGAGACTTTCCATGTACTCTCAGACCACTCCCGCCGCGGAGATTCCAAGGCCGCATGCGAGCCGCGAACGGGTGTCGCGCCTGCTGTTCCATTATCCTCGGGTCAGCGACCAGCAATCCCGGGAAATCCTCGATTTCCTGCGTAGCGCGCGCCATCTCGACCTCGGCCAGTTGACCACCAACGAGCAGATAAGGCCCCAGCTCGACGCCTTCATGGCCGACCACAAGCGGCATTTCCGGTTGAAATGGACCGAAGGGCTCGCCGTGGTCGGCGGGATCGCGCTGCTACTGGCGACGCTGTGGCTGCTCGGCGGCGCAATGCCGTGATGGCGCGCACTTTCCCAAATTTCACATCCGACAAGGAGACATGATCATGGCCACCATTGCTAATTCGGCCGGCGCCCGGCCGCCAATCCACCTGCTGGCGGCGGAATCCGACCTGGTCGCCGGCCTCGCCCTCAGGGCGGAGCAGCAGCACCCGCTCGTCGCCGCCATGCTGCTCGAAGAAATCGAGCGCGCCGAGCTCCACGAGCCGGACACCATGCCGGCCGGGCACGTCCGCCTCGATTCGCGCGTCACCTTCATCGACGAGAAGAGCCACCAGCTGCGCGACGTGAAGCTGGTGCTTCCCGCCGAGGCCAACATCGCTGAAGGCCGAATCTCGATCCTGACACCGATGGGCGCCGCGCTCTATGGCCTCAGCGCTGGCGACTCCATTAACTGGCCGGACCGAACGGGCAACACCCGGCCGATCCGCATCGTTCGCGTCGCCGAGCCGGAAGAGTGACGGGCTGCGATCACTTCGGCTCGAACGCGCCGAGGATCGGGCAGGGGCCGCCGCGCTTGCTCGCGCAGGCCCGGGCGAGGCCGGCTAGCGCGTCGCGCGCCTGCTCGAGCTCCGCGATCTTCGCGTCGAGCGCCGCCACTCGCGCCCGCGCCAGCTCACGCGCCCGGGCGCGGTCGTCCGAGGCGTCGAGCTCGAGCAGCTCGCTGATCTCGGCGAGCGTGAAGCCGGCGGCCTGTGCCGAGCGGATGAACTTCAGGCGCTTGACGTCCTCGTCGCCGTAGCGGCGCACCTCGCCGGGCGGCCGCGCCGGCTCGGGCAGAAGCCCCCGCCGCTGATAATAACGCACCGTTTCGACCCCTACGCCTGCAGCCCTGGCGAGCCCGCCGATGGTGTCCGAATTTTTCGCTTGATTCCGTACCATGGTACGGACGCCATAAGCCATTAGTCCGCTGTTGGACAGGTTCGAAAAGGAGACTCCACGATGACCATTCAGACCGAGCAACAGGTCCAGGCCGCCAAGCTCGACACGCGCGGCGGCTGCCGCTGCAATCCCTGCACCTGCAAGAATTGCAATTGCTGAGCGGCGACGGGGCCGCGTCCGTTCGGGGCGCGGTCCCTAGCCGCCGCAGGCGCTATTGTCCCCGGTCGAAGATAGCCGAGTGAGGGTGGAGGTCGGCGAGGAGCTGATCGCGACCGCGACCGTCCCGCACCGTCGCAGCTGGAACCGCACCTTGCGCGCAGCGAAGTCGAGCTGGATCTTGCGGAACGCCTCCAGGATGTCGGTCCCAAGCAGCAGCGCCGGCCGGTCCTGGAGCCCGAACACCCGGAACGGCGGGACGTCGGCGAAGGCAACCGGCACATTGCCCAGCGTGATCGAGCCCAGCTTCAGAGTCCGAAGCGTGCCCAGCTGCAGATCGACCGTCTTGCCGGTCACACCGGTCGCTGCGACCGTCCAGTCCTTGTTGAGGCGGCGGCTAATCAGTTTGTCGCGGAGCGCGAGGTTGCCGATCGTGATTTCCGAACCTGTGTCGATGACTGCGTCGAGGGTCAGGCCCGCAGCCTTGACCTGGGTCAGGATCAGCTGGCCGCGGTGAAGCCGGGCGGTGATCACGATCTCGTCGGTGAAGCGCGGCGGCGGCCGTCGTGCGTCCTCGACCTTGATCGAGCGGTTTTCGAAATCCATCATCAGCCGCTGTCGGACCAGCGCGTCGATCCCGATCATGCCCTCGCCGCCGAGATGCTCTTCGCGCAGGGCGGGCACCTGGAGGTCGCTGACAACGCTCGGCCCGAAACTCAACGAGGCGAGCTTGACCCGGTCGACGACGTTGCGGTCGGTCATGTTGTTGAGGATGACGGGAGTGCCGAGCGGGAGCTGGAGGTCGCGCGCGATGCGCAGGCCCACCGCCGAGGTGTCGGCGCCGCTGTCGACCACGAAATGATAGGGACCGCGGCCGTTGACCTGGACCTCGACCGTCATCCGCGTTTCAACCTTGCGCGCATTGATGTCGTCGCCGCCGATCGCGAGGCTGTTGTCGATCACCGCGGGCCGCAGCGGCGGCATGGTCGAGGGACCGGGCGGCGCGGGACGCGGCTTACTGATCTGCGGGGCCTGAGCCGCGACGGCTCCCCCGATCGCTGCGGAGCCGGTCAGCGCGAGCGCGATCATCAAAACGCGGCGAGGCGTCGGCACTTTGCTGTTCCCCTATGCGGACCGTATGTTCCTTATCAGAATCAATGGGTTCACCGCCACGAGATAATAGACGCACGGCCGGACTGTTTCGACGGAAGGACGGGTCAAAACGGGAACCACATGTTGATCGCGACGATCGCGGCCGCCCAGGTGATGAGGTTGAGCGGCAGCCCGACCCGCACGAAGTCGAGGTAATTGTAGCCGCCCATCTGATAGACGAGGACGTTGGTCTGGTAGCCGAACGGGGTCGCGAAGGCGGCGCTGCCGGCGATCATCACCGCGACCAGGAACGGACGCGGGCTGACATGGAGGGCCTCGGCGAGCGACACCGCGACTGGTGTGAACAGCACCGCCACGGTCGCATTGGACAAAAGCTCGGTCGCGAACAGGGTCGCGCCATAGACGATGACCAGCGCCAGCAGCGGGCTCAACCCGTCCAGTGCGGCGATCAGCGATCCCGTCGCGGCCTGGGCGACTCCCGAAACGTCGAGCGCGATGCCGAGCACCACCATCCCCGCGATCAGCATCAGCACGTCGGCGCGAAGCCCGCTGTAGGCTTCGTCGGCGGTGATCACGCGGAGGAGGATCAGCAGCACCGCGCCGGCAAAGGCGCAGGCGGCAATCGGCGCGACATTTAACGCGGCGAGCGCAATCACCCCGACGAAAATGCCGAACGAGGCGATCGCCTTGACCGGGCGGAACGGCCGCGAGGCGGCAAAGGCGCGCGGCGACCCGACCTGAGTCGCCGCCAGCCCCGGCTCGCCGCCGTGGTCGAGCGCTGCTTCGAGCGGTTGGCCGTTGTCCGAACCGCCCCTGATCAGGCGGCGGCTGAACAGCAGCAGGTAGATACCGCCCGAAAGCGCCACGGCGAGCCCGACCGGCGTGATCTCGAAAATGCCGAAGCGCGGCTGGCCGGCGACCACCGCCATGTCGCTCACGAGCAGGTTGGTTGAGGTGCCGATCAAGGTGCAGCAGCCGCCCAGCACCGCCGCGTAGGACAAGGGCATCAAATAGCCCCTGGGCGACAGGTTGAGCGACTTCGCCGCTTCGCGCACCACCGGCGCTCCTAGCACGACGATCGGCGTGTTGTTGAGAAAGGCCGAGGCGCCGCCGGCGAGCGTGATGACGATCCACAGGCCCGCACCGCCGATCCGGCGGCAGAGCCGGACGAGCCCGCGGATCGAGGCGTCGAGCAGGCCCGACAGCTCCATCGCGTAGGCGATCACGAACAGCGAGGCGAGCGCGACGATCGCCGGGCTGGCGAAGGCGCTCTGGACCTGGTTGGGCCGGACGACGCCGCTCATCAGCAGCACCGCCGCACCGGTCAGCGCGACGACGTCCGACCGCAGCTTGTCCCAGATGAGCGCGGCGACCACCGCGGCGAGGACCAGCAGGGTGATCGTCTGCGGCGACAGCGAGGGGATCATCGGCCGGGCGCACCACGCATCATGCCCGACCAACGCCCGGTGCCCGGTCCTGTGCCTTGCCCGGCGATGTCGCGCGCGGCGGGTATCCAGATGCCCGAAGTTGACGAAGTTGACGCCATCACGCGGGTGCGCGCGAGCAGAAAGCGGGCTATGACGCTTCCCACGTGGCGCATGGGCGCCGCAGCAGGAGCGTAGTCATGGCCAAGGGACAGCAACGATCGAACAAGGAAGCGCGCAAGCCGAAGAAGGCCAAGACCAAGACGATCGCCGCCAACCCGTCGCAGAAGGGCGGCGCGCGCGGGCTGGAGAATCTGAAGAACAGCTAAGGACGGCGGGGAGCCGGGCTCGCGCATCGGCCGGCCTGGAGCACCAACGGGGCGCTGTAGGACAGCGAAATCGCGCTACGGGGCGCAGATTGTGGGGCCTGGTCAACGCCCCTGCGGGTTGGCCGGCGGTTTCGGCTGCGGCGCCGCGAGCGTCTGCAGCAGCTCCACCTTGGCCCGAACCGCCTTGACGCATTCGCCCATCAGATTGCCGGCAGTGGCGTCGGTCAGCGTCTTGCTCTGCGCGTCGAGCGCCGCCTTGAATTGCGCGCTGGTCGGCTGGCCGCTGATCCGGCCGAGGTAGAAATAGAGCGAATCCTCCGCGAGCTTCCGCTGGGTCGCGTCCTTCGACTGGTTCGCGAAGGCGCTGGAAAGGACGATGCATCGCGCATCGGTCGCGCTTTGGGCGGCGGCTGCGCCGCTCGTGCCGAGGAGGGCGGCGGCGAGGGCGATGGAAAGGGGCTTCATTGCTGTTCCTCCGTGATTCCGGGCGGCTTTAGCAGCGCCCGCTGCGACCGGCGATGAACGGCCGAAGTGGAAGGCGAGTGAGTGAAAACGGGGCTCCTTCCACTTCCTCCACTTTGTTGGATTCGGGCCTGGAAGGTGCATCGGCCAGCTTAAGGCACAAAAGGGGTGCTGTAGGACAGCGAAATCAATCGGCTCAGGCGGCCTTGGCGACCTCCGCCTCAGCGAAGGCGAGCACGGCTTCGGGATGCAGGCGATTGAGCGCGCAGACCAGCTGCCGCCCGAAGACCTCCACGCAATGGAGCGACCGGCCTTCGCCGCAGCAGCAGTCGAGCCCGAACCCGCGCCACTGCGCGTTCGGGTCGCGCGCATATTGGCCGAGGGCGATGAAATGCGCTTCCCATTCGGCGCGGCCGTAGATGGCGCGAACCGCCTCCGGCAGCGCCTGGTAGAGCGTGTCGTTGCCGGTGATTCCGAACAGCGCGCGCGACGCGTCGTCGATGAGGTGCGGCAACTCCTCCGCTTCATCGTCGGCCAGCAGGCCGCGCGATTGCAGGCGAAGCCGCTCCTCGATCTCGGCGACGGCCGGCAGGTGGCGGAGTGCGATCAGGGTCATGTGGCGAGAATCGCCGAGACTCGCGCTGGTTCCAAGGTGAAAGCTCAAAGAATCCACAGGTTTATGGGGCGGTTGCCTTCAGAGGCTAAGGGGCACTGCACGACCGCTAAATCATTGCATTCGAAGAACGTTCGCTATATGTGTATAGCAGGAGACGAAGATGCTTGCTGTAAGGCTCGACAAGGATTTGGAAAAGCGGCTGGAGCGGCTTGCCGCGAAGACCGGGCGCACCAAGACCTTTTACGCGCGCGAGGCGATCGAGGCGCATCTCGACGATCTCGAGGATTTCTTCCTCGCCGAGGAGCGGCTGCGCGATTTCCGGAGCGAGGACGCGATTCCGCTGGCCGATCTGAAGGCCGAGCTTGGCCTGGACGATTGAGTTCGTCCCCGCCGCCCACAAGGAGCTCAAGAAGCTAGGGCGAGCCGAGGCGGCCCGGATCGTCGGCACGCTGGAGACGCGGATTGCCGCGCGCGATGACCCCCGGGAATTAGGGAGCGCGCTGGCCGGCGAGCTCGGCGGCCTGTGGCGCTGGCGCATAGGCGACTATCGGGTGATCGCCCGCATCGAGGACGAGCGGATCACGATACTGGTCGTGCGCGTGGCGCATCGGCGGGAGGTGTATCGGTGAATTAAGTATTGTGTCCCCGGAATATGCCGGTGTCCCCGGAATATGCCGGAATATGTTGTCAGTGTCCCCGGAATATGTTGTCATCGTAATTCGTTCGGAATCCGGCCACCTGTTTAAGTAGCTTAGCCTGCGTAGGCTTGCCGGACTCGGCAACGAACTTCGCTATTTCGAGAAGTCCGATCACTTCTATTTCACGTGAGGATTCATTTACTGCGCGAGCGGCGGCCTCAAATCTCACTAGCGCAGCTACACGTTCTACCGAGGTCGCAGGTTGAGTGTACGTAGGATTATCGCAAGTGACGCTCCCCGCTCTCACCCGGCGGGGGTTTAGCAACCTTATTAGAATTTGGTCAGCCAGTCTCCCGTGACGTTCTTCGAGAAATCGGAGGGCGCTATATCGTGCCCCGCTTTGTGACAGCCCAACTTCTTGCGCAGCTTTGGAGAGGGATAATCCACCGGCGATCAATTCGACGATCTTGCCGTCTCGTATCTCCTTGTTGATCCGCTTGTTGGCGATCTCCAAGTGGCGAGAAACAACTCTCAAACGCGCAGCCTGGCCTTGCAGTTGGCGGCGTTGCGCTCGCGCACAATAGCAATCGGGAACTGCGAGTTGCCCATCTACAAAGCGAACGCTTTCTCCCGCGGCCGTAGAAGGTGGCAGGGGAGGCTTTGTGACGGGCTTTCCCATCTCTTTTTGAGTCCAGTAGCCGCTGGTTGGGGTGGGCACCTCAAGGAGAGTGCAAGCCTGACGCAAAGATGTAAGCCGAACACCAAGTTGTGACGCGGTGTGGCTCATAGTCATCCGCCAAATAAGTTCATATAGTTCTGCGCGACTTATGATCTGAGTGCCGCGACTGAGCGCTGATCCTGCCATTCTGGAGAGCTACACGGATTTTTGCCGGTCGCGCTACTCCGTCGCCGGCACGTAAAGCTCGCCACCCTCATCGTGGAAGCGTTTGCTCATTTCGGCCATGCCCCGTTCGACTTCGCTCACGGCAGGAGCTTCGGCTCGCTCCGGGCCCCCTTCACCAAGCTCCGCTTGATCCCCCTCCCCGTTCCGGGGAGGATTTAGGCGGGCGAATTCCCTGACTTCCTGGGTGATCTTCATCGAGCAGAACTTCGGGCCGCACATCGAGCAGAAGTGGGCGGTCTTGGCGCCCTCGGCTGGCAGCGTCTGGTCGTGGAAGGCCTCGGCCGTATCCGGATCGAGCGACAGGTTGAACTGGTCGCGCCAGCGGAACTCGAACCTCGCGCGGCTCAGCGCGTCGTCGTGGAGCCTCGCGGCGGGGTGGCCCTTGGCGAGGTCCGCCGCGTGGGCTGCCAGCTTGTAGGTGATGACCCCGACCTTCACGTCGTCGCGGTCGGGGAGGCCG
>JAICVC010000056.1 GCA_025935515.1 Sphingomonas sp.
AAGTGCCGCAGGTAGGCAAGGCACACGCGGTCGATCCCCGTCGGGAGGCGGCCTTTCCAGCGACGCCAGATGAGCCGCGTCACGTCGAGCAAATAGGGAGCGTCGTCAGTCACTAAGGGAAAAATGGCTCGCGAAAGGAAGAGGATTCGCGCCCTTCCCAAGAACTTCAGCAACCGTCAACGCGGTCGCCGGAAGCACGTTCGGCCTCAGTCCGGATGCACGCGCTCCAGATAAGCAGCAAGCTCATCGCTGCCCCCGATGCGACGGCCGTCGATGAATGTCTGTGGCGTTGCGGCGACGCCATGCTCGTCCTTGAAGCTGTCGACCTGCTCGCGGCTCGAGAGCAGATGTTCTTCAACCTCGAAGCCGGCATCGTCGAGCATTCGCCGAGCGAGCAGGCCGTAGGGGCATTCGTGGGTCGGCAACTTCATTCGATAGAGAATGGCGGTACGCTTGGGCATTGCATCATCCTACGCGGTTACTCCCCTGCCAATGCCCGATGCGGAAGAAGGTTGCCGCTCTCGCAGCGCGGCGCGGCTCGCGCTATGCGCGCCGCGATGAACCCGCTTTACGAGCAGATGCAGACCAGCGTCTTTGAACGCATGTCGCTTGCCGCCAGCCGGCACGGGGCGGTGAACCTCGGCCAGGGCTTTCCCGATTTCGGCTGGTCGGACGAAATCCTGGAAGCCGCCGCGCAAGCTTTGAAGGATGGGTCGAACCAATATGCGCCGTCGCGCGGGACCATTGCGCTGCGCGAGGCGGTCGCGGCCCATTACAATCGCCAGTTCGGAGAGGATCTGGTTGCGGGCAATGTCTGCGTTACCAGTGGGGCGACGGAAGCGCTGGGCGCGGCCATCCTTGCGACCGTCGAGCCTGGCGACGAAGTCATCATCTTCACGCCCGCCTACGACAGCTATGCGCCAATGATCCGCAGGGCAGGCGGGACACCAGTCGAGGTCGCGCTGCGGCCGCCGAGTTGGGGGATCGAGGCCGATGGCTTGCAGGCGGCTGTCACCGAGCGGACCCGGGCGATCCTGTTCAACAATCCGCACAACCCTGCGGGCCGGCTGTTCGAGCGCGACGAGCTCGACGCAATCGCGACGCTCGCGCGCGATCGCGACCTCATCGTGATCAGCGACGAAGTGTGGGAGCATGTCCTGCTCGACAGGCGGCGCTTCACGCCGATCGCGACCTTGTCGGGCATGGCGGAGCGGACGATCAAGATCGGGTCGGCGGGCAAGATCTTCTCTCTGACCGGGTGGAAAGTCGGGTGGTTGGTGGCGGCGCCGGAGCTCGCGAACCTGGTCGCCCGCGCGCACCAGTTCCTGACCTTCTCGACGGCGCCGAACCTTCAGGCCGCGGTCGCCTTTGGGCTCGACGAAGGGGATTCCTGGCTCCAGCCGATGCGCGACCGCTTCGAGCGGGCGCGCGACCGCATGGCCGACGGTCTTCGAGCAGCCGGCTATGCCGTGCTGCCCGCGGCCTCGACCTATTTCCTCGTCGTCGACCTCGCGGCTTCCGGGATCGGTCTCGATGATGAAGCTTTCGCGAGTGCCGCGGTCGAACAAGCGGGAGTCGCGGTCGTTCCGCTGTCGCCGTTCGCCGAGCGGGAGGCGCCGAGGCATCTCGTGCGGCTATGCTTCGGCAAAAAGGACGAGACGATCGATGCCGGCGTCGCCGCAATGGCCCGGGCAAAGGAGATGCTGGCATGAGCCCCGCGGACGAAACAGCTGAGCTGCTGCGTCACTTCGGAATCGAGAGCTCGGGCGAACTGGCCAGCCGGTCGCCCATCGATGGCGCCGAGGTTGGCCGGGTTGTGATCGGCGAACCACGCAATGCGGCGGCCAACGCCGAACGGGCTTTCCTGGAATGGCGAACAGTCCCGTCGCCGAGACGTGGGGAGCTGGTCCGCCTGCTCGGCGAGGAACTGCGCCAGGCAAAGTCGGACCTCGCCACACTGATCACGCTCGAAGCCGGCAAGATCGTCCAGGAAAGCTTCGGCGAAGTGCAGGAGATGATCGACATCTGCGACTTCGCGGTCGGCCTGTCGCGCCAGCTCTACGGGCTGACGATCGCGAGCGAGCGGCCAAGCCACCGAATGATGGAGCAATGGCACCCCCTCGGGCCGGTGCTGGTGATCAGCGCGTTCAATTTTCCAGTCGCGGTCTGGGCGTGGAACGCTGCGCTGGCGCTGGTGTGCGGTAACCCGGTCATCTGGAAGCCGAGCGAGAAGACGCCGCTTTGCGCCGAAGCAGTGATGGAGCTTGTCCGCCGCGCCCTCGAGCGCTTCGGTGACGCACCCGATGGGCTGGTCCAACTGGTGCAGGGCGAGCGCGACATCGGGGAAGCGCTGGTCGATGATCGCCGGATCGCGCTGGTCTCGGCGACCGGCTCGACGGCGATGGGCCGCGCGGTGGGTCCACGGGTCGCACAGCGCTTCGGCCGCGTTCTGCTCGAGCTCGGCGGCAACAATGCGATGATCGTGTGCCCTTCGGGCGACCTCGAGCTGGCCGCTCGCGCGATCCTGTTCTCCGCGGCGGGGACGGCGGGACAGCGCTGCACCACCTTGCGCCGCCTGATTGTCCACGAAAGCGTCGCCGATCGACTTATCGACCGTGTTCGGAGCTTATTCGATGCGGTGAAAATCGGCGATCCCCGCGAGGGCAGCACGTTGATCGGGCCGCTGATCGACGAGGCGGCGTTCAACGCCATGCGGGAGGTGCTGGGCGAGAAGATCGAGCGTGTCGATGCAGTCCCCGGTGGATTTTACGTGCGGCCCGCGCTGGTCGAGGCTCTCGCGCAGCAAGGCACGGTCCTCAAGGAGACGTTCGCGCCGATCCTTTACGTGCTCCGCTGCCGCGAATTCGACGAGGCCATCGCGCTCAACAATTCGGTGCCGCAAGGATTGTCGTCGTCAATCTTCACCAACGACCTTCGCGAGGCGGAGCGGTTCATGTCGGCCGCGGGTTCCGACTGCGGTATCGCCAACGTCAACATCGGGCCATCCGGCGCGGAAATCGGCGGTGCGTTCGGCGGCGAGAAGGAAACTGGCGGCGGGCGCGAGAGCGGATCGGACAGCTGGCGCGCCTACATGCGGCGGCAGACCAACACCATCAATTACGGATCAGATCTGCCACTCGCCCAGGGCATCCGCTTCGACGTCGCCCCATAGCGCCAGCTTCTCCTCGGCGATCATTGCCGGCCAGGCGCGGCGGAACTTGCAGATCCAGTCCTTGAGCGCGCTCGGTTCGAGCGGCGCCGACACCAGATAACCCTGCACGCAGTCGCAGCCCAGCTCACGGACCACGCGCAACTGGTCGATCGTCTCGACCCCCTCGGCGGTTGCGGTGAGCCCCAACCCATGGGCGAGTTCAGTCACCGCCCCGATGATCAGCCGCGAATCCCGCGAGTAGGCGACATCGGCAACGAAGGCCTGGTCGATCTTGACCTCGGTGAACGGCAATTGGCGAAGCTGCATCAGCGAGGAATACCCCGTGCCGAAATCGTCGATCGCTAGGCCGATGCCCTTGATCCGGAACCGGGTGAGGGCGTCGATCAATTTGACCAGCGGCTGGGTCGCACCCTCGGTCAGCTCGAGCACCAGCCGGTCGGTCGGAACGCCGAGGGCGCGGCACATGCGCTCGACCAGGTCCGGAAAATCGAGGTGCTGGACGCTCAGCGCCGAAATGTTGAAGGCGATGCAGGCATCGAGGCCCTGGTCGCGCCAGTCGAGCCATTGTTTGAGGATGGTGCGCAGGCCCCATTGCGTCAGCTCGTGGATGAGGCCGTGCTCTTCGGCCAAGGGCACGAATTGCGATGGCTTCACGGGGCCGAGCTCCGGATCTTCCCAGCGCACCAGCGCTTCGACCTGGCGCAGCCCGCCGTCACGCAGCGAGACCTTGGGCTGGTAGACCATGCGCAGACGCTGGGCGTCGAGCGCCCGCTGAAGGCCGTTGATCAGCTCGAGCTCGGCCTGCGGGCTCATTGCACTAGGGTCGCCTTGAGCTTGTTCAGAAGGTCTTCCAGCTGTTCGAAGCGGACCGGCTTCTCCACCGGGCCGACCATGTTGAGTCCCAGCACCTCGCCGAGGCGAAAGGCGGATTCGAGGACGCGGCGGTCGAACCCGCTGACGATCAGGACCGGCCCGCGATACTCCTGATCGGCGAGGAAGCGCGTAAGCTCGACCCCGTCCATGCCGGGCATCCCGAGGTCGAGCGCGACCATCTCCGGCCGGTTAGCGATGAAGGCTTGCTGGAATTCGTCGTCGCGGGCGGTGACGATGGGGTCGAACCCGCTGGCCGTAGCCGCGTTCGCGAGGAATTCGGCCAGGGCGGGCTCATCGTCGATCAGCAGCAGGCGAGGCTGCGGCATGAACTCATTTCTCCCCTGATGGGGCGTAGGCAGCAACAACGCGCGAGACAAGCTTTCTCAACGCCTTTTTAACCGCGTTCCCGATAAAGTCCCAATTTGGCGCGGATTGCGCGCCTTGGAGGCTGGATTCGAAATGTTCGCTGACCTCATCCGCAGGAAGTTTTCGGCCCAGCCCTTCAGCAGCAGCGATGCCGCGTTCGAGTCGACCACCGTGTCGCTGTCGACGGCGGTGCCGCGACCGGCGGAGGGCCGGTTTGACGAGCGCCTTTCACCGATGCTTCGCGTCGGCAAGCTCACCGACGGCAAGGGCAACGACCAGCTGGTCAAGGTCAAGAACCTGTCCGCCGGTGGAGTCATGGTGATCGTCAGCCGGGCGCCCGTCGTCGCCGAGCAGGTCAATCTGGAGCTGTCCTCGCAGCGGATCCCGGGATCGGTGATCTGGACCCGCGACGACATGGCCGGAATCAAGTTCGACCAGGATGTCGATCTCGGTGAGCTGCTGGCCGGGCGCAAGCCGCGTCACGGCTTTCGGCCGCGGCCGCCGCGGCTGCAGATTCCGTGCAAGGCATCGGTCCGGGTCGGCAAGACCTATTACACGGTCGACGTCCACGACATTTCGCTCGGCGGGATCAAGGTTCAGCCGATCGAGGAATATTGCGTCGGCAAGAAGGTCGTCGTGGTGGTCGAAAGCCTGAAACCGGTGAAGGGCGAAGTGCGCTGGTACAGTGATCGGAAGGCCGGCATCGTCTTCGACAAGCCGCTCGACTTCGACGAGCTAGCGGAATGGGTCGGCAAGCGGCTCGAGCTGGCCAGCCTGAAGGCATCTTACAAAGGCGAATGATGGCCCCTATTTCGGCTCCTGCAATCAGCAGGAGCGGAAGAATGGCCGAACAAGTCGCAGTCCTCGCCGGCGGGTGCTTCTGGTGCACCGAGGCGGTCTTCCTCGACGTCATCGGGGTGAAGTCGGTGGAAAGCGGCTATACCGGCGGCACCGTCGCCAATCCCACCTACAAGCAAGTTTGCGGCGGCGACACCGGCCATGCCGAGGCGATCCGCATCGCCTTCGATCCCGAGCAGCTGAGCTACGACGATCTGCTCGATATCTTCTTCGCAACGCACGACCCGACCCAGCTCAACCGCCAGGGCAACGACGTCGGCACGCAGTACCGTTCGGCGATCTTCCCGCAGGATGCGGAGCAGGAGCGCAAGGCGCGCGAGGCGATCGAGCGCAACAACGCGGGCCATGACGGCCGGATCGTCACGACCATTGAGCCCAAGGGCGAGTGGTATCCGGCCGAGGATTACCACCAGGACTATTGGGCGGGCGAGGGACAGCGCAACCCCTATTGCATCGCATCGATCCCGCCCAAGCTTCAGAAGCTCAGGAAGAGCTTCCAGGCGCGAGCCAAGAGCGCCGCGGCGACCGCCTAGGCTGCCGCTCGCCGGAGCCGGTCGTTGATCGCGATTCCGAGCCCCTGATCGGGCACCGGGGCGACGGCGATGCGCGGCTTTGCCGAGGCGTCGGCGGCGTGCAGCAGGTCGAACAGCCGGGCGGCAGCTTCGACCAGATCGCCCGACGGGCTGAGACTGACATCGCCGGCAACCGCGCCGAAGCCAATCAGGAATTCACCGGCCTCAGCGTCTGAGGCGCCGAGCCGTACGGGTTTCGACGGCGCATAATGGCTGGGGAGCTGGCCGGGCGACTCGATCCTGGCGCCTGATGCGCGTTGGGCCGCGACTTCGATCGGGCCGGGGCGGAGCAGCCGCAGCGCGCCGTTGTCCGCAGCGACGATGGTCGATTCCAGGCCGCGCTCGGTCGCTCCGCCATCGATGATCAGCGGTATCCGGCCGCCGAGCGTCTTCAGCACATGCTCGGCCCGCGTCGGGCTGATCGATCCGCTGGCATTGGCCGAAGGCGCCGCGAGCGGACGCCGGACCGCGCGCAGCAGCGCCTGCATCGCCGGATGCGAAGGCGCGCGCAGCCCGATCGTCGGCAGCCCCGCAGCGACGATCGAGGCAATCCCAGCCTCCGGGCGGAGCGGGACGACGAGCGTCAGCGGTCCCGGCCAATATCGCTCGCCGAGTTCGCTCGCCTGGTCATCGAACGTCCCAATGCGTTCGGCCGATTTGAGGTCGGGAACATGCACGATCAGCGGGTTGAAGCCCGGTCTTCCCTTGGCTTGGTAGATGCGGGCCACGGCGTCGGGATTGGTGGCGTCCGCTGCCAGGCCGTAGACCGTCTCGGTCGGCACCGCCACCGGCTCGCCGGCAAGAATCAGCCGCGCGGCCTCGGCGATGGCTTCGTCGCTGTAGGCAAGAACCCGCGTTTCCATGGTGCGCGGGTTAGGGGATTCCGCTGTTCGCCGGAATACTAGGCGCGTTCGCGCTCCACCAACTCGGCCGCATCGATTCCGAGCCGGCGCATTCGAGCGCGGATTTCCGGCCATTCCTCCTTGAGGAAGCGGTTGCGCTCGGACTCGCTGAGCCGAGCCCTCGCCCCCGGTGCGACGAACATGCCGACGCCGCGCTTGACGACAATCAACCCATCATCCTGGAAGCCCTGATAGGCCTTGGCGACCGTCAACGGGTTCGCCTGCTCCTCAGCGGCCAGGGCGCGCACCGAGGGAAGCGGGTCGCCGTCGCCATATTTGCCGGCGAGGATCGCATCGGCGATCGTCTCGCGAAGGCGGACATAGACGGGTTTGTCGTGCTGCGTGCGAAGCGTCATGCTGTAGTAATACACCGCCGCGCAAGAAATTTCAACGTCTTACTGAACTCACAAGGCCGGGAGATGCCAGGGCTTCCACACCGTCGCCAGCGGGGCGCGAGGACGCTCTTCGAGCTCGCGGCTCGGATGACCGATGAAGATGAACGCCGCGATCCGTTCGCCCGGGCCGCAAAAGGCTTGCCGGACATGGTCCGAATAAGCGTACCAGCCGGTTACCCAGCCTGCGACATAGCCGAGCGCATGGGCGGCGAGCAGCAGGTTCATGCCCGCTGCGCCGCACGACAGCTCCTGCTCCCAGACCGGGATTTTGTGATCGGCGATCGGCGCCGAGATCAGCACCACCAGCTGACCCTCGTAGTGCGCGAACTCGTCGGCTTTCTCATGCTTCGCCGGCGGGGCGCACTCGTCTTCCCTGGCAAGCGCCTGCCGGAACAGGATCGCGAGATCGCCGCGCTGGTCGTCGGCGACCGTCACGAAGCGCCAGGGGAAGAGCTTGCCGTGGTCGGGCACCCGCGCGGCGATGGAGAGGATGCGCTCCATTTCCTGCGTCGTCGGGCCGGGGCCGACCAGCTCGCGCGGTTTTCCCGAACGCCGCGTTTCCAGCAGCGAGAGGATGGATGAACGGTCGTTGAGCATAGATGCGGGCGGATAGACGGGCGCTGCCGTCGCAACAATCCGCTTCACAAGCCGGATTTGCCCGTTACGGTCGCGCGCCATTGTGATGGGGAGAGAGCCGGATGGTCGACACGCCAGCCGTTGAAGAACCTTTTTCGCCCGCCTCCGGGCGCACCAATCCCGCCGACAAGCGAACCTGGTTCGGCCACCCGCGGCAGCTCGCGCGGCTGTTCACCACCGAAATGTGGGAGCGGTTCGGCTATTACGGCATGCGGGCGCTGCTGACGCTCTACCTCACCAAGCATTTCCTCTTTTCGGACCAGCAGGCGACCGGCCTCTACGGCGGCTTCACCGCGCTGGTGTACCTGACTCCGCTCGTCGGCGGCTTCATTGCAGACCATTATCTCGGCTCCAAGCGCTCGGTGAAGTTCGGCGCGATCGTCATGAGCCTCGGTTATTTCATTCTCTGCTTCGGCGGCGAAACCGCCAGGCCTCACGCGACGATCGACGGGCAGCGCTACGAGGTGCAGGTCGAGAATTTCGTCGACCGGCCGACGTCCTCAGGCGAGGAGGTTCGCTACGTCGTAACTCCCGGCGAGCGGCTCAAAATCAAGGGTAACGAAGACGGCTCGGTCGATCTCCTTCGCGCCGACAACAGCGTCGCGAAGAATCTGCCGAAGGGCTCGTTCGACCCCGGGGCCGACCGCAACGGGCTGTTCGTCGCACTGATGCTCATCGGACTGTCGATGGTCACCGTCGGAAATGGCTTCTTCAAGCCGAACATCTCCACGATGGTCGGATCATTGTACGACCAGGGGGACCGCCGGCGAGACGCGGGCTTCACCATCTTCTACATGGGCATCAACCTCGGCTCGCTCTTTTCCCAGCTCCTCTGTCCGTTTCTCGCCGATGCGGTCGGCTGGTGGGCCGGGTTCGGCCTCGCCGCGGTCGGCATGATGTTCAGCTGGAGCCTCATCCAGTTCGACGGCGGGCGCCTTGCCGGCTACGGCGAGCGTCCGGAGCATGGTGACCCGAGGAAGGACTGGATCGTCTACGGAGCGGCGCTCCTCGCCGTCCCGGTCATTTGGTTCCTGTTCACCAACCTGATGAACTACCAGGAACCCGAGCCCGGCTCGGGCATCGTGGGCTACGTCCTTTCGCTGCCAATCATGGGCAAACTGCTGTTCGGAACCTTCCTCGTCGGGGTCCCAGCGATCCTCGCCTGGTCCTATTTCCGGGGCACTCGGGTCGAGTTCCAGATGATGTGCGCGGCGATGGTCCTGATCATCTTCAACGTGGTTTTCTGGACGCTGTTCGAACAGGCCGGATCGTCGCTCACGCTGTTCGCGGACCGCAACACCGACCTGACGGTGGCCGGCAACTGGTCGATATCGGCGGGCCAGACCCAGTTCTTCAACGCCTTCTTCATCGTTGTCCTGGCGCCGCTCTTCTCGCTGTTGTGGAACGGCCTCGCAAAACGCGGGCTGGAACCGTCCATCCCGGTTAAGTTCGCCTTGGCGCTGATGGGCGTGGGCGCCGGATTCCTGTTCCTGGTCTGGGGCTCGGCCTTTGCCGGGTCCGACTTCAAGGTCGCTCTGTGGTGGCTTGCTGGTCTCTATCTCATCCACTCGATCGCAGAGCTGATGATCTCTCCAGTCGGGCTCTCAATGATCACCAAATTATCGATCGCGCGCATTGTCGGCATGATGATGGGCGTGTGGTTCCTGTCGATCTCGGTCGCGCAATATGTGGCCGGCGTCGTCGCCCAGGTCGCGTCGGTCGAAACCGTCGGCGGACAGGTCACGAACCTGCAGGTCAGCCTGCAAACCTATGTCGGCGTCTTCACTACCATCGGCTGGATCTCGATCGTGCTCGGCGCCATTCTCTTCCTGCTGAGCTGGCCGCTCAAATATCTGATGCACGGTGTGAAATGACGAGAAGGGCGTGCGCGGCGCTTGCCGCGGCGCTGACCCTCGCCGGCTGCGCCGGGCTGGGAGGCAAGCCCAAGGGTCCGCCGCCGGTTGCGTTCAACGAAGATCCGTACCCGTCGACCTACGCCCGTTATCCGAGCGTGCCGACGGTTATCCGCCACGCGACAGTCTTCGACGGTGACGGCCGGCAGATCAGCGACGGGACGGTGGTGCTGGCCGGCGGAGTCGTCCAGGCAGTGGGCGGGCCGGAACTTCCAAGCCCCGCCGGAGCTCAGGAGATCGACGGCACCGGCAAGTGGGTGACTCCGGGGATCATCGACGTTCACAGCCACCTCGGCGATTACCCATCGCCCGGCGTCGCCGCCAATTCCGACGGCAATGAAGCGACGTCCCCGGTCCGGCCCGAGGTCTGGGCCGAGCATAGCGTCTGGCCGCAGGACCCCGGCTTCAGCCGGGCGCTGGTCAACGGCGGGGTGACGACGCTGCAGATCCTTCCCGGCTCGGCCAACCTGTTCGGCGGCCGCTCCGTGGTGTTGAAGAATGTTCCGGCTCGAACGGCGCAAGGCATGAAGTTTCCGGGCGCGCCCTACGGGCTCAAGATGGCATGTGGCGAGAATCCCAAGCGGGTCTATGGCTCCAAGGGGAACATGCCGCAGACCCGGATGGGCAATATCGCGCTGACCCGCCAGACCTGGATCAAGGCGCAGGACTACCGGCGCAAATGGGACAAATACGAAAAAGACGGCGGGGACATGCCCGACCGCGACCTCGCGATGGAGACGCTGCGCGGCGTGCTCGAGGGCAAGATCCTGGTCCACAACCACTGCTACCGCGCCGACGAAATGGCCAACATGATCGATATGTCGAAGGAGTTCGGCTATCGCATCGCCGCGTTCCACCACGCCGTCGAGGCCTACAAGATCGCCGATCTCCTCGCCGCCAACGGCATTTGCGCGGCGATGTGGGCCGATTGGTACGGCTTCAAGATGGAAGCCTATGACGCGATCAAGGAGAACATCCCGTTCGTGCATAATGCGGGAGGCTGCGCGATCGTCCATTCCGACGATCCCAACGGCATCCAGCGATTGAACCAGGAGGCGGCGAAGGCGCTCGGCGACGGAATCCGGGCGGGCGTTCCGAACCTCAGCGAGGCCGCCGCTTGGGAATGGCTCAGCCGCAACCCGGCCAAGGCGCTCGGCATCCTCGACAAGACCGGGACGCTCGCGCCCGGCAAGATGGCCGACGTGGTCATGTGGAACGGCGATCCCTTCAGCGACTACACCCGGCCCGAGCGAGTCTGGATCGACGGCGCGCTGATGTACGACGCCAACGATCCCAAGCGGCGGCCCGTCAGCGACTTCGAGCTCGGCCAGCCGGGTGAGGGAGATACGAAATGATGGTTCTCTCAAACCGTCACCCCGGACTTGATCCGGGGTCCACCTTTCTTTCAGACCGCGCGTCTCGGAAGAAAAGTTGGATTCCCGCTTTCGCGGGAATGACGATGGTGTTGGCAGCTCCACTTACCGCCCAGACCTTCGTCATCAGCGGCGCCACCGTCGCGCTTGGCGACGGCTCGCAGCCGATCCCCAATGGCCAGGTCGTTGTCCGCGACGGCCGGATCGTCGCCGCCGGTGACGTCAGGATGAAGCTGCCGGCAGGCGCGCAAGTGATCGACGCCCGCGGCAAATGGGTCACGCCGGGGATTGTCGCCGGTTTCTCACGACTTGGCCTCAGCGAGGTCGATCTCTCCGCGCAAGGCGCCGATGACAGCAGCGCCGATGGCCCGTTCAACGCGGCGCTCGACGTCGTGCCGGCGATCAACCCGCTCGACAGCACCATGGCCGTCAATCGCGCCGATGGGGTGACGCGGGCGCTGGTCGCACCCAATGCCGGGAAGAACATCTTCGCGGGCCAGGGCGCGGTGATCGATACCGGAGCCGACATGCAGCCGATTACTGCGGCGCGGAAGTTCCAGTTCGTCGAGCTCGGCGAAACGGGCTCTGCCAAGGGCGGCGGGTCGCGCGCGTCGGCGCATGTGCTGTTCCGCAACGCACTGCGCGAGGCTTCCGAGCTGCGCCGTTTCGCAGCGCCGATCTCGGCCGCCCGCCGCGAGGCTCCAAGCGAAGTCGAGCAGCCCATCGTCCGCC
>JAICVC010000072.1 GCA_025935515.1 Sphingomonas sp.
GTGTCCGACCAGCCATGCTCGTCGTCGCCGATCAGAGTTCGGTTCGGGTCAGCCGAGAGCGTCGTCTTGCCGGTTCCGGAAAGCCCGAAGAAGATCGCCGTATCGCCCTTGGGCCCGATGTTGGCCGAGCAGTGCATCGGCATGATGCGCTGCGGCGGCAGGATGAAGTTCAGCAGGCCGAACACCGACTTCTTCATTTCACCGGCATAGGAAGTGCCGCCGATCAGGATCAGCTTCTTCGAGAAGTTGACCGCGATCACCGTCTCGCTGCGCGACCCATGGCGTTCGGGATCGGCGCGGAAGCTCGGCAGGTCAATGACCGTATATTCCGGATCGAAACCGGCAAGTTCCCCCGGTTCCGGGCGTACCAGGAGGGTCCGGATGAACAGATTGTGCCAGGCGAGCTCATTGACCACCCGGACGCGCACGCGGTGCTCCGGCTGCGAGCCGCCATAGAGGTCGGCGACGTACAGCTGGTCCTTGCCGCCGAGCGCCGCCAGGAAATCGTCGTGCAGGCGATCGAACGCGGCCGGGTCCATCGGCTTGTTGCCGTTGTTCCACCAGATGACATTTTCGGTCAGCGAGTCCTTGACCGTGAACTTGTCCTGCGCGCTTCGCCCGGTGTGCTTGCCGGTACGCACGACCAAGGGGCCATCCTTCGCCAGCAGGCCCTCGCCGCGGCGCACCGCATGCTCGACCAGCGGTGCGGTCTCAAGATTCCAGAAAATCTCTGCAGACGTCGCGATACCCTGCGCGTCTAGGCCGCGGTGCGGAACCCGGTCGGTCACGGACAAGCTTTCCTTTCCAAAATGCCGAAGCGGCGGCGGCCGGTGGGCCTGCCGCCGCATCTTATGTGTGTATCAGTGGCCTATAACTCCAAATTCCGGTTCCGGTCAAAAGCCCTGAGTGCTTCTTGTCTCGCTGTGGGGCACTGGCTAAGCCCTCGTTTCTCAACGGTCTGGGGCGCAAAAAAGCGGGATGAGCCAAGTGATCGCGCTGGTCGACGACGACCGCAACATCCTGACCTCGGTGTCGATCGCGCTTCAGCAGGAAGGGTTCGTCACCCGCGTTTACTCGGACGGGCCGGCGGCGCTGAAGGCGATCGGCGACAATCCGCCCGACCTTGGGGTGTTCGACATCAAGATGCCTGGCATGGACGGTATGGAGCTGCTGCGGCGGGTGCGCGAGTTCAGCTCGGTTCCGGTCATCTTCCTGACCTCGAAGGACGATGAGCTCGACGAAGCGCTGGGCCTCGCGATGGGCGCCGACGACTATATCTCGAAGCCCTTTTCGCAGCGGCTGCTGATCGCCCGAATCCGCGCGATCCTGCGGCGCCAGGAGCTGGAGCGCGGCGAAGCGAGCGCGGCCAGCGCCGAGGAGGAGCAGCCCCGGCTCGAGCGCGGGCGCCTGTTGATGGACCCGGCGCGTCACAAGGTGCTGTGGGACGGCCGCGAGGTCAGCCTCACGGTGACGGAGTTTCTGATCCTCGAAGCGCTTGCCCAGCGCCCCGGAGTCGTCAAGTCTCGCAATCAATTGCTCGATGTGGCCTATAATGACGATGTTTATGTCGACGACCGCACCATCGACAGCCACATCAAGCGGATCCGGCGCAAGTTCCGCGCCGCCGACGCCCAGTTCGATTCCATCGAGACCCTCTATGGCGTCGGATATCGATTCGACGAACAGTGACGACCCCGATCTCCGGCTGAAGTGGTCGGGCCGGTGGACGCTTTCGCACCGAATCCTCGCGCTCAACCTCATTACGCTGCTCCTGGTGGCGCTCAGCACGCTCTACCTCGACGTGTTCCGCAATCGCTTGAGCAAGGAACGCGTCCGCCAGACGAGGATCGAGGCGACCGCCACCGCGCAGGCGATTCTCGCCGCTGGAGCGGAGGACCGCGAACCGATCCTCGCGACCATCTCCAAGACGACCGGGACACGCCTCCGGCTTTACGGGCCCGATGGCCGGCTCATCGCCGACAGCTGGCACCTGACCGGTCCGACCTATGAGCTCAAGGATCCCAATACCCAGAAATGGACCAAGGATGTCGCCCGCGCGCTCGATCGCGGGTTCAACGCCGTGGTTGGAGCCAGGGCACTCGATCAATTCGTGGAGCCGCCGGTCGATCGGCTTCAGGCCTGGCCTGAGGCTGTCCGCGCCAGAAGCAGCGGCAAATCGGTCACTGCCGTCCGCAACGCGCCGGACCTGACGCCTGTCATTTCGGCGGCAGTTCCGCTCGCAGACAATATCCTGCTGGCGACGGACAACGACCGCGCCTTCACCCGCACGGTCCGCAGCCAGCGCGCCGGGATTGCAGCGGCCATGATGTTCCTCGTTGGACTGTCGGTCCTGCTTTCGCTGTTCCTCGCCCGAACCATCGTCCGGCCATTGCGGCGGCTGGCGATCGCCGCCCACCGGGTAAGGCTCGGCCGATCGCGCGAGGTCAACGTTCCTCGCCTCCCCTCGCGCAGCGACGAGATCGGCCTGCTTGCGCGGGCGGTTTCCGACATGAGCCAGTCGCTTCGGCACCGGATCGACAATATCGAAGCCTTCGCCGCCGACGTCACGCATGAGCTCAAGAACCCGCTCGCTTCACTGCGCTCAGCGGTCGACGGGCTCGACCGGGTCGATGATCCCGAGCTGCGCGAGAAGCTCAAGAAGATCGTGCGCGAAGACGTGCGCCGGCTCGATCGCCTGATCAGCGACATCAGCGAAGCGGCGAGGACCGATGCGGAGCTTGCCCGTGCGACCTTCGAACGGGTCGACCTCGGACCCTTGCTGGAGCAACTGGTGGCGAGCTGGGAAACGCGGCGGGAAACCGGCGACGCGCGTCTGGCGTTCGCCCGCCCCCGCAAGGGGACGGCCGCGGTCATGGGCAAGCCCGATCGTTTGGCCCGCGCAATCAACGCAATCATCGACAATGCGGTCAGCTTTTCTCCGCCCGGCGGTCTTGTCGAGATCGCGGCGGCGCGGGTCGGCGACGAGGTTCGCATCCGGATCGACGATGAAGGCCCCGGGGTTCCACCGGAGGCGCGTGAGGCGATTTTTAACCGCTTCCATTCAGTACGTCCCGAAGGCGAGAATTTCGGGCGCCATTCGGGCCTCGGCCTTGCCATCGCTCAGGCGATCGTGAATGGCCATGACGGGGAGATAGACGTGCAGGACCGTGACGACGCGCCTTCGGGCGCCCGTTTCACCATCAGGCTTCCAGCGGCAGACCGCGAATGAACAAGTTCAATCCCACGCCCGGGCCGCGGCTTAGCGCCGAGACGCTGCATGCCAGCACTGTCGCGAAGGACGGCCGCGCGGTTCTGATCACCGGACCGTCGGGCTCGGGCAAATCGGACCTTGCCCTACGCTTGCTCGACCGCGCCTTCGCGATGGTCAGCGACGATCAAACGATCGTCCGAAAGGATGGTGACCGGCTCGTGGCCACCGCCCCGCCGACGATCGCCGGTAAGCTCGAGGTCAGAGGCATTGGTATCATCGACATCGAGCGGATCGAGAATGTGCCGGTCGCGCTGATCGTCGAACTGACCAGCGATATCCAGCGGCTGCCGGATGACAGCCGCGAGCGGCCGATCCTCGGGGTCAAGGTTCCGCTGGTCACGATCGACGCGATGACCGCGTCCGCACCGTCCAAAGTCGCGCTCGCCCTCGACAGAATCGGCCTGAAGTTCAAGTGAGTCCCGCGCGGCCGGGTCAGCGACCTTGGCCGCGCCTGCTGCTCGTCACAGGCATGTCCGGAGCGGGCAAATCCACGGTGCTCGATGCTCTCGAGGACATGGGCTGGGACGTCGTCGACAATTTGCCCGCCGATCTGCTCGAAGCCTTCGTCCGAGGGGAAGGCCAGTGCCGCACCGCCCCTGCGGCGGTCGGCATGGACGTACGCAGCCGCGGCTTCGACCCGGACGCGCTCCACCAGCAGATCCATTCGATTTCGGGTGTCCAGCCGGAAATCCTCTATCTCGATTGCTCCGAAAGCGAATTGCTGCGGCGTTATGACGAAACCCGCCGAGTTCACCCGCTCGCACCCGACCGCCCCGCCGAGGACGGCATCGCCCGCGAACGCCGGCTGACTTTTCCGCTCCGCACCGCAGCGGACAGCGTCATCGACACCACGGAGCTGTCGCCGACTGACCTTCGCGACGAGCTGCGCCATCGTTATGGCGACGACAGCGACCAGCCGGTCCTGACCGTCGCATCCTTTGCGTTCGCGCGGGGCATTTCGCGGACCGCCGACCTGGTGTTCGACCTCCGTTTCCTGCCCAATCCGCATTGGATCGACGAGCTTCGGCCGCTGACTGGCGAGGACGAGCCGGTCCGTTCCTATCTGGAACAGGAACCGGCCTGGAGCGAGACGATGGACCGCATCGAGGCGCTTCTCATCGATTGGATTCCCCGCTACTGGGCCGCAGGCAAAAGTTACGTGACCGTCGCGTTTGGATGCACTGGAGGGCGTCACCGTTCGGTGGCCGGGGCGATCGAAATGGCGGAACGGTTACGTCGTGCCGGATTTGCACCCAATGTGCGTCACCGCGATCTTGCCTCGCCGCCGAGGGACACGATCGAACGCCAGCCAGGGCGCCTTCCGGAGAGCGAGGACGAGTTGAGTCGATGATTGGATTAGTGTTGGTGACCCACGGCCGCCTCGCGGCCGAATTCATCACCGCAATGGAACATGTGGTTGGCCCGCAGGAAGCAATCGAGTCGATTTGCATCGGCCCCGACGACGACATGGAGCGGCGCCGCAAGGACATCGCCAAGGCCATCGCCAAGGTTGACCAGGGCCAGGGCGTCATCATCCTTACCGACCTGTTCGGCGGCACTCCCTCGAACCTGGCGATCAGCCTGATGAAGAGCGAGAATATCGAGGTGATCGCCGGCGTGAACCTGCCGATGCTGATCCGGCTCGAAGGCGCCCGGAAGGTGATGCCGGTGCACGCCGCGGTCGCCGCCGCCCGCGAGGCGGGCCGCAAATATATCTCTGTTGCCTCCGAAATCCTCGGGGAAGCGGCGGCTTGACGCCAAATTCCGGATCTGGGGTCAGCCGCCCGGTCGAGATCGTCAACAAACGCGGGCTCCATGCGCGGGCGAGCGCAAAATTCGTCAACCTCGCGACCGAGCTCGGCACCCCGATCGAGGTCGAAAAGGACGGCAACCGCGTGTGCGGAACCTCGATCATGGGCCTGATGATGCTCGGCGCCGCGATGGGCGACACCATCGTCATCCACGTACAGGGTGACGGTGCTGACGAGGCGCTCGCGAAGCTGGTGGCGCTGGTCGAGGACCGGTTCGGCGAGGAATAATGCCCCGGCAGGTCACCGCCTTCTCCAACTCAACGGTAAAGCTGCTGCGGTCGCTGCGCGACAAGAAGGCGCGGCGCTCGGAAGGGCTTTTCCTGGCCGAGGGCCTGAGGATTCTGACCGAGGCGCGGGACAGTGGAATGCTGCCGGAGATCGTCGCCTTCTCTCCCGAAGGAGCGAGACATCCGCTCGCCGCGGAAATCATCGCTGCGACCGAGGCGGCTGGCGGGGACGCGATCGAGACGACCGCGGACATCCTGTCGAAGATGAGCGGCAAGGACAATCCGCAGATGCTGCTCGGGGCCTATCGTCAGCCCGCGACGTCGCTCGACCGGATCGACCGTTCGAAAGCGCCGCTGTGGATCGTCGCACAGGCGCTTCGCGATCCCGGCAATATCGGGACCGTCCTCCGAACCGGCGACGCCGCCGGCGCGGGCGGCCTGATCCTGATCGACGACTGCGCCGACCCTTTTTCGGTCGAGGCTGTGCGCGCCTCGATGGGTGCGCTGTTCACGCAAGCGATCGCGACCGCGAAATGGGTTGAATTCGTGAGTTGGTTGCGAGGCAATGACGGCCAGCTGGTCGGGACCAGCCTGAAGGCGACCCAGGATTATCTCGCGGCCAAATACGACCGGCCATGCTTCCTCCTGATCGGCAATGAGCAACAAGGCCTGCCCGCGGATTATGAGGCGGAATGCGACCTGCTGGTCAAAATCCCCATGGCCGGCCGCGCCGACAGTCTCAACGCGGCGATGGCGACGGCGGTGATGGCATTCGCGATCAAGGCGAGTTGGCGCTGACCGGCCGCAGTTGTCATGCTGAACTTGGTTCAGCATCCATTCGCGTGAAAGAGAGCGAGGATGGAGAAATGGACCCTGAAACAAGTTCAGGGTGACGGAGAAGCATATGCGTATTCGCCTCGTATTTATGTTGCCTGGGTTGGTCGCCGGTTGCGCGCCAATTCCGCCGCCACCGCCACCGCCCTATCACGCGCTCGGCACCGAACCGTTCTGGAACGTGCTGATCGACGAGCGAGACGTCACCTTCACGAAGCCCGATGCCCAGCCGATCCGGCAGCCGAGACCGCAAGTGATCCACGGCATTGCCGGTGAAATCTACCAGACGCCGCGGATCAACGTGAACATCGTCCACGGCCAATGCAGCGACGGGATGAGCGACCGGGTCTATCCGGACAAGGTGCAGGTCACGGTCGACGGCCGGCGGTTCGAGGGCTGCGGCGGGCTGTAACTCTCCGCAAAGTGGAAGAATCGGGTCTCCCTCCACTTCCTCCACTTCGTAGGATTCTCGGATTTCAAAAAGCCCAGCGGGAAGCCCAGCAATACTGGTCTCAAACGAAATCCTATTTTGCAAGCTTGCTATTCGGCCGCGATCTGCGGTGGATCGCTCGTTTCCTCTTCGGTGAGGCTCAGTTCTTTATCGGCGTAGCGCGGTAGCGCCTCGACCGGGCTAAGTACGTCGATATCCCGCCTCCCCGGCTCGATATTGAGTTCACGGAACTTGCGCGCGGTCACCAAAGACCGGGTCTCAAAACTGGAGACGAAACTGTTGTAATTGTTGACCGCACTGGCGAGGCCACTCCCAACCTTGCGCAGGTCATCCGCAGCCTTGGCGAGGCGCTCGTAAAGCTCCTTGCCGAGCTCGCCGATCTGACGCGCTTCCTTGGCAAGCCTTTCCTGGCGCCACACAGCGGCAACGGTGCGGGCTATCGCAATTAGGTTGGTCGGAGTCGCCAGCAGCACCTTCTTGTTGAAGGCGTAATCCCACAGCGTCGGGTCCTGCTCGAGCGCGGCAGTCAGGAAATGCTCACCTGGGATGAACATCACGACATAATCGGGCGCATCATCGAATTGCGACCAATAGGCCTTCGCTCCGAGCAGGTTCACATGGTTGCGAATGGCGAGCGCGTGAGCCGCAAGGTGCGTGGTTCTGTCGGCTTCGTCGACCGACCCGAACGCATCCTGATAGTCGTTGAGCGAGACTTTGGCGTCGATCACCAGCGACTGGCCGCCGGGGACGCGAACGACGACGTCGGGCCGCAATCGTCCGCCTTCGCCGTCAGCCACGCTGACTTCGGTCGCGAAGTCGCAATGCTCCGACAGGCCGCAGCTTTCGAGCACGTTCTTCAATTGCTGCTCGCCCCAGCGGCCCCTCGCCTTGGGTGCGTTGCGTAGCGCATTGACGAGCTTGGCGGCTTCCGCGGAAACCCGCTCGGTGCCCGTGCGCATCGCCTCGATCTGGCCGGAGAGCATGCCAAAGGCGTCGCGGCGCTCGGCTTCGACCTTCTGCACGGTCGTCTCGTAGCGTTCCAGCCGGTCATGGACCGGCTGAAGGAGCGACTTCAAATTCTGTCCTGCATTCTCTTCGGACTGCCGGAAGCGCTGATCGGCGCGCTTGAGGAAGGTCTCCTGGGCTTCGGCCAGCAGCTTGTTGCTGATCTCGGCGAACTGGGTCGCAAGCGCTTCCTTGGCTTCGATCAACTCCTTGATCCGGGCCTCGAACGCCTTGTCGCGTTCCGACTGCGATGCTTCGAGTGCGGCCAGCCTGGTCGCCGCATCACGATTGGCGTCGCGCTCCCTGACCACCTCGTCGAGTTGAAGCCGAAGGCTGTCGACCGTCTGCTTTGCACCGGCAGCCGAGCGACTGCCGAGCAGCCAGCCGATCACGACGCCGATCATCAGCCCAACGAAAACGAATCCCACAACGGCCGCATCCATGACCGGTACTCCCCCGGAACAGAATGCGAACAATACGGCCGTTCACGCGGTTGCTCAAGCGGAACGCGAGCGCCTATCCACAGGTTTGCTTCCTTGAGGAGAAAAGCATGTCCATCCGCAAGATGATCGGCCTCCATCCAGACGTCGCCGGCCACGTCAATCAGCCGCTCGGCGATGCCGCGCATCATCTAATGTATTGCGCGCGGATGTGCCTTAGCTGCGCGGACGCCTGCGCGGCCGAGAAGATGGATATGCGCCAGTGCATCCGCACGTGCCTCGATTGCTCCGACGTCTGTGAGGCGACCGGCAAGCTTGCGGTTCGCCGCACCGGCTCGAACGAACAGGTGCTGCGCGAGATGCTCGAACTGTGCGCCCGTGTCTGCGACGAATGCGCGGCGGAGTGCGAACGGCATGACCACGAACATTGCAAGCTGTGCGCTCAGATGTGCCGCGAATGTGCCGCGGATTGCCGGGTCGCGGCGGAATCGATTCATTGACGTCACCCCGGACTTGATCCGGGGCCTGCCTTCCTTTTCGGCAGTGGAAGAAAAGGCGGATCCCGGCTCAGGCCGGGATGACGAATCAAGCCGCCTTCAAGCTCTGCTCTTTCCGCCACTTGGCGAGCTTCTTTAAGACCATGTCGCGCTTCAGGCGCGAGAGGTGGTCGATGAACAGTACGCCGTTCAGATGGTCCATCTCATGCTGCAGGCAGACCGCGAGCAGCCCGTCGATCTCCTGCTCGTGGCTCTTCCCATCAACGTCCTGCCAGCGCGCGCGGATTTTGTCCGGCCGCATCACCTCGGCATATTGCTCGGGGACCGACAGACAGCCTTCGGTGTAAGGCACCTCGGCGTCGGAGTGCCACAGGATCTGGGGATTGATGAACACCCTCGGATCGCGGACCGGTTCACCGCCTTCTTCCTCGGGTTCCTGGAGGTCGATCACCAGCAGGCGGACCGGAACGCCGACCTGCACCGCGGCGAGACCGATGCCGGGCGCCTCGTACATCGTCTCGAGCATATCGGCGACGAGCGCCTTCAGCTCATCGTCGAACGTCGCCACCGGCTTGGAAATCTGCCGAAGGACAGGATCGGGCGTCTCGTAGATGCGGCGGATTGCCATAGGTCGAATTTAGTCTTTCGGGTCAGGGGGTTCAAGCAATCGGGCGGCGGGCGCGCAAGGGCGTTTCATGAAATGGGACGCCTTGCGCGCAAGGCTTGGGCAAGCGTTCCCTCGTCGAGATAGTCGAGCTCACCGCCGACGGGAAGCCCGTGCGCCAACTGACTGAGACGGATTGGAAATCCTTCCAGCCGCTCGGCCAGGTAATGCGCCGTCGTCTGACCCTCCAGGGTCGCGTTCATCGCCAACACCACCTCGTCGATCCCGCCTTCGGACACGCGCCTCACCAGCTTGTCGATGGTGAGATCCTCGGGCCGCACTCCTTCTAGCGCCGACAGGCGGCCGCCGAGCACGTGATAGCGCCCGGGAAACAGGCGCGACCGGTCGAGCGCCCAAAGGTCGGCCACCTCCTCGACCACGCACAGCATCTTCTCGTCCCGGCGCGGGTCGCGGCAGATGCTGCACGGGTCCGACGTGTCGACATTGCCGCAGATGGAGCAACTCGAGAGTTTCTCCGACACCTCCCGAAGCGCGCTGAGCAGCGGCTGCAGCGCAGTCTCCCGCTTCTTCATCAGGTGAAGCACCGCGCGCCGAGCCGAGCGCGGGCCGAGGCCGGGCAGCCGCGCGAGCGCTTGTGAGAGAGCTTCAATCTCCTGGCTGGCCATTCTGGATTGCTTCGCTCCGCTCGTAATGACGACTGAAGTACCGTCA
>JAICVC010000002.1 GCA_025935515.1 Sphingomonas sp.
CGAGCCCGCGCGTTCCAGCAATTCGTCCGCGTCGCGGATCGAGAAGTGGTTGCCGCCCTTATACTTGTCGAGCTCCTCCCATGCGACCGGCGCTGCCACCGGGGCGCCTTCGCGGGCGCGGGCGGAATAAGGCATGACCGCGGTCGCACCGCGCTGGTTGCGCAGCCAGTCGAGGAAGATGCGGCCCTTGCGCTGGACCTTGCGGATGTTGGCCGTGAAGGTTTGCGGCTCCGCTTCCGAGATCGCGCGGCTGAAGCGGTCGGCGAAGCTTTTGACCGTCGGCCAGTCCTTCGACGCGTCGAGCGGCACGACCACGTGGATGCCTTTGCCGCCTGACAGGAGCGGGAAGCTCTTGAGGCCCAGATCCTCGAGCAAGACCTTCAGCCGGACAGCCGCCGACTTGACCTTGGCGAAGTCGAGGCCGACGTCGGGATCGAGGTCGAATACAAGGCGGTCGGGAAATTCGACCTTGTCGATCTTGCTGCCCCAGCCATGGAATTCGAGCGTGCCCATTTGCACGCTCGCGAGCAGCCCCCGGATGTCATCGAAATAGAGATAGTCCTCGGTGTCGCCATCGCTCTCCTCGATCGGGACCTGCTTCACGTGCGGGCCGAAGGTGCCCTTGTCGTGCTTCTGGAAAAAGCACTCGCCGGTGCGCCCGCCGGGGCAGCGGATCAGGGTCATCGGCCGCCTGGCCGCGTCGATCATGACCAGCGGCTCGACCGTCGCGTAATAGTCCGCGAGGTCCTTCTTGGTGAGTGCGAGCTCGGGGAAGATCACGCGCTCCGGGCTGCTGATCTCGATCCCGAAATCCCCGGCAGTCGCCGCGCCCTTCTTCCCCTTGCGGCTGCTCTTTTTCTCGGTGGCTTTCAGCTTCTGCGGCTCCTCCAAAACGACATCCTTGGCGGGCTTGTCCTCGCGCAGGCCGAGGAAGCTCGGGTGACGCAGGATCCCGTCGTCGGTGAACTCGGTGTAGGCGATCTCGGCGACCAGTTTGGGCTTGATATAGTGTGCGCCCTTGCGATCGGTGCGCGGCACCTCGACCGGCGCCTTGTCGACGGCAAGCGGCCGCATGCGCTCCATCAGCTCCCGGATCAGCTCGCCGCTGAAGCCGGTGCCGACCTTGCCGACATAGGTGAGCTTGCGGCCTTCCTTCGCGGCCAGCAGCAGCGAGCGGAAGCCGAGCCGTTTGTCGCTCTCCGACCAGCCGACGATCACGAATTCCTGGCGCTGGATGCATTTGACCTTGAGCCAGCTGCGGGTGCGGATGCCCTTGTAGGCGGCGTTGGCGACCTTCGAGACGATCCCCTCGCCGCCCATCTTGCAGACTTGCGCGAACATCTCATCGCCGCGGCCGATGACGTGGTCGCCGTAGAGGATCGGCGGCGACACCCCTTCGAGCAGCGCCGCCAGCCGCTGCTTGCGCTCGATGTTCGGCAGCTTCCGAATGTCCTCCCCCCGATCGATCAGCAGGTCGAAGGCGTAGAAGACGAGGTTCGCACCTTTTTGCTCCTTCAGCGTCGCCTGCAGCAGCTGGAAGCTGGGCTTGCCCTGGTCGTCGATGGCGACCGCCTCGCCGTCGATCAGGCAGCCGGCGGGCAGCCTCGCCGCCGCCTTGACCAGCGCCTTGAACTTGTCGCTCCAGTCCTTGCCGTTGCGGGTCCAGGCGGTGGCGACGCCGTCGCCGACCGCGAGCAGCAGCCGGTAGCCGTCATACTTGTACTCGTGGATCCAGTTGCTGCCGGTGGGCACTTCGTCGACCAGCGTCGCGAGCTGCGGCTCCATGAACGGCGGCGGCGCCTTGCCGGCCTTCTTCTTCGCGCGCCCGCCCTTCTGGCCGCCGCGGTTCGATTTCCACACGTCCTCGCCGGCGGCGATCTCGGCCATCGTCCGGCCGGTGGTGACGCTGGTCACGCAATTGTCGACCAGCGCGTCGCCATCATCGGGCTCGGCGAAATCGTCAGTGACTTTCTTCAGCATCCACGGCTCGGCCTTCTCACCGGGCTTGGGCTTGAGGCGAAACATCACCCATTCGCCCTTCATCCGCTCGCCTTCGAGCGTGAAGTGGAGGTGGCCCTCCTCGATGGTCCGCAAAGGGTCCTTGCGCGGGTCGGGCTCCCAGCGCCCCTGGTCCCACAGCATCACTGTGCCGCCGCCATATTCGCCCTTGGGAATCGTGCCTTCGAAATCGCCGTAGTCGAGCGGATGGTCCTCGGTCCGCATCGCCAGGCGATTCTCGCCGGGGTCGAGGCTCGGCCCCTTGGGTACCGCCCAGCTTTTCAACACGCCGTCGAGCTCCAGCCGGAAATCCCAGTGAAGCCGCGAGGCGTCGTGCTTCTGGACGACGAAGCTGTCGCCCCTGCCCTTCAGCCTGCGGCCCTTGGGCTCCTTCGTCTTCGAAAAGTCGCGCTTCCGGTTGTAGGTCTCGATGTCGAGCGGAACCTTACGCGTGGGCACTACTCAACCTCCCGTCATCCTCGCAATGACGAAACTCATTACGCCCGCTTGCGTGCCGGTTCCTTTTTCGCCGCCGGCTTCTTGGCGGCCGGCTTCTTGGTCTTGCCAGCCGCCTTGCCCTTCTTTTCGTCGCCGAGGCTCTTCTTGAGCGCGGCCATCAGGTCGATGACGTTAGAGCCCCTGGGCGGCGGCGCATCGGCGTCCGGGTCCTCGATGATCTTCTCGCCCTTCGCCTTCTTTTTCTCTTCGATTAGGCGATGGAGCGCGTCGACGTAGCGATTGTGGAATTCCTTCGGGTCGAACTCACCGGCCTTCCGCTCGATCAGCATCGAGGCCATGTCGAGCAGGTCCGGATCGGGCTTGGTATCGCCGATGTCGCGGAAGAAGCCCGAGCTCTTGTGGATTTCGTCGGCGTAACGGAGCGTCTCTAGCAGCAGCCCGCGCCCGCATGGCTTCAGTGCCACCACATATTCCTGCCCGCGCATCGCGAGCTGGCCGACTCCGACCTTCTTGGCGGCCTTGAGCGCGTCCCGAAGCACGACATAGGCCTCTTCCGCGAGATCGTCGGCGGGCACGATGTAATAAGGCTTGTCGAAATAGGTCGCGTCGATGTCGTCCTCGTCGACGAACTGGACGAGGTCGAGAGTCTTGCGGCTCTCGAGCTTGACGCTGTCGATCTCCTCCGGGTCGAGCAGGATGTAGTGGCCCTTGGAGACCTCATAGCCCTTAACGATCTCGTCGCGGTCGACCGGGCCGATCCCAGGCACGACCTTCTCATATTTGATGCGCTTGCCGGTCGGCTCGTGCACCTGGTGAAACTGGATCTGGGCGCCGCTCTTGGTCGCCGGGTACAGCTCAACGGGGATCGAGACCAAGGCGAGCCGGATCTGCCCGCGCCAAATCGATCGTGCCGCCATGAACGCGTCTCCTTTGCGGACGGATTCAATTCATTGCGGCACCGAGTCGTTCCCGAGTGGCCGCCTTCAATGATCGTATCAGCTCCGTAACATCTTCGCCAAGACCGACTTTTTCGACGATTGCCGAGCCGCAAATGACCCCTCTCGCACCGGCCGAGACGGCGGAGCGGACGTGTTCGGGTTTGGAAATCCCAAAACCGAACACCGCAGGCGGAGCGCCGGCGGCCTGAAGGCGGCCAATCAGCCGCGAATCGAAGTGGCCGCCGGCATGGGTGCCGGTGATTCCCGCTCGGCTGACGCAATAAATATAGGCTTTCGAAAGCCTTGCGATGCGTTGGACGGTTGCGTCCGGCGTGTTGGCGGCCGCGATCAGCACCGGCTCGATGCCCCCCTGCTCCATCTTGCGAGCGAACGGATCGGCCTCCAGCGAGGGAACGTCGGCGATCAGCAGGCTGTCGGCGCCCGCCTCGGCCGCGTCGCGCATGAACCCGGTCCGAGCGGCAACGATATTGGCGTAAGTCAGGATGCCGATCGGCACGTCGGTGTGGTGCGACCGCAACGCCGCGATGAGGTCGAGGCAATCGCCGACTCGGACTCCGGCGGCGAGCGCGCGCTGTGCGGCGGCCTGGATCACGGGCCCGTCCGCGACCGGGTCGGAGAACGGGATCCCGACCTCGATCATGTCGGCGCCGGCATCGACGGCTTGATGGAGCACTCCTGCGCTGGTTTCGAGATCGGGGTCGCCGAGCATCATGAACGCGCCGAACGCGCCTTCGCCGCCGAGCCGCTCGAACATTGCGGCATAGCGGCTCATGCGAGCAGCCTTTCCGCTTGCGCGACATCCTTGTCGCCGCGTCCAGAGAGACCAACGAGGATCGCACTGTTCGGTTCGGCTTGCGCGAGCTTCAGCGCGTGGGCGAGCGCATGCGCGGATTCGAACGCGCAGATGATGCCCTCGCTTTCGGCCAACGCCTTGAACGCCGCGAGCGCTTCGGCGTCGGTCGCACCGACATATTCGGCACGGCCGCTGTCCTTCAAATGCGCGTGCTCCGGGCCGACCGCCGGATAGTCGAGTCCGGCCGACACCGACCAGGTATCGGTTATCTGCCCGTCGTCGTCTTGCAGGAGGTAGGTCTCGGCGCCGTGGAGAATGCCCCGCACACCGCGCAGAAGCGTGGCACCATGCTCGTCGCCGTCGAGGCCCTTGCCGGCGGCCTCCACGCCGATCAGCTGCACGCTATCGTCGAGAAAATCCGCGAACAGCCCGATTGCGTTCGACCCGCCGCCGACACAGGCGACAACGGCGTCGGGCAGCCGCTCCAATTGCTCGACGATCTGAGCCCGCGCTTCGCGGCCGATCACCCGCTGGAACTCCCGCACCATCGTCGGGAACGGGTGCGGGCCTGCGGCCGTCCCGAGCAAATAATGGGTAGTCTCGAAGCTCGCCGACCAATCACGCAGCGCCTCGTTGATCGCATCCTTGAGCGTACGCCCACCGCTCTCGACGGGAATGACCTCGGCGCCCATCAACTGCATCCGAAAGACATTGAGCTGCTGCCGCTCGACGTCCTCGGCACCCATGTAGATGACCGTCTCGAAGCCGAGCAGTGCTCCCACGAGCGCCGTGGCGACACCGTGCTGGCCGGCGCCGGTCTCGGCGATCAGCCGGGTCTTGGCCATGCGCCTGGCAAGGAGACCCTGCCCGAGCACCTGGTTGGTCTTGTGTGCGCCGCCGTGGAGTAGGTCCTCGCGCTTCAGATAGATATTGCCGGGCAGGTTGCGACAGCGGGTCAGGGGGGTCGGGCGGCCGGCGTAATTGGCGAGCAGATCGTTGAGTTCGCTCGTGAAGTGCGGATCATCCTGCGCGTCGAGAAATGCCGCCTCCAACTGCTCGAGCGCCGGAACGAGGATTTCCGGGACGTAGCAGCCGCCGAAGCGGCCGAAGCGGCCGTTCAGGCGCATGCGCGGAGCCGCTGACGCGATGTTGGCCGCAGAACCTCGAACAGCGCCGCGATCTTATCGCGCGACTTGCGGCCCGGTCGGACGTCGAGCGCGGAGCCGACGTCGATCGCGTAAGCACCGGCGTGCGTCGCCGCGCGCGCGTTGGTGGGCCCGATCCCGCCTGCGACGATCGACCGCGACAAATCAGGATGGCCTTTCACCAGACTCCAGTCGAAGCTGCGCCCGCTCCCGCCATCGCCATTGTCGAAGACGAGGCGGTCGCCGCCGCGGCTGACCAGCGGCTCGCGGCCGACACTGAGCGCGGTCCAGATTTCGCAGGCCCACGGCAGCTCGCGCCGAAGCGCACGGACATATTCGACGTCCTCGCGACCGTGCAGCTGGACCGCGTGCACATTCATCAAAGTCGCAATGTCGGCGACCATGCCGAGCGGCGCATCGCGGAACACGCCGACCGGGAGCATGCCCGTTTGGCGTGCGGTTGCGGCCAGCGGCGCGGCTTGCTGTGCCGTGACATGCCGGGGGCTGCCTGGCACGAACACGAAGCCGGCGAATGCCGCTGGCCGGGCGGCGCGCACATCCGCGCCGCAATTCAATCCGCAGATTTTGGTGCGGCCGAACATCAGTTCCCGCGCGGCCCACGCCGGTTCACTAGCACGCATCAACGACGAGCCGACCAGGAAGCCGTCGACCAGTGGAGACAGACGTTCGACGTCAGCGCGATCGCCAATCCCCGATTCCGACACGAGCAGCCGATCCGGCGCCAGCAAGGCCAGGCGCCTGGTGGTCGAAAGGTCGATGGTGAGGTCGCGAAGGTCGCGGTTGTTGATGCCGATCAGCGGTGCACCGAGCGCCAGTGCCCGCCGCATCTCTGACTCATCATGCACCTCGACCAGCGCGTCCATGCCGAAACAGCCGGCTTCCGCGATCATCTCGCGCGCGTTCCCGTCGTCGAGCAACGAAAGCATAACCAGGATCGCATCCGCTCCGGCGATGCGAGCCTCGGCAACCTGCCGGCGGTCGACGAAAAAGTCCTTGGCCAGTATGGGGCCATCGAACGCGCCACGGGCGGCTGCCAGGTCGTCGAGCGAACCGCCGAAGAATGTGCGGTCGGTCAGGACGCTGAGCGCATCGGCGACTCCGTCGTAGCCGCGAGCCAGGGCCGCGGGGTCCGCGTCGAGGCGGATTGCGCCACCCGATGGAGATGCTTTCTTGATCTCCAGAATGAAGCGCGCGCCGGGCTTGCGGATCGCAGCAGCGAGGCTGCGGCTGGTGGGCCGAGCGCGATCGCGGAGCGCGTCGAGCGATACGCCGTCGTACCGCAGCCCCAGCTCCTCGCGCTTGGCGGCGGCGATCTTGCCGAGCACGCCTTCAGCCACGGCTGGCCTCGATGAAGGAGTCGAGCACGGCGCGCGCTCGCCGCGAACGCATCGCTTCCATGGCGAAGCCCACGCCGTCCTTGAGATCGGCGACACGGCCCGCAGTCATCAGCAGCGCGCCGGCATTCAGTGCGACGATTGCGATATCGGCCCGTCCCCCGATCCCCGACAATATGTCTCGGAGCCGGCGCGCGTTTTCGTCCGGCGCTCCGCCGGCGATCCGATCGACGGGCATGCGCTCGAGGCCGGCTTGCTCGGGGGTGATTTCGAGCTCCTTCAGCTTGCCGTCACGCAGCGATACGGCCTTGGTGAAGCCGTGAAGCGCGACTTCGTCCAGCCCGGAGCCGTGAACCACGAGGGCACGTTCCACGCCGAGCGCGCACAGCGTCTCTGCAATCGGCCGCAACAGCTTCGGGTCGGCGACGCCGAGCAACTGCACCCTCGGCCGAGCGGGGTTCAGGCAGGGGCCCAGCAAATTCATGATCGTGCGCACCTTGAGAGCGCGGCGGACCGGCCCCGCATGGGCAATCCCCGGATGATACCTGGGCGCGAGCAGGAAGCAGAAACCGGTCTGGTCGAGGATTTCGCGCGATTCCATCGGGCTCAGATCGAGCCGCGCGCCGAGCGCTTCGAGCACGTCGGCCGAGCCGCATTTCGAGGTGAATGACCGGTTGCCGTGCTTGATGACCGGCAGGCCGCAGGCCGCAGCGACGAAGGCCGCTGCGGTGGAGACGTTGATCGACCCCGAGAAATCGCCGCCAGTGCCGCAGCTGTCGGCGAACAGGGTCGCCGGCGACGGGAACGGGCTGGCCGCCGCGCGCAACGCTTCCGCCGCGCCAATCAGTTCCTCGGCGGTTTCGCCTTTAACTCGGAGCGCGACGAAGGCCGCCGCCATCAAGGGCTCGCTGAGCGAACCGTCCACGATGCGCGCGAACAAGCTACGCGTCGAAGCGCGGTCGAGATCCTCGCCGTCGAGGAGGCGGGTGATTGCGGCCTCAGCGTCGGGATCGGCGGCAGGCGCGGCGACCGCAGCACGTGGAAAAGTCAGAACCTGGTTCATGAAAACTCACCTGGAAACAAAAAAGCCCGCCGGTCGGCGGGCGGGCAGTCGATGATCGGGTGCTAAGCGATCAGTCGCGCCATCGCGCCGCAAGCGTCGCCCCGCGCCACCAGAAGCGGGCGGTCGAAGTTGCAGCGATGGCGATCAGGTTCGTCATGCGAATCGCGTGGTAAGGCACAGCGTCCGGGTTGGTCAACGGCCGGCGGTTGACGTCGTCGATGCCCAAATGGCATTGGCCGGTTCCCGGGCGGGTGTAGCTCAATGGTAGAGCAGAAGCCTTCCAAGCTTACGACGAGGGTTCGATTCCCTTCACCCGCTCCAATTTCGGAGCTGCCGGGGGCAGCTTTGAAATTGGAGCGCCCGAGCGACAGCGAGGGGCGACCGGCGCTCACTCCAGCGGGGCGCGTTGACACATCCCAAGCGCGCCGCCACATGGCGCGCCTGCCTGCACCTTGGAGAGGTGGCCGAGTGGTTAAAGGCAGCAGACTGTAAATCTGCCCGCGCAAGCGTACGCTGGTTCGAATCCAGCCCTCTCCACCATTCATCGCGCGCCGGAACGCTGCCACATGCGGAGCCGAGAATCGGCGTATTCCAGCGCCTGAGTCGCCCGCTGTCGCGATCCTAAACTCCTCCGAATCGGATGGGGTATTCGCGTCGCCCCGAATTTTCCGCCTTGAGCATTAACTAACAAAAGTGCCCCGAACGGAAGATTCGCTCCGATCCACCCCCCTAACCTTGGTTAAGACTAAAATGGCGTGAAATCAGTGGAAAACTGGCTAATGCTTGCGACATGACTTAATGCTCGTGCGGACTTGAGCTCGGGAGCGCCGCATGTTGGGCGGGGTGGGTGTTGGCTTGGACAATAATGACGGAGCGCATGATGCGCCTCGTAAACCGGTCGTTTCCAATGCGCCGGACCTGATGGCCGAGCGCGTCGCCAGGCTTTCGGCCGGTCAGCTCGACTGCCTGCTCCTCGTCGACCAGCACTTGAATTCCAAGGAGATCGCGGCAGAGCTCAAGATCTCGCCGCACACCGTCGACCAGCGCATCCGCCAGGCGCTGGCAATCCTCGGAGTTGAGCGGCGCTCGCAGGCGGCGCGCATCGTTGGCCAGGTCAAAGAACCATATCAGCGATTGATACATCAAACGCCGTACATTTCCGGCAACCCCCAATCCGGCCACCCAGAAGCCGCGGTCAGTAATCAGATTCGGCACGCTGACCGCGCAGGGGAGTCCGGGGGAGCTGGTTTCAATACCGAGCAGAGGCCCGCATCGTTCCGGTCTTCCCTGCAACCGCCGTTCGCAACCAGGAGCAACCCACGGAATGAGATGAGCGTCGGCCAGCGGCTGTTCTGGATCGCGGCGATCGCGATCGGCTCAGCCTTCTCGGCGGGCATGTATCTCGCCGGGCTGGAAAGCCTCACACGGCTTCTCAAGAGCTAGCTGACCGACCCCAGATCAGGCCGACAGCCACTCCGGCGTGGAACGCTCCGGAGAAGGAGCAGTCATGCGCAAACAAATGATCGAAAATGCCGCCTATGAAGTCGCCACCCAGGTCCGAACCGTCGAAGAATCGATCGACACCGCGCTGGCCGAGATCGCGGAGCTGCAAGCGCGGATGATGCGCGCGAGCTCGGTTGCCGCAACCGGCTATGGCACCATTCACCCGGCCCTGCAGCAGCTCGCCGCAGCGGTCGCCGGGCTGATCGACACGCGCGGTGCCATCGTCGAATGCCATTCGGCGCTCGCCGAGGCCAAGGGCAAGGTGCCGGGACTGCGCACGGTTTCGTGGGGCGACGGCGACGATTGTCCGCCGGCGGCGGCCCGTACCGATTTGCGCATCGTCGCGTAGCGCGCGGACGGGGCTTTGACCGGGCCGCAGCAATGTGGTCCGGTCTCGCATCATGAACAAATATATCTTCTGGGCGCTGCTGCTCGCCACTTGCGGATATGCGCTGTGGCGCGGCCGCAAATATGAGCAGCTGGCAGCCCTGATTTGCATCACCGCGAGCGTGACCTCCGTCCTCGCGCGCGCGCCATTGCACCAGCGCTATGCCGGGCTCGAGGTTGGCGATCTGGTCATCGATACCGCAGTCTTGCTGGCCTTCGTCGTGATCGCGCTCCGGTCCGACCGGTTTTGGCCATTGTGGGTCGCGGGGCTCCAGCTGACAATCAGCATGTCGCACCTGTTCAAGGCGATCGATGCCGATCTCGTCCCAATCGCTTATGCCGCAGCGGAGCGTTTCTGGAGCTATCCGACGCTGCTGATCATCGCGGTCGGCGCCTGGCGCCAGAATCGCCGGCGGGCGGCCCGGATGCGGATGACCGCGCCGGCGTGACGCCGAACAGTCACGGCTAGACTCCGGCGCCGCTGCGGCTAAGCGGCAATGCCCATGTCCCGCCGCAAGAAATCTCATCAGGGTCACGGCACGACCAACCGGCCGCGGCTGTGGGGCAAGCATGCGGTCGCCGCGGCGCTCGACAACCCAGAGCGGCGGGTGCTCAAGGCCTGGGCAACGCGCGATTCCGCCGGCTTCATGCAATTCCCCAACGACGTCATGGTCGCGCTCGCCGAAGCCGCCGATCTCGGCCGGCTGGTTCCCGGCGACGCGCCGCACCAGGGCGTGGTAATCGAAGTCGAGCCGCTCGAGGAAATCTGGCTCGGTGAGCTTCTGACCGGAGCGCCGGAGCGGGCGGTCCTGCTCGTCCTTGACCAGGTGACCGATCCGCAAAATGTCGGCGCGATCCTCCGCTCGGCCGCGGCCTTCGGGGCGATCGGGATCGTCACCCAGGACCGCCATTCGCCGCCGGAGAGCGGGGTGGTGGCGAAGGCCGCCTCGGGCGCGCTCGAACGCGTGCCATGGGCGCGGGTTGTCAACCTCGCCCGGGCGTTGGAGGAGATTGGCGAAGCCGGCTTCTGGCGCATCGGGCTGGCCGGCGATGCCGGCACCGACCTCAAGGATGCGCTGGGGCCGCCGCGGGTCGCGCTCGTGCTCGGCGCCGAAGGGCCGGGAATGCGGCCCAACACGCGCGAGCATTGCGATGCGCTGGCGCGACTGCCGATCGGCGACGCGATCGAAAGCCTCAACGTCTCCAATGCGGCCGCGGTCGCGCTTTATGCAGCGAGCATCGCCTGATGGTCCGGTCGAAGAAGAGCATCAAAAGCCACGTCGAAGCGCTCGCCAGCCGCGAGCCGGCCTTCGCCAGCGTGCTGGAAAAGCATGGCATGCCCGAGCCGCGCGCCAGCGAGCAGGGGGCGCAAACCCTGCTCCGCACGATCGTCGGCCAGCAGGTGAGCGTCGCCGCGGCGCGGTCGATGTGGGCCAAGCTGGAGGCGGCGTTCGGCTCGCCGCCCGACCTCAAGAAACTGCTTGCCGCCTCCGACGAGGAGCTGCGCGCCGCCGGCATGTCGCGGCAGAAGTCGGGCTATATCCGAAGCCTCGCCGAGCTGGTCCTGTCGGGCGAGCTCGACCTCGACAACCTGCCGGCGGACGACGAAGAAGCGATCACGCTGCTGACCAGGATCAAGGGCATCGGCCGCTGGTCGGCGGAAATCTACCTGTTGTTCGCGGAAGGCCGCGCTGACGTCTTTCCTGCCGGCGACCTCGCGGTGATGGTCGAGCTCGGCCGGCTGATGGGCCTCGCCGAAAAGCCGACCGAGACGCAATTGCGGGAGTTGGCGGAAGCGTGGCGGCCTTATCGCGGCGCGGCCGCGGTGCTGGCTTGGCACAGCTATAATTCGAGCGTGCTCTAGGTCCGCAAGCTCGCCGGAAGCGGGCGCGCGCCGACGGCCCGGAACTCACGCGCGCCATTGTCGAGCCGAAGCGGACCGAGCTTGTCGTGGCCAGTCTCGCGGCCGACCAGATAGGCCGCCGACGTCTGGCCCTTGCCGCCGCTCCACTCATAGAGCGCGTTGAAAGCGATCACCGGCACGAACGACTTGCGCCCCCCGACGTCGTATTCCTGGATCGCCCCGCGCGGCGCGACGACCTGGCTGGTCATCGTAATGCGCTTCAGGGGCGGAATAGCGTCGAGGCGGTTCCCTGCCCCCACCGGATTGGCGAAGAATGCGGCGAGCTGCTGGTCCTGCGTCTCGCCCGGATTGAACAGGCTGGCTTCGGCGAGGACGGCACGCGCCGGTGCGCTGCCGGCGTTGAACAGGTCGATCTCGAACTCGATCGCGACCTGGTCATCGTCGACCAGGCAGCGCAGCGGCTGCACGCCGATCTCGATCGAGGGCCGGAGCCGCGAGCTGACGACGCCCGATGGCGCACCGTCCGGCTTCGGCGGCGCCGGAACTGGCGGAAGCGTCGGCTGCGCCGGGCCGGCCTGCGGCCGCGGCGCTTGCGGGCGCTCCGCGGGCGCGGGCTCCGGCACGACGAACAGGTCGAATTCCGGTCCTGCCGCCAACGCCGTGCGCGGCCGCCGCTGCCACAGGAAGAAGAGCACGCCGCCGCCGAGCGCAAAGGCGGCGATCAGCCAGGGCAGGAATGGCAGCTTGCGCTCGGGCTCGAGCGTCGCCGGAGCCGGAGCGGCAGCGGCCCCCGTGGGCTGCGCGGTTGGCGATGGACTTGGGACAGACGGCATCGCCTGCACTGGCGCAACAGGGGGCGGCGCCGATTGCGACGGGCTCGGGCTAGCCGGGATCGCCTCGACTTGCCTGGTCGCGGGCCGGTCATTGGCTTCGCGCGAGTCGGGCCGCGGCGACGGAGCAGTGGCAACGGCGGAGTCCGGGGCTCGAGTCACAGGCTGTTGCGCGGTGGTCGCCGGCGCCGGAGCTTGCTCGGCAGGCCTTGTCCTCGTTCCAGGCAGGCTGAAATTCTGCAGCTCGCGCGGGCCGATCGCGTCCGTCGCGGGCGCGTTGGTGGTCGCCGGTTCGGCCGTGTTTTGGGCAAGCGCCGCCGCCGGCAGAGCCAGCAGCCCGCCGGTCAGCAATATCGTCCCGAAGCGCAAACCCGCCCGCATCAGCTCCCGCTTTGTGCTTGAATCGCCGTTCCACCTTTCGCGGCGTGTGGGCCTCATGCCCGCCGTCATCACGCTATTCAAGCACAGGCTCGATGAACCGCATCGGACTCGGGGTTTAAGAGCCTATCTGGCGTCGACCAGCACCAGCTCGCTATCGTCCTCGGCAGCGATCTCGACCTTGCTCTCGCCGGTGATTGCGACGCCGTCGCGCGGATTGGCCTCGATCCCGTTCACTCGGACTCGGCCGCTCGGCACTAGATAGAGGTGGCGCGCCGGATCGGCGTCGATTGCGATCGAATCCCCGGCCTTGACCGTGGCGCCGAGCACCCTGGCGTCGGCGTTGATGGTCAGCGAGCCGTCGTCCGGGTCGCCGCTGGCGAGCAGCTGGAAAGCGCCGTTCCGCGATTCCTTGGGGAAGGGCATCGCGCCCCAGCTCGGGCTGGCCGACGCTTTGTCGGTCTCGATCCAGATCTGGAACAAGGTCGTCTGCTCGTCCTCGAGATTATATTCAGCGTGCTGAACGCCGGTCCCGGCGCTCATCACCTGGACGTCGCCGGCGCCGGTGCGGCCCTTGTTGCCCATCGAATCCTGGTGGGTGATCGCGCCGGTGCGGACGTAGGTCACGATCTCCATGTCGCGGTGCGGATGGGGCGGAAACCCGCTCTTTGCCGCGATCTGGTCGTCGTTCCAGACGCGAATACGGCCCCAGCCCATGCGGGACGGGTCGTAATAGTTTGCGAACGAGAAATGGTGGCGGGCGTCGAGCCAGCCGTGGTCGGCGTGGCCGAGGCTGTCGAAGGGGCGGATGTCGATCATGGCACTGATTTGGGCAATGTCGTCAGGCCATCAAGTGTCAGCGATGTGACCGTCACGATGCGTTCGCGAGGGTGACGGGGCGACAAGCACGGGGGGTGAAAACGGGGGTTCTTCCACTTCCTCCACTTTGTGACCGCGCCGGGGCTGCGGGAGCGGATGAGTTGGCTGCGCTTCAATCACAGTAAGGGCCCTGTAGGACAGCGGAATTTCGCTCGAGCCAGCTAATGTCAGCTTTAGATGGAAAGCTGATACCAGCCGTTGAGACTAACGAATGAGCAGATCCAGTTGGCGTACATCCAGACCCGCCTGTTGATAGTGATTGCGGGTCAGCTCCAGCATCGAAAAGCCGTCCTCATAAGCTGCAAACCCGCCGCCTTCCGCCCTGTCCAGATAGATGAGGCCGCCTTCGACCACGAAGAAGATCAACGCCGGCTCAGATGAATCGTCGGCGATTACCAGCGTATGTGCCTCGCCTGCCGGCTCATAGATGAATGCGCCCGGGCCCGCGACCCAGTCATGTTCAAGATAGCGCCAGCGACCTCGCAATGTGTAACCGCGCACAGTCCCAACGTGATAGTGAACGCCAAGCTGAGCGCCGGGCAGGCCCCTCAGAAGGACGCTAAACCCTCCTGACGTGACATCGAAACAGCAGGGCTGAATCCAGACTCCTTCGGCATAGGGTACCCACGGACCGTCATCATCGATGCTTGTGTTGGTGATAAAGTGGTCGCGGTTTCTGCGGCTAGGCTCAAGACCGTCGGAGACGCTGTTGAAAGCGGTTATCGGCATTGTTTGCCCCCCTTTTCATCGCATGATGGCGCGCCGCACGAATCTTCCGCTTGCTGGGATTTTGCAAGCAATGACCGCAATGGCTCGAAAGCTGACATTCCCGTTTCCGCTGTACCTGGCCCCGGCTAACTCCCTGCGGTGGAGGTGCAACATGGATCGATTCACTGGCGGCTGCCTGTGCGGCGACGTGCGGATCGTTGCGACCGGCCGGCCGTACCGCGTTGGCATTTGTCATTGCCTCGATTGCCGGAAGCAGCACGGCGCGCTTTTCCATACGTCCGGCATTTTCCCGGAGAAGGCGGTGACGATCGAGGGCGAGACCAACGACTATCGCGGCCGGCATTTTTGCCCGCGCTGCGGCTCCTCGGTGTTTGGGCTGAGCGGCGAGGAAGTGGACGTGAACCTCGGCGCGCTGGATGCGCCCGACCAGCTCACGCCAACCTACGAGCTGTGGACGGTTCGGCGCGAGTCCTGGCTCCCGCCCTTCCGGTGAAACGGCCATATGATCGCGATCGCGATTCCGTGGACAGATTCGAGGGCTAATTCACGAAATGCTCAGGCGGCCCTCATGACGCTCACGACGACTGAACGCATTCCCGGCGTGCAACGAAAAGGGAGAATATCGTGCTGAGACATGACGGCGAACGCACTCCGGGTTTCAAGCTTGCGCTGGCGATCGTCGTCGGCCTGGTCCTCACCATCCCGCTCTTCTCGGTCTGGCTGCTGGTCTACGATCGCAAGACGCAGTCCGAAGAAGCCACCGCCTCCATAACTGCCGGATGGGGCGGGCCGCAGGCGATCGCGGGACCGGTGATCGTGATCCCCTATCGAGCCACGGCGACCGAAACGGTGATCGAGAACGGGCAGAGCGTTACCCGAAGCCGCGAGGTACGCCGCGAACTGACGCTCGCCCCGGAAGCGATCGAGTTGACCAGCAGCGTCCGGCCCGAAGTGCGAAAGCGTTCGATCTACCAGGCCGTGGTCTACGGCGCGCAGATGACGGGCAAGGCGCGTTTCGCCTTCCCGCCGGACCTCGCCCGCACCGGCGTCGACCCCAGCCAGATGGACATGAGCCGCGCCGAGCTCCGCTTCGGGCTCAGCGATCCGCGCGGGCTCGGCGCCAACCCGCAAGTGAAGGTCGATGGACAGCCTCTTCGCCTTCAGCCCGGCGGCGGCAGCAGCGGCGGCCGCGGCTTCTTCGCCTGGCTCGACGCCAATGGCCTCAACGCCCGTCCGATCGGTGTCGAATTTGCGTTCGACCTCCGCGGCAATGAAGCGCTGAGCCTCGCGCCGCAGGCCGGCGACACACGCTGGACCGTCAGGTCCTCCTGGCCAAGTCCAAGCTTCGGCGGAGAATTCCTGCCGGCCAACCGAAGCGTCACCGAGAAAGGCTTCACCGCCGTCTACAGGATCGGAAATCTGGCGCTGGGTCGCTCGCTGGTGAGCACCGGCGATGCCGGCGCGACGAACGTCATCGAACGGGTCTCGCCGCCCTCGCGCACCAACTATGCGACGACGGCGCCAGCTGCGGACACCGGGCCGGTACAGACGGCGCAGATCAGCCTGATCCAGCCGGTCGATCCCTATTCGCAGGTCAACCGCGCGACCAAATACGGCTTCCTCTTCATCGGCTTCACCTTCCTCGCGCTCTTGATGTTCGACGTGATCGGCGGCGTCCGCGTGTCGGCGGTCGAATATCTGCTGATGGGCGCGGCGCTGGTGCTGTTCTTCGTGCTTCTGCTCGCCTTCGCCGAAGTGATCGGCTTCACCTTCGCCTATGTCGTCGCGTCGGCGGCAATCGCCGGTCTCAACACTGCTTATTCGGCGGCGGTTCTCTCCAGCTGGGGCCGCGCCGGTTTCATCGGCGGGCTGCTCGTCGGGCTTTACGCGGTGCTCTACATCCTCCTCAGCCTCGAGGCTTTCTCGCTGCTGATCGGCTCGCTGCTGCTGTTCGCCGCGCTCGCCGGGGTGATGTATGCGACCCGGCGCATCGACTGGGGCGGAAGGAGGGCTGCGACCGAGGCGTGACGGCGCGAATCTTTGCCGCTAGTCCGCGTCGATGACTTCACAACCGTTACCACCAAAGCGCATTTTCCCAAGTTCGAAGGTCGACGCACGTGCCGCCGAGCACGTGCCGTCGGTCCCGCAGACCGAGAGCTCCGCATACAAGCTGGCGTTCCAGGACGCCGAGTTCCTGCTGCGCGAAGACCTGCGCCCGGTCCGCTTCCAGCTCGAGCTACTGAAACCCGAGCTGCTGCTCAACGAGGCGGACATCGGGTCGACCTTCGTCTTCTACGGCTCGGCGCGGATCCCCTCGCCCGAGATGGCCGACGCGCTGATCGCCGCGGCGACCAATCCCGAGCAGGAGAAAATCGCGGAGCGGCTGAAGGCCAAGGCCCATTATTACGATATCGCGCGCGAGCTGGCGCGGCTGGCGAGCCGTTGCAGGGCCGACGAGGAAGGCAAGAAGCATTTCGTCGTCTGCTCCGGCGGCGGCCCGTCGATCATGGAAGCCGCCAACCGCGGTGCGGCCGACGAGGGGCAGGAATCGATCGGCCTCAACATCGTGCTTCCCCACGAGCAGATGCCCAACCGCTACGTCACCCCGGACCTGAGCTTCCAGTTCCATTATTTCGCGCTGCGCAAGATGCACTTCCTGCTGCGCGCGCGAGCGGTCGCGGTGTTCCCCGGCGGATACGGCACGTTCGACGAGATGTTCGAGCTTCTTACCCTGATCCAGACCGGCAAGGTGCGGCCGCTGCCGATCCTGCTGTTCGGCAAGGATTATTGGAACCGCGTCGTCAATTTCGAGGCGATGGTCGAGGAAGGCGTGATTGCGCCGCACGACCTCGACCTCATCCATTGGAGCGAGGATGCCGCCGAGGCGTGGGACTTCGTCACCAATTATTACGCCGACCATCCCGCCGGCCCGCCGCCGCGGCAGTCGGGCCCGCCCGAATAAGGCGTCGGCCCTAGGGCTTCTTGGTCGCCGTGCTCGCGGGACCGGCGACCTTGGGCGCGCCCTCGCCGCCGACATTCTTGGGATTGGCGCCGGTTTGCTGCTCCGTCAGCACCGGCTCCTTCTCCGCCTTCTGCGGGCCGTTGCCCGGGCCTTCACCCGCGGCGGTCGCCGTCGGCGCCGCCGGAAGCGGCCTCGGCGCATCGCTGTGCGCGTTCAGGAACGCGATGACGTCGGCGCGGTCCTGCGGGTTGCTGAGGCCGGCAAAGGTCATCTTGGTTCCCGGCGCGAACGTCTTGGGGCTGTCGAGCCACTTGCTGAGGTTGTCCCAGTTCCAGGTGCCGCCGATCTTCTTCAGCGGATCCGAGAAAGCGAAGCCAGCTTTGCCCTGGGCGATTGGCTCGTCGATGATATCCCACAGGTTCGGGCCCAGCTGGTTGGCGCCGCCCTTCTCCGCATTGTGGCAGGCCGCGCACTTGTTGAACACCTGCTGGCCCTTCGCGGGGTCGGCCTTGGCGAGGTAGAATTCGATCGGCTGCTCGGCTTCGGCGCCGCCGCCCTCGCCTTCCTGGACCACGCCCTCGATCGGATAGCCCATCTTTTCGGGGCGCTCCGAGTGGAACATCTCTCCGGCGACGATCGACGATCCCAAGGCGACGATGCCCGCGAACAGCACCCAGCCGGCAATGGTATTGAAGCGATCGTCCATGGAGTTTCCCTGTCGGTGTCAGGATAGAGAGATAAGGATTTGCGCTGCCTCTTAAGGGCGAGTTTGTAAGGCTTCAAGCCGCCTGCCGGGCGGTGAGCGCAAGCTCGGCGGCGCGCCGGTAAAGGGTCGGCAGGCCGGCCGACCCGAGCTGGTCGAGCGGGTGCCACCAGCCCTCGCCTGCCGGTTCCGAGCCCGCGACTAGCAAGAGGTCGAGGGAGAAATGGGTGAAGACGTGGCGGACGGTGCCGATCGCGTTGAGGAGCTCGGGCGGGCTCGCGGTCCAGTCGCCGCCCGGAAGCGCCGCCATGCCCCCGAGCAGGCCCTTCGCCGGCCGGCGGACGAGCCAGACCCGGCCGCCTCGCTCGATCCAGTGAGCGACGCCGTACTTGTGCGGACGCACGGCACGCCGGCGAGGCTCAGGGAAGACCTGCGGAGTCCCGCTCGCGAAAGCGGCGCAGTCCCGGCGGAGCGGGCAATCGCCGCAACATGGTTTGGTTGGGCGGCAGATGGTCGCTCCGAGATCCATCACCGCTTGGACGAAATCGCCGGGCCGGTCGGCGGGCATGATCGCGAGGACGAGCCGCTCGATCTCGGCACGGGAAGGGCTTTTGAGGCCGTGCAGCCGCACGATCACGCGCTCGACGTTGGTGTCGACTGCCGGCGCCGTTTGGCCGAACGCAATCGCAGCGATGGCGGCCGACGTATAGGCTCCGATGCCCGGCAGCCGGCGCAGCTCCGCGGCGGTGGTCGGGAAAGCCCCGCGCCGCTCGACTTCCCTCGCGCAGGCAATCAGGTGGCGGGCGCGGGCGTAATAGCCGAGCCCCGCCCATTCGGAGAGGACGTCCTCGTCGGCTGCGGCGGCCAAGGCGTGGATCGTGGGCCAGCGTTCGACGAAACGCTCGAACCGCGGCCGTACCGTCGCCACCGTCGTCTGCTGGAGCATGACTTCGCTCAGCCACACGCGATAGGGGTCGGGCGCCGGCTCGCCGGGCGGCGAGCGCCATGGCAAGCGCCTGAAGTTATCCACATAATGTTGGAGCAGGCGGCTTGCGGCATTGGCGGTCACCTGGACCCTATGGCATGCTCCAAGGCGATGTCGAAGAGGAAGCCCGAACGAGATTCGCCGCGGAGCTGCCGCGCCCGCGCCGCGGGCGAGCTCGTCGGCGATGTCGGCGGCCAGTCGTTCAAACGCTTCGGCTTCGTCCAGCACTCAATCGTCAGCCGTTGGAGCGAGATCGTCGGCGAGCGTTACGCCCGGGCCTCGTGCCCCGAATCGATCAAATTCCCGGCCGGCAGGAAAGCTGGCGGAGTGCTGACTCTAATGGTCGACGGCGCTCACGCGCCGCTGATCCAGCATCTGACACCGATGATCGTCGAGCGGGTGAACCGCTTCTTCGGCTATGCGGCGATCAATCGCATCGTCTTCCACCAGGGCCGGCCGCCGACGCCGGCACCAAAGCCGGAGCGGCCGCAGCTGCGCCCAGTGCCGAAAGAGCTGGGCGAAGGCCTGCGCGAAATCGCCGATCCCGAGCTTCGCTTGTGCCTGGAGTCGCTTGCCGCGCAAATTGCCGCTAGCAGCGGCCCTCCGTCGCTCGAGAAGAGCGAGGATGACCCCATACCCGCGATCAATCGGAGCAATTGAATGAAGCCTTCCTTCTTCCTCGCCGGCGCTGCAGCAGTGGTCGCGATTGCCGGCTGCAATTCCAAGCCCGGCGATGCCAAGAGCAATGCCGAAGCCCCGGTGAAATGGGAGCAGGTCGCTCCGCCCAAGGGCGGCGACTGGACGATGGTCGTGAATGCGACGCCCGCGGGCGGGTTCATGATGGGCAACCCCAATGCCAAGGTGAAGCTGGTCGAATATGGCTCGCTCACTTGCCCGCACTGCCGCGAGTTCGACGAAAAGGGCGTGCCGACTTTGATCGATCAATATGTGAAGTCGGGCCAGGTCAGCTGGGAGTTCCGCAATTATGTCCGCGATCCGTTCGACCTCACCGCGTCGCTGATCGCGCGCTGCAACGGCGCGAAGAGCTTCTTCCCGCTGATGCGCGCCTTCTACAAGGACCAGGTCGCCTGGGTGACCAAGATCCAGGAAACGCCCCAGGCGCAGCTCGAAGCGTTGCAGAACCTGCCCCCCAACCAGGAGTTCGTGCAGGCCGCGAAATTTGCCGGATTCCCGGAGTGGGCGGCAGCGCGGGGCGTTCCCGCCGCCAAGAGCAATCAGTGCTTGAGCAATGAGAACAGCATCAACCAGCTGGTGCAGATGACGGGCGACGCCACCAACCAGTTCCCCAACTTCCCGGGCACCCCGACCTTCGTCATCAACGGCAAGATGGCGGAGAACACCGCGACCTGGGAGCTGCTCGAGCCGCAGCTCAAGAAGGCGCTCGGCGGATAAGCCCAATGCGGGGGGAGGGCATCGAGGGTTGAGGATCCGGCGGCTCAAGCTCAGCGGCTTCAAGAGCTTCGTCGAACCGGCCGAGCTCAGGATCGAGCCGGGCCTGACCGGCGTCGTGGGCCCCAACGGCTGCGGCAAATCGAACCTGCTCGAGGCGATCCGCTGGACGATGGGGGAATCCAGCCCCAAGTCGCTCCGCGGCGGGGGCATGGACGATGTCATCTTTGCCGGCACCGCAACGCGGCCGCCGCGCGACTTCGCCGAAGTCTCAATCCTGGTCGAGCGCGACGCCGGAGACGAAGGCGGTTCCGGGGAGAGCGAGGTCACTCGGCGCATCGAGCGCGGCGCCGGGTCGGCCTACCGGATCGACGGGCGCGACGTACGCGCCAAGGACGTCTCGCTGCTGTTCGCGGACGCGGCGACGGGGGCCCATTCGCCGGCGCTGGTCAGCCAGGGCAAGATCGGCGCGGTCATCGCCGCCAAGCCCGTCGAGCGGCGTCAGCTGCTGGAGGAAGCGGCGGGCATTTCCGGGCTTCACGCGCGCCGCAAGGACGCCGAGCAAAAACTCCGCGCGGCCGAGGCCAATCTGACGCGGCTGGGGGAAATCCTCGGCGACCAGGAGCAGCGCGCGGCCCAGCTGAGACGGCAGGCGCGCGCGGCCGAGCGTTATCGCAAGCTGACCGACCAGATCCGCGGAGTCGAAGCCCGACTGCTTCACGCCCGCTGGGTCGAAGCCGAGCAGGCGGCTGAAGCCGCTCTAGCGGAAGCGAAGGCCGCGTCCGAGGAAGTCGAGCGAATCCACCAGGCCATCGCCGAGGCGCAGGCCGCGCACGATCGCGCCAACGAGTCGCTCGCCGCAAAGCGCAACGCGCTCACTGAGCTGCGCGAGCAAGGCCACCAGCTCGCGCATCAACTCGCGACGGCGCGCGCCCGGCGCGACACGGTGGCGCGCCGGTTCGCCGAATTGGATCGCCTCGATCGGTCGTTGACCGACGACATCGCGCGCGAAGAAGCGCTGAAGGGCGATGCCGCGCATGCAATCGCCGTGCTCGAGCAAGAACGCGGGACGATCGCGCGGCGGCTCGAAGACTCTGAAGCCCACGCGGCCCGGATCGCGACCGAGCTCAGTGCCGCGGAGACTATTTCCCGCGAAGCCGAAGCCGCGCTTGCGGAATTGCTTGCTCGGCAGGCGGCAATGCGTGCCGAGCGCCGGGTCGCCGAAGCCGCGCTCGAGGCGGCACGGGCACAACTCGGCCGAACCGAGCAGGAACGGCAGAAGCTCGCCGAGCAGCTCCAGGCGTTGGGCGATGGCAGCGACCAGGTCCGCGCCCGAGATGAGGCCGAAGCGAAGGCCAAGGCTGCCGCCGAAGCGCTGACGCAAGCCGAGGCGAAGCGTGTCGAAGCCGAGCAAGGGCGGACTTCGGCGGCCGAAGCGCGCGATTCCGCCGAAAGCCGGCTTGCATCGGCACGCGCCGGACTGTCCGCCGCACGGTCAGAGCATGAGGCGTTGGCCCGCGCGCTCGAGCACGGCGGCGGCGCGGCGATCGCCAGCCTGAAGGCCGAACCGGGCTATGAACGAGCGCTCGCGGCTGCATTGGGGGAGGACGCCGACGCATCGCTTGGCGGCGACGCACCAAGGCGCTGGCAGGGAAGCGAAGTCCGGCCTGACGACCCCTCGTTGCCGGCCGGCACGGAATGCCTGGCCGACCATGTCAGCGCGCCGGCGCAACTCATTCGCCGGCTCAGGCAGGTCGCCATTGCCGCTGATGATTTGGGGCAGGCGCTCGCCGTCGGCCAACGGCTCGTCACGCCCGACGGCCGGCTTCGCCGGTGGGACGGGTTTGTCGCGGCCGGCGCGGGGGCGGCCGCAGCCGAGCGGCTGTTGCGCGCCAATCGCCTCGCCCAGCTGGCGGACGAATTGCCCAGATTAGAAGCAGCGGTCGAAAAGGCTTCGGCGGAGCGGGACTCGGTGCTCGCGACGATGGAACAATGCCGCAAGGTCGCTGACGAAGCGCGGACTGCGGCGCTGGCGGCAGAGCGCGATGCGCGCGAGGCCGGCCGGGCGATCGACGCCGCGGCCGCCGCGCTGGAGCGCATCGAGGCGCAATGTGCCAGCCTGATCCAGCGCCAGGCCGATCTGGAACCAGTGCTCGAAGCATCGCGCGAGGCCGCCGCGGCTGCGCAGCAGTCGCTGGCAGCGCTTGCCGATCCAGCCGCGCTCGAGCATGAAGTCGAAGCGTCACGCGCCAGCGCCGCAAGCGCGGCAAGCGCGGTTGCCGACAAGCGCGCCGAAGCCGCCACCAAGGCCCGCGAGACTGCGGCAGACCGCGAGCGGTCGACTGCTGCGGGGCGCGAACAGGCGGAATGGAGCAAGCGCCAGGCCGATGCCGAGCATCGGCTCGGGTCTGCGATCGAGCGCCAGAAACAGCAGTCCAGCGAACGGGCGGACCTCTCGAAGGAACCCGCCGAGCTCGATGCCAGGATCGGCGAGCTCGAGCATTCCAACGACCAGAGCCAGGTTCGCATTGGCGAAGCCACCGCGGCGGAGCGCGAAGCGGAAGAGGCGGTCCTCGCCGCGAGCCAGGCAGTGTCGGCGATCAACGAACATTCGGCCGACACTCGGGAACGGCGCGCAGCCGCCGCTGCCCGCGCCGAGGCGCAGCAGGCGCGCAGCGCCGAGTTCGCCAGGGCGGCAGCCGACAAGTTCGAGGTGGTGCCGCAGCGATTGCCCGAGAAGCTCGGGTTCGATGCCGAGGAGCCGCGCAACGCCGAAGAGGAAGCGGCGGCCCTCGAACGGCTGACCGGAGAGCGGGAACGGATCGGGCCGGTCAACCTCGTCGCAGAACAGGAGCTTGCCGAGCTCGACGCCGCACGCACCAAGGGTGCGGAGGAAGCCGAGGAGCTGACCCAGGCGATCAACCGGCTGCGGGGCTCGATCGGCAATCTGAACCGCGAAGGCCGGGTCCGGCTGCTCGAGGCCTATGAAAAGGTCGATGCCCATTTCCGCCGCCTGTTCACGACCCTGTTCGAAGGCGGCCAGGCCCATCTCGAGCTGGTCGAAAGCGACGACCCGCTCGAAGCCGGGCTTGAGATCATGGCCCAGCCGCCGGGCAAGCGGCTGTCGACCCTGACGCTGCTGTCGGGCGGGGAGCAGGCGCTGACCGCGGTCGCGCTGATCTTCGCGATCTTCCTCACCAACCCCGCCCCGATTTGCGTGCTCGACGAGGTCGACGCGCCGCTCGACGACGCCAATGTCGAGCGCTTCTGCGAGCTGCTGCAGCGGATGACGCAGGAAACCGACACGCGCTACCTGATCGTCACCCACAATGCGGTGACCATGAGCCGCATGGACCGGCTCTACGGCGTGACCATGATCGAGAAAGGCGTCAGCCGACTGGTGTCGGTCGACCTGGGCAGCGCGGAGACCCTGCTAGCCGCCGAGTAATTCTGCTATTGCGAATGACTATCAATAACGTTAGGCGGGCCCCAAGAAGTCCAAAGGGGAACGAATGGACCGCCTGTACAAATGCTCTCTCGCCGCTGCCTTGCTTTGCGGCGCGGTCCCAGCTTTCGCCGCGGACACCATGGATGCAGCGGCCGATGCCGCCGCGGCGGGCCCTGATATCGTCATCACCGGGGAGCGGGTGCCGTATGGCGTGAAGGTCATCAGCAGCGCGACCAAGACCAACACCGACATCAAGAACGTCCCCCAGGCGCTGACCATCGTTTCGAGCGCGCAGATCGGCGACCAGCAGCTGCGGTCGATCGGCGACCTGCTGCTGTTCGTTCCCGGCGCTTCGTACAATTCGGGCGAGGGCAACCGCGATACTTTGGTCCTGCGCGGCAATTCGAGCACAGCCGACTTCTTCGTCGACGGGGTGCGCGACGACGTCCAATATTTCCGGGACTTCTACAACGTCGACCGGGTCGAGGTGCTGAAGGGCCCCAACGCGATGATCTTCGGTCGCGGCGGCGGCGGCGGTGTTCTCAACCGAGTGCTGAAAAAGCCAAGCTTCACCGTTGCCCGCGGAGTCACACTGGCCGGCGATCGTTGGGGCGGGCGGCGGGTCAGCACCGACCTCGACCAGCCGCTTTCCGAGACCGTCGGACTTCGGCTCAACGGCGTCTATGAAAACAGCGACAGCTTCCGCCGTCACGTCGACCTGAAGCGCTATGGCATCAACCCGACCGCGGCGCTGCTCGCCGGCCCCGACACACGGATCGACCTCGGCTACGAATATTTCCACGACCGTCGCACCGCCGACCGCGGCGTGCCGGCGAACGGCGACGAGCCGATCCGCGGCTTCACGCGGACCTTTTTCGGCGACCCCGACAAGAGCTTTGCGCGGGCCAACGTCAATCTGGCCACGCTAGCGATCGAGCACCGCTTCGCCGAAGGCCTAACCCTCAAGAACCGGATGATGTTCGGCGACTATGACAAATTCTACCAGAACATCTTCCCGGCGAGCTTCAGCGCCGCGACTGGGCAGGTCGCGCTGTCGGGCTACAACAACCGCAACGACCGCCGGAACCTGTTCAGCCAGACCGATCTGGTGTGGGAGAACCGGCTGGCCGGCGTCGACCAGACGCTGCTGGTCGGCTTCGAAGTCGGCCGCGAACGCTCACGCAACAAGCGCATGACCGCGAGCTTTACCGGCTCGAACACCGTTCCCGTCGCCGATCCCACAGTCGATGCCAACGTCATCTTCGCGCCATCGGCGACCGATGCCGATAACCGCGTGCGGGCGACGGTCGCGGCGCTCTACGTCCAGGACCAGATCCGGCCCGTCAAATGGCTGGAGATCGTCGCCGGGCTGCGCTTCGACAGCTTCAAGGTCGACGTCGACGATTTCCGCACGAACGGCGGCGAGTTCAGCCGCCGCGACCACCTCTGGTCGCCGCGGCTCGGTGTCGTGCTCAAGCCGAGCGACGACCTGTCGATCTACGCCAGCTACAGCCGCTCCTACCTGCCCCAGTCGGGGGACCAGTTCAGCGGCCTCACTTCGATCACCGAGGCGCTGAAGCCCGAGCGCTTCGACAATTACGAGGTCGGCGCCAAGCTGCAGCTTCCCGGTGGGCTGCTGGCGACCGCGGCGCTCTACCAGCTCGACCGGACCAACACCCGCGCCACCGATCCGCTGAACCCGGCGAACACGGTCCTGACGGGCACCCAGCGCAGCCGCGGGCTGGAGCTCGGGCTCGAACGCAGCATCACCAGCCGCTGGCTGATCTCTGCGGGATACACGCTGCAGAAGGCGGAAATCACCAAAACCACCGCGGCGGCGCCCGAAGGGCGAGCGGTGCCGCTGGTCCCGCGCCACAGCTTCTCGCTGTGGAACCGCTACGATTTCAACAAGACGATCGGCGCCGGCCTGGGCGTGATCGCCCGATCCAAGTCCTACACGAGCATCAGCAATGCCGTGAAGCTGCCTGGATATGCGCGCGTCGACGCGGCGCTTTATTACCGGCTGCCGTTTGGCGTCGAAGCCCAGGTGAATGTCGAGAACCTGCTCGGCGCGCATTATTTCCCGACAGCCAATTCGGACAACAACATCTCACCGGGTGCGCCGCGGACGGTAAAGGCGACGGTGGGGTACCGGTTCTGATCATCCGTCATTGCGAGGAGCCGAAGGCGACGCGGCAATCCAGATTGGATTGCTTCGCTACGCTCGCAATGACGGTTTAACGGGCGAGCTCCTCCGCCCGCGCCTTGATGCGTTTGAGGTCGCGGAGGAACAGGCGCCTGCCCTCCCGGCGCGCAGCTTCGTCCGGAGCGCGGAGGATCGAGCTCGGGTGCGCCGTCACCCAGCATTCGCTGCCGTCGCCGAGCATCAGCGGCTCGCCGCGGACCTTCGAAATGGTCACGGCCTTGCCGACCAGCGAGCGCGCTGCGGTCGCGCCGAGCGCGACCGTGACCGGCGGTCGGATCAGCTCGCGCTCATGCTCGAGCCACCAGCGGCAGGCGCTGATCTCACCCGCGTCGGGCTTGTTGTGGATCCGCCGCTTGCCGCGCATCACGAACTTGAAATGCTTGACCGCATTGGTGACGTAGACCGCCGAACGGTCGATCCCTGCGGCTTCGAGTGCCTCGTCGAACAGTTGGCCCGCCGGGCCGACGAACGGCCGTCCGGCGAGATCCTCCTGGTCGCCCGGCTGCTCGCCCACGAACATGATTGAGGCATCGAGCGGACCTTCGCCGAAGACAGTTTGCGTCCCGAATTTGTAAAGCTCGCAGCGCGTGCACTTGCGCGCGTCTTTCAGCAGCGCCTCCCACGAGGCGCGGAGATTGCCTCCCGGCTCAATGGAGCGCTCCGCCTCGAGCGCGTGCAGCAATCCTTCCTTGGCATCAGAGCGGTCGATCATCTCCAGCTCGCGCATCCGGGCAGTGGCGATCAGGGGCTGAACGAGCGAAGTCTCCGGCATGTTGCGCCAATATTTCTTCGGCATCTCCTTCAGCATCGCGCCGACCTTCAGCCGCGCCGGATTGAAGATGCTCGAATAATAAGTGCGCCACGTCTCTTCGAGCGGATCGCCCGCGGGAGCATCGGCCGGCGCCGCCCCCGGGCCCTCGCTGAGGTTCGTTCCGTCCCAGTGGATCGAAAGTTCCGGCGTCAGGATCGACCAGACCATGTTGGTGAAGCGGTCAACGAAAAAGCCCGCGGCCCGGCGGACAATATGATGTTCGGGTTCGAAAAAGGCCACGAAAAGACCGTCGAGCTCGCGGAACCGGACGAACGCATGCATTTTGTGGACGTCGCGACGAACGGCTTTGGCGAGGTCTTGCAGGCGCCGCACCAGCGTGTCGGCGGCATCCTCGAGCGCATGCCTGTCGTACCTAAGACGAAGCAGCAGCGCATAGAGCAAGGCAAACCGCTCTGGGTCCGCATGGCACACGACGTCGCCCGCCAGCTCGACGAAGCTTCGCGGCACGGGAAAGCTCGCCGCGGCTGGCTGAGTCGCGTCGGTGCCGAACAGGTCGGCCGCGCCGCCTTCAACTTGCCAAACCACCGCACTGGCAGGGACCCCAGCTTCGGCAAGGTCGCGCGCCGCCTCACGCCAGCCGTCGAAGTCGTCCGGCGCCGACAAGGTGACGCGATACACGTCGATCATTGGCCCCTCGGCTAGCACGTCAGGCGGCGAACAGCTCCAGCTGCTGCCTTTTAGGACCGACAAGTGCACGCAAGTCGGCACGGTCAGTCAGCAATGTCGGGCGCCAATCGGTCGTGCTGATGAATGGGCGGACCTTTGCAACCGACAGCGTCATCCGCGCTATGTCGTCGAGCCTCAGCCTACGCCAGCGGCGTGAGCTGAGGATTCGCTCGACGGCCTTGATCCCGAGGCCCGGCACGCGGAGAAGCGATTCTCTCGGCGCCCGGTTCACGTCCACCGGAAAGCGCTCCCGGAACTTGAGCGCCCAGGCGAGCTTGGGGTCGATGTCGAGCGGAAGCATGCCCTGGCTGTCCGTCGCGCCCTGCACCTCCTGCGGAGCGAAGCCGTAGAAGCGCATCAGCCAATCGGACTGGTAGAGCCGGTGCTCGCGCATCAGCGGCGGCCGCTTGAGCGGAAGGACGGCGCTCGCGTCGGGGATGGGTGAAAATGCCGAGTAATAGACACGACGTAGACCGAACCGGTCGTAGAGCGTGCTTGCCTTGCCGACGATGTCGCGGTCGCTGGCGCAGTCGGCGCCCACGATCATCTGCGTCGACTGACCGGCAGGTGCGAACCTGGGTGCCGACTTGAACCTCTTCGCTGCGTCCTTCGCACCCTCGATCGACGTCTTCATGTCGCTCATCGCCCCCTCGATCCGCGCTGCGTCCTTTTCGGGAGCCAGCCTTTCGAGCCCGCTTTCGGTTGGGAGCTCAACGTTGATCGACACCCGGTCGGCATAGCGGCCGGCCTGCCGAACCAGCTCCGGATCGGCGTCGGGAATGGTCTTGAGGTGGATATAGCCGCGAAAGTCGTGATCCTCGCGAAGGCTCCGCGCAACCTCGACGATCTGTTCCATCGTGTAATTGGACGAGCGGATAATCCCAGACGAGAGGAACAGCCCTTCGATATAGTTGCGCTTGTAGAAAGCGAGCGTGAGCCGGACGACCTCTTCGCTGGTGAAACGGGCGCGGCGGACATTCGAACTCTTGCGGTTGATGCAATAGGCGCAGTCGAAAATGCAGCTGTTGGTCAGCAGGATCTTCAGCAGCGAAATGCAGCGGCCGTCCGGCGCATAGGCGTGGCAGATGCCCATCCCCGCATCGGTCGAGCCGACGCCGGCTCCCTGCCGCGAATCCCGCCTCACCGAACCCGACGACGCACAGGACGCGTCGTACTTGGCGGCGTCGGCGAGAATTGCGAGTTTCGCTTGAATATCCAACAGGGCCATTCGTTCTGCCTATGTTCTCTAACAAGCTGTTGCAACACAATAACTTAGCAAAAGCGTGACTCACCACGAGGAACGCGCGGCTGACGGGGCCGTTCTCAGTTCGCAAGGAGGACGACGCATGGCTGACGACCGGGAAATGGAGAAGCAATTCTGGAGCGCGCTTGAGGACAGCCCCTTCCTGATGCTGGGGGTGGAGGGCGCGCGTGACGGCGCGACGCAGCCGATGACTGCCAATTGCGAGGATCAGGACCGCGACGCAGCTCAGATGTGGTTTTTCACCGCAAGGGATCACGACCTGACCCGCTCGCTCGGGCAATCGAATCGCGCAATCGCGACCTACGCGGCCAAAGGCCATGACTTGTTCGCGAGCCTTCGCGGCACGCTCAGCATCTCGAACGATCAGGCGACGATCGATCGCTTGTGGAGCCCCGTGGTTGCCGAGTGGTATGAGGGAAAGGACGATCCGAAGCTGGCGCTCCTGCGCCTTGACGTCGAGGACGCGAAAATCTGGCAGAGCGATATCGGTGGCTTCCTGAGGCCAGCCGTCAACAAGCTGTTCGGACAAAGGCCAGAGGCCGGCATGAATGACAAAGTCGCCGAGATCAGCTTCTGACCCGCCCGCTTGCGGCGTAGCCGGCCGCTGCGTATCGGCTGGCGCATGACCAAGCTCGCGCTCCGCCTCACCGCCTCGCTAGTGCCGCTGCTCGTCCTGGCCGCGGCTGCGCCGCCCGTGACGCCGATGACGCCCGACGTCGTTGCCAAGTACGACCCGGTCCTGCCCGAGGCCGACTTCATCAAGCGCGTGGCAATGGTGCCGATGCGCGACGGCACCAAGCTCTACACGGTCATCGTGATGAAGAAGGGCACGCGGAACGGGCCGATCCTGCTGTCGCGCACGCCCTATGACGCCAAGGGCAGCATGAGCCGCGAGAAGAGCCAGTCGGGCGTCGACATCCTGCCGATCATGTACAAGGAGTTCTTCAACGACGGTTACATCATCGTCCAGCAGGACCTCCGCGGGCTGCACAACAGCGAAGGCACGTTCGTGATGAACCGCCCGATCGTCGGGCCGCTCAACAACAGCGGCATCGACGAGAGCACCGACGCCTACGATGCAATCGACTGGCTGGTGAAGAACGTGCCGGAGTCGAACGGCAAGGTCGGCACGATCGGCTCGTCCTACCTCGGCTTCCTGACGCTCGCCTCGGAGATCAACCCGCACCCGGCGCTGAAGGCCGCGGTGCCGCAGAGCCCGATGGTCGACGGCTGGATGGGCGATGACTGGTTCCACAACGGCGCATTCCGCGTCGGCGGGTTCGACTTCGCCGTTTCGCAGAGCACGGGCAAAGCTGAAGGCGCCGAGCTCGCGACGGGTCCGGGCGACGATTATACCCGCTATCTCGAAGCCGGCTCGATGGCGGATTACGCGCGCCGCCTGCAGATCGAACATTATCCGTTCGTCCAGAAGCTAATGCAGAACCCGGCCTACACTGATTTCTGGTCGCTGCAGGCGGTCGACAAGTGGATGGCCGCGCGTCCGCTCACCGTCCCGACTTTGATCGAGGTCGGGCAGTGGGATCAGGAGGACAGCTATGGCGGGCCAGCCGTCTACAAGGCGCTCAAGGACAAATATGAGGGCAGCGGCCTGCTGCACCTCGCGATCGGCCCGTGGCGGCACTCGGGCGCCAACCATTATGGCTACGACCTCGGCGACATCATCTTCACCGGCGACACCGCCGACGAATGGCGCGTCAAATGGGTGAAGCCGTTCTTCGACCATTACCTGAAAGGCGCGCCGGACCAGCAGACGCCCAACGTCCTGACCTACGCGACCGGGATCAATGAATGGCAGGCGAGCCCCAAATGGCCGATGGGCACGCCGACGCCGCTCTATCTGACCGGTAGCGGCCGAGCCGGGTTCGATCGCCCTCTCGCCGCGGGCCGCGACGAATATGTTTCCGATCCCGCCAACCCGGTGCCGTACCTCCCCCGACCGATCACAGGGGCGCAGTGGCGGACCTGGCTGGTGCAGGACCAGCGCTTCGTCACCAACCGTCCCGACGTCATCAGCTACACGACCGCGCCACTGACCAAGCCGGTGCACATCATGGGCGCGCCTGAGGTCGACCTCTTCGCCGCGACCAGCGGCACCGACAGCGACTGGGTGGTCAAGCTGATCGACGTCTATCCCAACGAAGCGCCCGAAGGCGCGGCGCAGGGATCGAAGCGCGACATGTCGGGCTATGAGCTGCCGATCGGGATCGAGATCTTCCGCGGCCGCTATGTCGACAGCTTCGCGAGGCCACGCGCATTGCGGGCCGGCAAGGCCGAGCATTACCGCTGGGGCCTGCCCAACGTGAATCACGTCTTCCTGCCCGGCCACAAGATCGTGGTGCAGATCCAGTCGAGCCTGTTCCCGGTCTACGACCGGAACCCGCAGACCTTCGTCCCGAACATCTTCTACGCGAAGGCCGGCGATTACCGGAAGGCGACGCAGACCATCTACCGCGGCGGCGCGACCGCGAGCGCGGTCTATCTGCCGATCGTGCCCTAGCTGACCGCCTCCTCGACCTTGCGCTTGACGTGCTCGGTCGGCGGCTTGTGGATCGACCGGTAGCGCGCCTCGACCAGCGAATAGGCGCCGAACAGCGCAAGCCCCGCCGCGACCGGGAATTGCAGCGGCCCGCGCAACGCATCGAGCGCCTGCTCGAACCCGCCAGCCTCTGCGGCGCTGCGGTCCAGTGCAGCCCGGGCGAGCAGCCAGCCGGCGGTCAGGAAGACGATCCCGCGCGCCGCATAGCCGGTCCGGCCGAGCCATTTCGCAAGCGGGGCCCGAGCCGCTGGGTCGAGGTGACGGAGGAACGAGCAGCTCGCGGCTTTCCACAGCTGCACCACGCCCGCGCCGGTGAGAACAGCAGCGGCGATGAGGAGCGCAACGCCCCCCGCCGGCAGGTGCAGAGCCGCCGCGGCATTCTGTTGCACGCCGCCGACATGCGTAGTCTGCCCAAGCATGATCCTGAGCGCCTTGTAGGCCAGGAACAGATAGATTGCGCCACTCGACCCGGCAGCGATACGCCGACGCCAGGCCTTGGGATGATGCCGGCCGCTGTCCATCCCGAACGCGGCATCGCTGACCCGCCACAGGCCGTAGCCGCCCATGCCTGCCACCAGGAAGATCATCACGCCCCGGCCGATGCCGTGACTGACAAATTCCATCGCCCCGGTCAGGTCCTCCGTCCGTCCGGTGCGGATCACCAGCCAGGCGATGACGATGTAGAGCAGGCCACGCGTGACGAAGCCCAAGCGCGCGAGCCACTGGAAGTTGCTTTCGCGGGCGATGTCGTCGGCCACGCCCGGGACAACGCGGCAGCCTCGATCGCGCTCCTAGGCTTTCGCTTCGAGGATTCGGCCGGCCGTTCGCGCGAACAGCAGCATCAGCAATCCGCCCGCCGCGCCGATGCCCGCGTGCAGCGCCCAGAAAGCGATCGGCGTCATTTTCTCATAGTAAGTGCCGATCCGGCCGATCAGGTTGTTGGCGACGAACAGGGTAAGGAACACCGACCCCATCATCGTCGCGTTGATTTTCGGCGGCGCCGCGCGCGACACCAGCGCGAGCAGGGTCGGCCAGAAATACATGAAGGCAACTCCCTCCGCGGCGCAGTAGAGCACCGGCCAAACCCAAAGCACCCGGCCCGGCGACAATGCGATGGCGGCGAGCAGGATGAGGTTGGCGCCGGCAGCGATGAACGACCCGGTCGCGATCTTCGCCAACGCCGAGGGCTCCCGGCCGCTGACGCGCGCCTGCCAGGTCCACAGGGCGAAGAGGAAGGGGACCGACAGGATGCTCGCCAGCGGATCGATCGAATAAAACCAGGGGATCGGGATCTGAAACGCGCCCGCGCTGAGGTTCGCGTGCGCCTGGATCCAGATCGGAAGGGCATTGGCGAGCTGGTAATAAGCGATGTAGGCCAGCACCGTGATTGCCATCACGCCGATCAGCGCTGCGATGATCTTGCGGTCTTCAGTCGTCAGCGGAGCGTGTGCGTTCCGGGCTTTTCGCTCGACCCGCGCCGGGAGATAGCGGTAACCGCTGAGGTAGGTCGCAAGCGCGCCGAGCATGAACAATGCCGCCGCGCCGAAGCCGACATGCCATCCGTAGCGCTCCCCGAGAAACCCGCACAGCAGCGGTCCGACGACTGCACCGAAATTGATCGCCGTACTGAAGATCGCGAAGCCGCGCGTCCGGCGCGCCTCGTCGTCGGGCGGATAAACGCTGCCGACCTGCGCCGAGATGTTGCCCTTCAACAGTCCCGAGCCGATGATCAGGAGCAGCAGCGCTAGCAGGAAGCTGCGGTCGAAGGCCATGGCGACGTGGCCGCCGCTCATCGACAACGCGCCGAGCACGACGGCGCTGCGCTGGCCGATGCGGTCGCCGAGCCAGCCGCCGAGCACCGGCGTGAAATAGACGAAGCCCGAGTAGAGCCCGAAAATCTGAGAGGCGAGCGCCTGGGTCGACATTGGCCCAAACGCGCCATCGAGCAGGCTACGGAAAGCGGCAAAGCCGGCCACGTGCTCGACGTGGCCGGGCAACAGCAGCTGGTTGACCATGTAAAGCACGAGCAGCGCCGCCATCCCGTAATAGGAAAAGCGCTCCCAGGCCTCGGTGAAGGCGAGATAAGCGAGGCCGCGCGGATGGCCGAAGAAGGTGCGGCTAGACCGCTCGTCGAGCGCGATCGCTGGCGCGTTGCTCAAAGGCCTGCTCCCCCTCCGGAACGTGGCAGGGACCTAACAAGCCCTGACGGATCCGAACAGAGACACGACGGCCGGCGGCTATTGCTCGGGCGGCTGGTTGTCCTCGGCCTGCTGCCGGGTCTGCGTCTTGGCTTGCTTGATCGACTGGATCAAGCAACCGGTGTGGCCGCCCGGCCCGACCGCCGAACAGCTCCCGGTGCCGGTATCGCCGACCGTGGTCAGGACTTTCGATTTCTGCGACCAGGACGTGCGCTCCTGCGGCGTTCCGCTGGTGCGCAGCTGGTCCGGGATCCGGTAGCGCATGCTTTCCGGCAGCCGCTTGCAGATCATGATCGCATCGTCGGCCGCGCGCGGGCACGGATCGGTCCCGTAGACGATGATCTCGCCTAGTGTCTGGTTCTGGGCGGCCGCCGGGGTGGGCAAGGCCGCCATGCTGACCAGCACGCCCGCGATGCCGGCGCCGAGAATCAGCTTTTTCATCACCATGCCTTCCTTTCACCCGAGTCAGCGGGCGAGGCCCGCCTGAAGTTCCTCATATGCGTTTAGAAAGCTCGATTGCCACCCTGCACCCGGCACGGATCGCCGCAGTCAGGAGGGGATAACCGGGGGCCTGCGCGGCCCCGGCCTGGCGTGCTGTTTCGCGGTGTTCGAGCTCGTCGGCCTGGAAATCCGCGATATCGGCGGTGAGCTCGGGATCGTCGGTTCCCAGCTGCTTCAGCTGCTGCGAATAATGTCCGTCGATCTCGGTCTCGACCGCGTCGGTGCAGGCGAGCGCGGCCTTTTCCGAGATCAGGGCGGTCGCTGCACCAAGCGCGAACCCGGCGACGTGCCACAAAGGCTGGAGCGCGGTCGGACGCACCCGGCGCTCGGCCATCAGTGCATTGAAGCGCTTCAAATGCCGCTCTTCCTGGGCCGCCATTCGCGCGATCAGTTTCGATTCCGGCGCATTGTGGCGGAGCACCGCAAGCTGGCCGGAATAAATTCGCGTCGCGCCATATTCGCCGGCCTGGTCGACCCGCAGCATCGAGGCCGTGTCCGGTCGCCGCTCGCCGGGGCGCCAGCCGCTCATGTGCGCCGGCCGCGACGGCTGAGAAGGACGATCGATGCGGCACCACCCAAGGAGAGGATCGCATTCCAGCCGGCCATCGAAATCCCGAGAAATCGGAACTGCACCTCGTCGCAGCGCACCAGTGGCGTCCGGCTGATCTGCTTCAGGAGGTCAGCCGTGCTCAAGCCTCTGCCCGTCGCCGTACAGGTGGTGAAACCTTCCCACAGCTTGGCTTCGACGCCCGCGTGATAGACGCCAATCGCACCCGAAATAGCGATGGCCAGGGCCGCAATCAGGACGAGATTTCGCGTGCGCGGCGAGTCAGCCGGCGCGGTGAACGCCAGCGCCGCAAGCACGATCGCTGCGGCGTGGGGCCAGCGCTGCCAGTAGCACATTTCGCATGGGTGGAGCCCGCCGAAATATTGCGAGCCAAGCGCGCCGCCGAGCAGCGCCACAGGCAGCAAAAGAGCGATCAGCCGGGCAATTGCCGGCGCGGGCAGGCCGACAACGCGATCTGGCCCGACCGCTACCGTATCGCTCATTGGCGTGGGCCTAGCGCAGCTTCTTGGACGGCGAGGCCGACGCGATCGTGGCGGTCGAGGACAGGCGCTTGATCGTGTTCAGCGCGTAATAAAGCTGGAAGTCCTTGATGCCCTGCTTTTCCAGCGCGGCGGGGGTCATCATGAACCGGGGGTCGGGCTTGTCGTCGGCCTCGAGCAGCTTGTCCTCGACGTTGGACTGCGCCAGCAGATGCCGCCTGAGGTCGGCTTCGCGGATCACCTTGCGGTCCTTGTAATCGGGGTCGCTGAGTTGCGGGACCGGGATGTCGGGATCGATTCCCCCGGCCTGCACCGAGCGGCCCGAGGGCGTGTAATAGCGCGCGGTCGTCAGCCGGAGCGCGGCCTCCGGACCAGTCTGCACGACGGTCTGGACCGAGCCCTTGCCGAAGCTCTTCTCGCCCATGATCAGGGCGCGGCGATGGTCCTGGAGCGCGCCGGCGACGATTTCCGATGCGGACGCCGTGCCGGCGTCGGTCAGGACAACGACCGGGAGGCCGTGGGCCAGGTCGCCGGGACGAGCATAATAGCGCTCGATATCGTCCTTGGTCCGGCCGCGCTGCGAGACGATCTCGCCGCTTTCGAGGAAGTCGTCGGCGACATCGACCGCCTGGTCGAGCAGCCCGCCGGGGTTGGAACGCAGGTCGACGACGTAGCCGAGCGGGTGGCCGCCGGTCGCCTTGTCAATCCCAATCAGCGCGGCCCTGGTCTGCTCGGCGACGTTGCCCGAGAAGGTGTTGATATTGATGTAGCCGATATTGTCCTTGATCTCCCACTTCACCGCGTGGAGCTCGATCCGCTCGCGGGTGAGGGCGACATCGAGCGGCTTGTCGCGGCCGGGTCGGATGATCGTCAGCTTCACCGACGTGCCGGGATCGCCCTTCATCTTGGCGACCGCCTCGTCGAGGCTAAGGCCGTTCAGGAATTCCCCGTTGATGTGGGTGATGTAGTCGCCCGACTTGATGCCCGCGCGCCAGGCCGGCGTGTCCTCGGTCGGCGCGATCACCTTGACCACGCCGTCTTCCATCGAGACGGTCAGGCCGAGGCCGCCGTAATTGCCGTCCGTCGTGGCTTTCAGCTGGTCGAAGTCATTCGCCTCGACGTAGGAGCTGTGCGGGTCGAGCGCGGCGAGCATGCCGTCGATCGCGCCCTTGATCAGCGTCTTGTCGTCGACCTGTTCGACGTAATTGGCCTTCACCCGCTCGTAGACGCTCATGAACTTCTCGAGCTCCTGGTAATTGGTCGTGTCCGCGGCAGCGAAGGAGCTGGCGGTCACTGGCACCAGGGCGAGCGCTCCAACGAGCGCGAGCGGCGGAAAGAGTTTCGTCTTGGCTTTCATGGTCGCGTCCTAAGTCGAGGCGGCAAGGCCTGTCCGGTTTTTAGCCGCCTTTGGCGGCCTTTGACAGGCTTTGAGATGAACCCGCGATGAGAGCAGGCGAGATTCGACGCCCATTCTGGGACAATTCGACCTGCAGCGGTCCGAGCGCGCGCCCGACCGGCTCGCCGCGGCGGACCTTGTCGCCAACCTTGAGCGTCGATCCGACGTTGACGATCAGGCTCAGCCAGCCTCCCCCGTGGTCGATGATCAGCACCCCGTCATAGTCGCGGAACGGCCCCGAATATTTCACCACGCCATCCGCCGGTGCGGCCAGCGGAGCGCCGCGATAGGTGGCGAGAGCAAGCCCGCGCGACCGGACGCCGCTCGCGTTGACCGCGGCGAGACCTTCCGTGACCGGAGCGACCGCCGGCAACTGATAAGCGAACGGGGGGCGCGGAACTGCGCCTTCGGGGCGGAAGGGGCTTGGCGGCGACGCTTCTTCTGAAGCGAGTCCCTCGGCGACGCGGCGGATCGACTGACTGCTGGATTGCTCGCCGCGCAATCTTTCGACGCTTTCACCGGCGGCGATTGCAACATCGCCGCTAATCAGCGCCTGTCCGCCGGACGCCAGCGCCCGCTGCATTGTCTTCTGCTCAAGCGCAGCGAAGCGCTGCCGACGCTCGGCAAGGTTGTCGCGGCTTTTCGAGAGCTCAGTGCGGGCGTCGAGCGCGGCCTGCTGAAGCCGCTGCCCTTCGGCGAGCTCCAGGGACAGGCGGCCGGTCCGGCGGCGGATCACGGGAAGCGTGGAATCGAGCAACAGCCGCACCTTCACCAGTTCGTCGGGGCCGGCGCGGTCGGCAAGCACCAGCAACGGCGGGCGCTGCGACATGGTCGCGAGCCCGGCGAGCAAGGAGGATAAGGGCTGCTGCTGGGCCGCGAGCTGCTCCCGGTGGGTGGCGACATAGGCCGAGGCGAGCCTGACGCGGGCATTGGCGGCACTGATCCGCGCTTCCGCGGCGTCGATGGCCTGCGCGGCCGCGGCCTGCTCGGCGTGAAGGCGCTCGGCTTCGCTGCGGGCCCGGGACGCGGTCTGCTCCAACCGCGCGGCCTCCGCCTCGGCGTCACGCTGCTCGGCCTGGGCAACCTTGAGCTGGGCGTCGAGCGTCGGGCCTAGGTTCTGGGCAAGCGCGCTCGCTCCCAGAAGCGGGCAGAGCAGCAATGCGAATGTGGCGCCGCGCATGGGGCTAACCTTCGCGATGATAAGGATGGTTCGCAAGGATCGATGTGGCTCGGAACAATTGCTCGGCGAGCATCGCCCGGGCGAGCAAATGCGGCCAGGTCGCCGGCCCGAAGGACAGCAGGAGGTCGGCGTGGTTTCGTCCCTCCTCGTCGTGGCCGTCAGCGGCGCCGATCAGGAAGCGGCACTCGCGCTTGCCGTTATCGCGCCAGCTTTCGAGCCTTTTCGCAAGCTCGCCTGAGGTCACCGGCGTCCCACGCTCATCGAGAACGACCGTCACACAATTCGCAGGAAGCTCCGGCATCCTTCCGCCGCGCTCGGGCAGCTCCGTGACTTTGGTCGGCCAGGCGATCCGCTTAAGGTAACGGTCGACCAGCTCGGCTTCAGGAGAGCGGCCGATCTTCCCGCGCGCAACGATGTGGAGGAGCACCTACTTCTGGTAGGCGGGCGAGCCGAACGGCCAGGCGAACACGGACTTGAACCCGTCGTAGATAGCGCGAGCGGTTTCGGCGATTGTGTTCGGCCGGTCCCGGCCACCGCGGGCAAAAATCGCCACCGCGACGCGGCGCCCGTCGGGCAAAGTGATGAACCCCACGTCGTCAGTGAGACCGTCGAGCGTGCCGGTCTTGTGCTCGACCGGCGTGCCCCACGGCAGCAGCGCCTTCATCCGGTTCTTGCCGGTTTGGCACTGAGCCATCAGGTCGAGGAGGTAATTGCGGCTTTCGGGCTTGATCAGCTCGGCCTTGTAGATGCGCCTCAAGAGGTCGACCATCGCCACCGGAGTGCTGGAATCGCGCCGATCCCACAGGTCGCGCTTGGACTTCAAAAGCTGGCCGATCGTGCGGTCGACGCGAAGGCCGGTGACGCCATTGTCCTGCAGCCAGTCGTGGACGGCGTTCGGGCCGCCGAGGTCGGCAAGCAGGATGTCCGTGGCGCGATTGTCGCTGTGAATGAGCATCCGGGCCATCAGCTTGCGCGCCGAGACGCCGTTGATCGTGTCGTCCAGAGAACGGCGGCCGTGATCGACCTGGGCAAGATAGAGCGCAGCGATCGCGACCTTGACGGTGCTGGCCATGGGGAAGGGCGTATTGCCCTTGATGCTGACGGTCTCGCCGGTGTTGAGGTCGAGCGCGGCAACGCCGACGTCCGCGGACTTGGTCGCGACGATCGACGCCAATTGCTGTTCGAGGCTCGTCAGGCTGGGCGAAGAAGCCGCAATGGCGGGCTGCGCGAAAAACGCCAGAATCGACAAGAATGCCGCAATGAACCGCATATTCCGCCCTACCCGCGCGCTGCCGCGTTCACGCCCGAATCATCGCCAAACGCCCACATTCGTTCCAAATTGTAAAAATTTCTCACTTCGGGACGGAATATGTGCACGATGACGTCGTCGGCGTCGATCAGCACCCAGTCGGCGGCGGGAAGCCCTTCGATCCGGACGTTCTTGCCAAATCGCTCCTTGATCTTGTCCGCGAGCTTGGCCGCCATCGAGGCGACCTGCCGGGTCGAGCGGCCCGACGCGATAACCATGTGGTCGGCGATATTGGACTTGCCCATCAGTGGAATGGTCACGACTTCCTGCGCCTGATCGTCGTCGAGCGACTGAAGAACGAGCTTGTGGAGGTCCTCGACGTCGACGGGAGCGCGCCCGGCCTTGCCGGCGGCGGTTTCAACGGGATGTTCGGTCAAGGGGTCTCCTGGCGAACAAGGGCAGGCCGGTACGCTTGACGCGCTGCGCGCGTTTGGGCGATCGGCGATACCAGTGTGGGTCTTGCGCGCGAATAGCGGTTGCGGAGGTCGGATCGGGCGGCAGGCGAAGGAAAAGGATCGCCGGTGCACTCCACTCCGTCCACTGCTTTGCCTGGCTCGAAGGATGGACGAACCCTCGCAGCCAACCCATCGCGCGCGCCGCGTGGGCAGTTGAATCATAACCGCGGCGGCGAATCACCGCAATCGGCACTTCGCGGACTAACCCCCTCCAATTACGCCATTTGTGAAAATTTGGCAGGGTGTCGCTTCCAAGCAACCAGATGAAGCGGTGCCGCGGGTGGCGCAGCTTCAACTTTCGCACCGTGTCAACCGAGTAGCGCGTCGCTTCACGCTGCTCGAAGTCGCTGACCCGGATCCGCGCGCCGCGGGCCATCCGCTCCGCAGACTCGAGGCGCGCCTCGAACGGCGCCATGTCGGTCGCGCCTTCCTTCAGCGGATTGCCGGGCGAAACCAGCCACCACACTTCGTCGAGGCCAAGCGCCCGCATCGCGTCCACGCTGATGCGCCGGTGAGCCCGATGCGCCGGGTTGAACGAGCCGCCGAGTAGGCCGATGCGCGCCATTGCCCACGGCTAGCATGCACAAATCAGCGCGCCTAATATGGCAAAGGGGGTGCGATGGACGGGATTGAGGCAGTCGGCGACGCGGTGACTGGCGGCCTGCTTGCACGGGCAGTCGAGCCTCAAGCCGGCGAAGCGACCGATCCGGGCCACGCCCATGAGAATAATTGCCTGAACTGCGGGGCCAAACTCGCCGGCCCTTATTGCTCGGCCTGCGGCCAGAAATCGCACGTCCACCGGTCGGTACGCGCCTTCTTCCAGGACTTCATCGCCGGGATGGTGAATTTCGAAGGCAAGATCTGGCGCACGCTGCCGATGCTCGCCTGGCAGCCGGGCGAGATGACGCGCCGTTATATCGCCGGCGAGCGGGCGCGGTTCATCTCGCCGGTAGCGCTCTATCTTTTCACTGTCTTCGCGATGTTCGCCGTGCTCAATTTCAACGGCGCGCTTAGTCCCGGCACAGCCACAAAGGACATGAAAGAAGGCCTGCGAACGGCGATTGCTGCCGATCAACAGGATATTGTCGACCTGCAAGCCAAGCGCAAAGTCGCTTTGGCGGCAGGGAAAAGCACGGCCAACATCGATCGCAAGATCACCAAACGTCAGGCCGATCTCGCCGAAAGTCAGAAGGTGCTGAGCGGTCAGCTTACGACAATGACGGACGCCGACGATGAAGGGGACGCGCCTGATTGGCTGCGTCCGTTCATCAAGAATGTGCAGGACAACCCCGAAGTGGTCTCGATGAAGATCCAGGATGCGGCGTCCAAGTACAGCTGGCTGCTGATCCCGCTGTCGGTGCCGTTCCTGTGGCTGCTATTCCCGTTCCGGCGGCGCTACAACACCTACGACCACACGGTGTTCGTCACCTACTCGCTGTCGTTCATGATGATGCTGGTGATTGCCGGCGGCCTGTTCGTTGCGATGGGTCTGACGACGCTTGCGAGCCTGCTGTTCTTCGTGCCGCCGTTCCACATGTACCGGCATTTGAAGGGCGCCTACCAGCTGGGCCGGTTCAGCGCGGTGTTGCGAACCATGGCGCTGGTGACCTTCGCCTTCATCGCGGCATCGTTGTTTGCCGCCGCGACGGTGGCTATCGGCGCGATGTAAATCAGCGGCGGCAGGGGTATTTTCGCTGGAGCACGCGGATCATCGCCTGCTTGAGGCTCATATTGGCGCGTTCACCCGCGGGGATTGCCGCGAGCCCGTCGATGAACTCGAAGCTGCCGAGCTTGGCCCGCGCAGTCGGCGAGCAATAAAGGATCGGCCGGCCGGCGCGCTCGTCCGCGATGCGGTCGTCGCCGATCGACTTGCCGACCGCGGTCGCCTCGGCCTTCAGCCGGCCGTAATCGCTGTCGAAGAAGGCGAGCGGTCCCTTGGCCTTCAGGCGGTTGGCGCGGTCGAGGAAATTCTGCGCGGTACCCGGCGGAGCCGCGAGGACCGGCATCGAGACCGAAAGAGCCACAGCCAGAAGTATCGTCTTGCGCATGAGAAAAGCCACTCCGCGGAGTTAGTGCCGCAGACTGGCCTTTTGGTTTGAACGGCCAGTGAACTAGGTGCCGGCCGCGGCCGGCCCGCCGATCGAGCCCGCCTTGGGCCGCTTGGCCTTCGGGATCGAGGAGCCGGCGGCCGGAATCGCCGGGCCCTTGGTGCCGCCCCGGTCGATACTCTCGCCGGCGAGGACCTTCTGGATCTCGTCGCCCGACAGAGTCTCATATTCCAGCAGCGCCTGCGCCAGCGATTCTAGCTGGCCGCGATGCTCGTCGAGCAGGTGCTTGGCTCGCGCATAGCCGTCCTCGACGACCTTGCGGATTTCCTTGTCGATCGCCTGCGCGGTCTCGTTCGACATCTGGCGCTGACGGTTCACCGAATAGCCGAGGAACACCTCTTCATCGGGTTCCGCGTACTGCAGCGGCCCGAGCGCGTCGGACATGCCCCAGCGGGTGACCATGTCGCGCGCGAGCTGGGTTGCGTACTGGATGTCGGACGAGGCACCGGAAGAGACCTTGTCGTAGCCGAAGATGACTTCCTCGGCGACGCGGCCGCCCATGGCGACCGCAAGGTCCGCATAGGCCTTACGGCGCGTCAGCGACACCTGATCGCGCTCCGGCAAACGCATGACCATCCCAAGTGCACGGCCACGCGGGATGATC
>JAICVC010000162.1 GCA_025935515.1 Sphingomonas sp.
GTTTCGACAGCGTCAAGCGCGAGGGGCTCAACAGCTTCGGCGACGACCGCGTGTTCATCGAGAAGTTCATCGAGGCGCCTCGCCACATCGAAATCCAGGTGCTCGGCGACCAGCACGGCACCATCCTCTACCTCAACGAGCGCGAATGCTCGATCCAGCGCCGCAACCAGAAGGTGGTGGAGGAAGCGCCCTCGCCGTTCGTCTCGCCCGAAATGCGCAAGGCCATGGGCGAGCAGGCGGTAGCGCTGGCCCGGGCGGTCGGATACTACAGCGCGGGGACGGTCGAGCTGATCGTCAACGGCGCCGACCCGACAGGCAAGAGCTTCTACTTCCTCGAGATGAACACCCGGCTGCAGGTCGAGCATCCGGTGACCGAGGAGATCACCGGTCTCGACCTCGTCGAGCAGATGATCCGCGTCGCGGCGGGGGAGAAACTGGCGTTCGGGCAGCAGGACGTGAAGCTCGACGGCTGGTCGGTCGAGACGCGCGTCTATGCCGAAGACCCGTACCGCAGCTTCCTGCCTTCGACCGGAAGGCTGGTGCGATATTGGCCGCCCGCCAAGACTCGTCATCCCCGCGAAAGCGGGGACCCAGCAAATGGAATCACGCGGAGGCGCGGAGACGCGGAGGGTGACCGCGCGTATTCTTCTCCGCGTCTCCGCGGCTCCGCGCGAACCAATCAAGATAGCCGCTTGCGCGGCGATGGTGAGGTTCAGGTAAGGGTCGACGATGGTGTCGCGGACGGCGGCGAGGTGAGCATGTTCTACGATCCGATGATCGCCAAGTTGATCACTTGGGCGCCGACTAGGCTGGCGGCGATCGACGCGCAGGTGGCGGCGCTCGACCAGTTCGTGATCGACGGCATCAGCGACAACGTCGATTTCCTCTCCGCGCTGATGCAGCACCCGCGCTTCCGCAAAGGCGATCTCGCGACCGACTTCATCGCCGACGAATATCCCGGCGGCTTCGACGGCGCGCCCGCCGACGCGCAGCTCACCAGCGACCTCGCGGTGATCGCCGGGATGGTCAGCTCAATCATGGACGAGCGCGCGGCCGAGATCGACGGCCAGCTCGGCCCGCCCGAGCACCACTCGTGCGACCGCGTGGTGAAGATCTCCGGCAAGCAGCATCGCGTCCGCATCAAGCCCTACATCGGCGGCACGCTCGCGGTGCTCGACGGCGGCGACTTGATCGACATCGTCGGCCGCTGGGCTCCAGGACAGCGGCTGCTCTCCGTCACTGTCGACGGCCGACACTGCATCGTCCAGGTCCGCCGCGCCGGCCGCAACTGGGAGCTTCAGACCCGCGGGCGCACGCACCCGGTGCAAGTGCTTCTCCCGCATGTCGCGGACTTGGCGAAGCACATGATCGACAAGCCGCCGCCCGACCTCACACGACTGCTGCTCGCGCCGATGCCTGGGCTTTTGACCAAGCTCGACGTCGCGGTCGGCGACAAGGTTGAGCCCGGCCAGCCGGTCGCAGTGATGGAAGCAATGAAGATGGAGAATATCCTCCGCGCGCCCAAGGCGGCGACGGTCAAGGCGACGCCGGCCAAGGCCGGCGACAGCCTCGCGGTCGATCAAATCATCGTCGAGTTCGAGTAACTGGAGTAAGGCGTATCAGTCGCGGGCGCGGGGGTCCGCCACAAGGGGGGAAAGCCGATGGTTCGCGCGTTCGCTATGTTTGTCCTGGCCTCATTCATGCTGCCGGCGGCCGCCCAATCCCAACCGATGAAAAAGGCCGGACATTATCTGTTCGTATGGACCGGCGATCAGGCGAAGCAGGGCAATGACTTCCTTGCCGTCATTGATGCCGATCCGGCTTCGCGTGGCTATGGCAAATTGCTCACCAGCGTCGCCACGGACCAGAAGAGCAACAACGCCCACCACACGGAATACTCGATGCCGGCGAGCGGAATGCTGTTCGCCAACGATCACAACGCCAACCGGACGATGATCATCGACGTGAACGATCCGCTGAAGCCGCGGGTCGCCGCTTCCTTCGAGAGCCTCGGCGGGTTCAGCATGCCGCACAGCTTCCTGCGCCTGCCCAACGGCCATGTGCTGGCGAGCTTCCAATATCCCGACCACCACGGGCAAATGGACATGAGCGGAAAGAGCGGAGGCCTGGTAGAGATCGACGATACGGGCAAGCTCGTGCGATCGGTCAGCAACGCCGATCCGGCCCATGCGGACGAGGGACTGCTGCCGTACAGCCTCGCGATCCTGCCGAAGATCGACCGCGTCCTCGTAACCAACTCGCCAATGGGCGACGATTTCCTGTTCACGAGCAACAGCTATCAGCTGTTCCGCTTGTCCGACCTCAAGCTGCTCGGCACTTACCGCTTCGATCCGGGCCCCGGCATGTCGGGCCAGGTATCCCCCGAGGAGCCGCGTATCGGCCCCGACGGCGCGGTGTACGTCCAAACCCTGTCGTGCGGGATCCAGCGCGTCACCGGCCTCGACAGCGCGACGCCCAAAGCGACGCTGGTCCACACATTCCCCGGCGCCTTTTGCGGCGTGCCGACGATCGTCGGCCGTTATCTGGTGCAGAGCGTACCTGGGATCCACGGCTACATCGTGCTCGACATCGCGGACGGTACAAGACCGGTCGAAGTCTCGCGGCTGACGATCAGCGACACCTATTCGCCGCACTGGACCGGGTGGGATGCGATCTCACACCGCCTGGTGGTGACGTCGGGGCAGAGCGGCGACCGGATGTACCTGCTCAAGCTCGACGAAGCGACCGGCGCGCTCAGCATCGACCAAGCCTTTCGCGACACCGACGGGCGGCCGGGCTTCAGCTTCGCGACCCGCGACTGGCCGCATGGTTGGAAAGGCGAGGGCCGCCCGCACGGCGCGGTCTTTTCTCGGTGACCGCTAGCGCTCGCGCAATTCACTCCGCCTGAGCTTGCCCGTCGCGGTCTTCGGCAGCCCCTCCACGAACTCGATCTCTCGCGGGTATTTGTACGGCGCGATCTCAGCCTTCACGTGTGCCTGCAGCTCGGCGACGAGCGCGTCCGAACCTTTCGCATCCGCCGCCAGCACGACGAATGCCTTCACCTTCTGCCCGCGTTCGGGGCAGGGCACGCCGATCACCGCACATTCGGCGACCGCTGGGTGCGACAGAAGCGCATTCTCCACTTCCGGTGCGCCGATATTGTAGCCCGAGCTGACGATCATGTCGTCGCTGCGAGCGAGATACCAATA
>JAICVC010000022.1 GCA_025935515.1 Sphingomonas sp.
CGACCTTCTCCAGCGCCTGGTAGATCGGCACGGTGCCGATCGGCCCGGGCGAGTTGCGGACGATCCATTCGCGCGTGTCGTGGATGTTGCGGCCGGTGCTGAGGTCCATCACCGTATCGGCGCCCCAGCGGATCGCCCACACCATCTTGTCGACTTCCGACGCGACGTCGGAGGCGACCGCGCTGTTGCCGATGTTGGCGTTGATCTTGACGAGGAAGTTGCGGCCGATAGCCATCGGCTCGGTCTCGGGGTGGTTGATGTTGTTGGGGATGATCGCGCGGCCGCGGGCGACCTCCTCGCGGACGAACTCGGGGGTGACGAGGTCAGGGATCGCGGCGCCGAAATCCTGTCCGTCGCGGGCGGCGTTGAGTGCCTGTTCACGGCCGAGATTCTCGCGGATCGCGACATATTCCATCTCGGGCGAGACGATGCCGCGCCTGGCGTAGTGCATCTGGGTAACGTTGGCGCCGGGCCTGGCGCGCAGCACGTGCTTGCGGACGTTGGGGAAGGGTTGGACGCCGCCCGAGCGGTCGGGACCGAGCTGGCCATTGTCCTCGGGGCGAACGTCGCGCTGCACCACTTCCTCCACGTCGCCGCGGTCGCGGACCCAGTTCCGGCGGAGCTCGGGCAGGCCGGCCATGATGTCGATGCGGCTGGCCGGGTCGGTGTAGGGGCCGCTGGTGTCGTAGTGCACGACCGGCGGTTCGCCCGACGACGGTTCGAGGTCGACCGCGCGCATTGCGACGCGCAAGTCGCCGACTTGAATCTTGCGCGAGCCGCGGATCGGCCCAGTGGTGACTTTGAGCTCGGTGCGTGCAGGCGCGTCGGCCATTATCTCTCTCCCTCCACCGGTGCTAACCGGATCAGGTTCAGCGGGTCGCGGCCGGATGCCGCCTCTCAGCTCGATCGAGCTCCCCGGGAAGAGTCGTCCTTAGGCCCGCGTCCCCAACCGCGCTAGCGGCTTCGCGCCTTGGCCTGCTCCTCGGGCGTCAGCGTGCCGTCCTTGTTGGCGTCGGCCTTGTTGAAGTTCGCCAGCTGCGGCGCCTTGAACTCGTTGGCGCTGATCTTGCCGTCCTTGTTGGAATCGAGCTTCTGCAACAACTGGGCCGGCGATTCGGCGGTGCGAAGTTGCGGCGCCGCGGCGAGGAACTCCTGCAGGTTCAGCGACCCGTCCTTGTTGGTGTCGAGCTGCTTGAACCTCGCCGTCACCTGCTGGTTGAGCGCGGCCTTCGCCTGCTGCATCTCTTTCTGCTGCTCGGCGGTCAGCTCGGCGCTGGACAGGTTGCCGTCATGGTTGGTGTCCATGGCGCCGAAACGGCTGTTGAGATTGTTTTCGAAGGCGCCCCGCGTGACCGCCTTTGGCGCGGCCTGGGCGAAAGCCGCCGACGGAATCGCGAGAGCCGAGAGGGCGATTGCAAGGGTCAGGCTTTTCATCAATCTTCTCCGGACGTTCGCCCTAGCCTAGGCCTCGCGCATCGTGCCGCAAGTGACAATCGCCTGCGGCGCTGGCAAACCGCCACCGCCGATGAGCAGCCTCACCCATCTCGACCGGCTCGAAGCCGAGAGCATCTTCATCCTGCGCGAGACGGTCGCCGAGGCGGCGAAGCCGGTGATGCTCTATTCGATGGGCAAGGACAGCGCGGTGATGCTGCACCTGGCGAAGAAGGCCTTCTTCCCCGGACCGCTGCCCTTCCCGTTGCTCCACGTCGACACGACGTGGAAGTTCAAGGCGATGTATGCCGAGCGCGACAGGATCGGCGCGCAGGCCGGGGTCGAGCTGATCGTCTACCAGAACCCCGAGGCGCTCGACAAAGGCGTCAACCCATTCGATCACGGCCCCCTGCACACGGATATGTGGAAGACGGAAGGGCTCAAGCAGGCGCTCGATCTCCATCGCTTCGACGCCGCGTTCGGTGGGGCGCGGCGCGACGAGGAGAAGAGCCGCGCGAAGGAGCGCGTGTTCAGCTTCCGCGACAAGAACCACCGCTGGGACCCGAAGCGGCAACGGCCCGAGCTGTGGTCGCTGTACAACGTCCGCAAGAACAAGGGCGAGAGCATGCGCGTCTTCCCCTTGTCCAACTGGACCGAGCTCGACGTCTGGCAATATGTGCTGCGCGAGGGGATCGAGGTAGTGCCGCTCTATTTCGCGGCCGAGCGGCCGACGGTGGAGCGCAACGGCCTGATCCTGATGGTCGACGACGAGCGCATGCGGCTGGAGCCGGGCGAAGAAGTGGTGACTCGGACGGTGCGGTTTCGGACCCTCGGCTGCTATCCGTTGTCGGGCGCGGTTCTGAGCGACGCGGCCAGTGTCGAGGGCATCATCGCCGAGATGCTCGCCAGCGCGACCAGCGAGCGCCAGGGAAGGGCGATCGATCGCGACGCCGGCAGCGCCTCGATGGAGAAGAAGAAGCAGGAGGGCTACTTCTGAATCGCGCCCCCGACGTCCGCGAATGGCTCGCCGCGCAGCAGTCGAAGGAGCTGCTGCGGTTCATCACCTGCGGCAGCGTCGACGACGGCAAGTCGACGCTGATCGGGCGCCTGCTGTACGAGACCAGGCAGATCTTCGACGACCAGCTCGCCGCCCTCGAAGCCGACAGCAAACGGCATGGGACGCAGGGGGAAAAGATCGACTTCGCGTTGCTGGTCGACGGACTTTCGGCCGAGCGCGAGCAGGGCATCACGATCGACGTCGCCTACCGCTATTTCGCGAGCGAGAAGCGCAAGTTCATCGTCGCCGATACGCCCGGGCACGAACAGTATACGCGCAACATGGTGACGGGCGCCTCGACCGCGGACCTCGCGGTGCTGCTGGTCGATGCGCGCAAGGGGGTGCTGACCCAGACCCGGCGCCATAGCTATCTGGCCCACCTCGTCGGCATCCGCCGCTTCGTGCTGGCGGTGAACAAAATGGACCTGGTCGACTATGACCAAGGCGCGTTCGAGGCAATCGCAGCGGAATATCGCGTATTTGCCGGGAAGATCGGCGTTGAAGACTGGATTGCGATTCCGGTTTCGGGCCTCAATGGCGACAATGTGGTGGCACAGAGCGAAGCCACCGCGTGGTATTCCGGGCCCAGCCTGCTCGACCATCTCAACAACGTGCCGCTGGACGTCTCCTCAGATGTTGCGAAAGCGTTTCGGATGCCGGTGCAATGGGTCAACCGGCCCAACCAGGATTTTCGGGGGTTTGCCGGCCAGGTCGCCTCGGGGACGGTGAGGGCGGGCGACGAGGTCCGTATCCTCCCCTCGGGCCGGCAGACGCGGATCGCGCGGATCGTGGCGGCTGGCGGCGATCTCGATGAGGCAGTCGCGGGGCAGTCGGTCACCCTGACCTTGGCCGACGACGTGGATTGCTCGCGCGGGGACCTGATCGCGGTCTCGTCCGACCCGCCCGAAGTTGCCGACCAGTTCGAGGCAACTCTGGTGTGGATGGCCGACGAGCCTTTGCTTCCGGGCCGCGGCTACTGGCTGAAGATCGGCACACAAATGGTCACCGCGACTGTCCAGGAGCCCAAATACGAGATCAACGTCAATTCGCTGGACCACCTCGCCGCGAAGGCGCTCGAGCTGAACGCGATCGGCGTCGCGGAGATCGCCACCGACCGCGACCTCGCCTTCGAGCCTTATGCGGTCGAGGGCTCGAGCCCCAACCGCGTGCTCGGCGGCTTCATCCTGATCGACAAGCTCAGCAACGCGACGGTCGCCTGCGGCATGCTCCATTTCGCGCTGCGCCGCGCGCACAACATCCATCGCCAGCATCTCGACGTCGGGCGCGAGACCCACGCAGCGCTCAAAGGCCAGAAGCCGGCCGTCTTGTGGTTCACCGGCCTATCGGGCGCGGGCAAGTCGACCATCGCCAACCTTGTCGAGCAGAAGCTCGCGGCGCGCGGGCGGCACACCTTCCTGCTCGACGGCGACAATGTCCGGCACGGCCTCAACCGCGACCTCGGCTTCACCGAGGCCGACCGGATCGAGAACATCCGCCGCGTCGGCGAGGTCGCGCGGCTGATGGCCGACGCCGGCCTGATCGTGATGACGGCCTTCATCTCCCCGTTCCGCGCCGAGCGCGAAATGGTGCGCAAGATGCTGCCCGAAGGCGAGTTCATCGAGGTGTTCGTCGATACGCCGCTGGCCGAGGCCGAGAAGCGCGACGCCAAGGGCCTCTACGCCAAGGCGCGGGCGGGAGAGCTCAAGAACTTCACCGGCATCGACAGTCCCTATGAAGCGCCGGAGGATGCGGAGATCCGTATCGACACGACCGCTATGAGCGCCGAGCAGGCAGCGGACCTCATCGTCGAGGAGCTGATGAAGCGGCGCTAACCGCTACCACGTATAGGCGACGCCGAGCGCGCCCAGCCACTGGCCGGCGCTGCCGCGCTGCGACACGATCGGCGAGCGTTTGAAGTCGCCGACCAGCCGCGAATATTGGCCAAGGCCGAATATCGAGAAGCCGTGGAGCAGGTCGCCGGTCACCGACTGGTTGAGGAGCAGCCCGAGCTTCCAGTTCTTCATCCCGCCATCGGCGTCGAACACCGGTAGCGCGTTGCCGGTCGCGAGGCGGTCGGCGGGCGTGATGGTGTAATAATAATCGGCGAACTTGTTGCTGACGAATTCCATGCCGCCGCTGAGGCTGGCGTAGGTCGTGCGCGACAAGGGCGTCGAGAATTCGACGTTCGGGCTGAAGATCGTCGATTTGTGCGCGCTGCCGATGTCGTGCGTGACATCGACCCTGAAGCCGAGCGTGTCATAGGGGTTGGTGAGGCCGTGGACGCTGACTCCGGCGAACCCACCGACCTCGAACGCGCGCTTGCGTTTCGGCAACAGCTCGACGACGTCATCGTGGATGTGCCGGTAGGTGGTGAGGCGGATGCCTGCGATCGGACCCGCGTTGAAATCAACCTTGCCGCCGCTGTCGGGAACGACGTCCACGTAAAGATAGGTGCCGCGCGTGCTGAAGGAGATGCCGCTGACCTGGCCGCGGATCGCCGCAGCCGGGATCACGCGATAGTCGTCGGAGCCTTCATAATCGGGGGTGATGGCAGCGCCGACCCCGACCGTCACCGTGTCGCGCTTCGAGATCTCCTCGGGACTGGGCAGCTGGCCAGCCGCGGGCTGATTCTGGGCCAGGGCCGGCGCGCTCAGGCAACCGGCCGCGAGCGCCAGGTAAGCGAGATGACGCATGGTTTCCCCCGTTATTGCTTGTCGTCAGTATGACAGCGGACAAGCCGCGGGGAAAGTTCCGGTAATGAGCAGGCTAGTCGCCGGACCCCGCGTCAGGGGTGAAAAATTTGTCGTACTTCCCTTCCACGCCCTTGAACTCGTCGGCGTCGGCGGGGCTGTCCTTCTTGCGCGTGATGTTCGGCCAGTCGGCGGAGAAGCTGGTGTTGAGCTCGAGCCATTTCTCGAGCCCGCTCTCGGTGTCGGGAAGGATCGCCTCGGCGGGGCACTCGGGCTCGCATACCCCGCAATCGATGCATTCGTTGGGATTGATGACCAGCATCACTTCGCCCTCGTAGAAACAGTCGACGGGGCAGACCTCGACGCAATCCATATATTTGCATTTGATGCAGGCGTCGGTGACGACGTAGGTCATTGAGCTTCGCTCCCTCTGGGGCCCTCGCTAGGTCGCGGGTTTCGGCTCGTCAATTCCCAGCTCCTCGAAGCAGGCGCGCGCCTCCTGCGCCGGCCCGCGGCGGGTCGGCAGGGTGAGAACTTTCAGAATCCGGACCCGGTCGTGGAGCGGGAGCGCGACGATGCTCCCGACGCGCACAGCCTCGGAGCTTTTCTCGACGCGCCTGCCGTCGATGCGGACATGGCCCTCGTCGATCACCTGCTGCGCAAGGGTGCGGCTCTTCACCAGCCGGATGAAGAACAGGAACCGGTCGATCCTCACCTCAATCGTCACCCTGATCTCGTTTCAGGGTCCATTTCCTCATTCGTTCAAAGGCCTCCAGCATGGATGCTGAAACAAGTTCAGCATGACGGGTCAGGGTGACCCTCACTTCTTCTTCAGCTTGGCGAGCTCGGCGAAGGCATGGCTGGGTGCGGCGCGTTGATCCTGGCGCTGGGGTCGGCGTCCGCGCCATTTCCAAGCCTCGCCGGCGCGCGTGAAGCCGATCTCGCTCATCAGCCGCGCGAGCGCCTCTTCACCGAGGCCGATCGACGTGGCCAGGTCCTGGTCGACCGGATCATCGCCGCCAGTCGAGCGGACCTTGCGCGCGTGGCTCGCAAGCCGGTCCGCAAGGTCGATGCGCAGCCAGGTCGAGCCAAGGCGCCGGTAGGCAAGGATAGCGCCGCGTGGGTCTGCATCGGCAGCGAGCGTTGCCGCTCCCGGCGGGGGGAGCGCAGGCATCGCCTGGCCCTGCTTCACCGAGGACAAAGCAGCCCGCCAATGCTGGGCCGCGGGCTTGAGCAACAGTGGCAGAAATACATCGAGCGGGCCGAGGCGCACGCCGAGCTTGTAAAGGGCCTGGCGGTCGGCCTGTTCAAGATGACCGATGGCGCCGAGCACGGCCCTGCGCGGGAGCACGCCGCCGGCGTCGGTAAGCATCGCCGCGAGCGCGCGCACACCGGGCGACGTGGCCGGATCGGAAGCCGCGGCGCCAAGCTTTTGAAGCGCCCCGAGATGCCGGGATACCTGGCAGTCGAGCCAGCGCTCGAGCCGCTCGCGCAACGCGGCGCGGGTTGGCGCGGACAGCCGGTCCAGAGGGCGAGCAGTGCGCAGCGCGGGTTCCAGCAGCGAGCGGCCCGGGGCAAGCCGGGCCAGCACATTCCCCTCCGATGCGACAGCCAGGCTGCCGCCGTCCTCGACGATGAGCTGGAACGCGTGATCTTCGGACTGAACCAGCGCCCTGGCGCGGCGGTCGAGCTCGTCGCCGAGGCGCCGCTCGGCGGCGGCGAGCAACAAGCGCTTGTCGGCGAGCCGCGCCGACGGGTCGACCCGGAACTCGAAACCGGTCAGGTGCCCGATCGGCTCTGGCCCGACGCTGACCTCGCCGTCGGCGGCGACGGTGACGGGAAGCGCGTCGGCGCCGCGGGCGCCGATGTCACGCACCAGGACCGCGGTGCGGCGGTCGACGAAGCGCTGGGTGAGGCGCTCGTGCAGCGCGTCGCTGAGCCGCGCCTCGACTTCGCGCGTCCGCTCGGCCCACTTCGCCGGGTCCATCAGCCAGTCGGAGCGGTGGGCGATATAGGCCCAGCTGCGGATCCCGGCGAGGCGGTCGGCGAGCGCCTCGATATCGCCGCTCATATTGTCGAGCCGGGTGACCTCGGCCGCGAACCATTCGTGCGGGATGTGGCCGCCCTCGCCGATGTAGCTGAACAGGCGGCGGACCATCCGCGCGTGGTGCATCGGCCCGACCTTGCGGAAGTCCGGCAGGCCGCAGACCGCCCAAAGCCGGCGCGCCTGGGCGCCGCGGCGCGAGGCGATCGCCGGGTCCTCGGCGATGAGCTTGAGCACTGCGAGGTCGATGGCTTCGGGGGCCGGGCGAAGGATCGGGTCGTCGCTTTTCGCTTCGAGGCTTTTCATCAGGCTCTGGACGTCGCTGAAGTCGAGCTCGGCGTTGCGCCAATAGAGGCTGTCGAGGGGACGAAAGCGATGATCCTCGATGGCGTCGATCTCTGCCTCGCTGAAGCCGCCGCTGTCCTCAGTGAGGCCGAGCGTGCCGAAGGTGCCGTCCTTCTGGTGGCGGCCCGCGCGGCCAGCGATCTGCGCCATTTCCGGAATCGTCAGCCGCCGGTCGCGGCGGCCGTCGAACTTGTCGAGGCCGGCAAAGGCGACGTGGGTGACGTCCATGTTGAGGCCCATGCCGATCGCGTCGGTGGCGACGAGATAATCGACCTCGCCGCGCTGGAACATCGCGACCTGGGCGTTGCGGGTCGCCGGCGACAACGCGCCCATCACCACCGCGGCGCCGCCCTTGAACCGGCGCAGCATCTCGGCGAGCGCGTAGACCTGCTCGGCCGAGAAGGCGACCACGGCCGAACGCGGCGGCAGGCGCGAGAGCTTGACGCTGCCGGCGTAGCGCAGGGTCGAGAAGCGCGGGCGGGTGACGATCTCTGCGCGGGGCAGAAGCTCGCGCACCATCGGCTTCAGCGTCTCCGAGCCGAGGATCAGGGTTTCCTCGCGGCCCCGGGCGCGGAGCATTCGGTCGGTGAAGACATGACCGCGCTCGGGATCGACGCCGAGCTGCGCCTCGTCGATCGCGGCGAAGGCGAAGTCGCGGTGGAACTCGCCGTCGTCGTGATGGCTGTCGCCGCCGGGCACGGGCATGCTTTCCGCGGTGCAGAGGAAGTAGCGGGCGGTGGGTGGCACGATCCGCTCTTCGCCGGTCAGAAGCGCGACCTGCTTCTCGCCCTTCATGGCGACGACCCGGTCATAGACCTCGCGCGCGAGAAGCCGCAGCGGGAAGCCGATCACGCCCGAGCTGTGGCCGCACATCCGCTCGATCGCGAGGTACGTTTTCCCCGTGTTGGTGGGCCCGAGGATCGCCCGGACCGGAGCGTCGTAACGCGGCGCCATGCTCACGAATGTGGCAGCGCGCAGGCGAAGCGCAAGGTTCCAACCGATCTTAGGCTGGTCTTAACCCTGTTTGGGCGAATTGGGACGGGTGTACATGGCACCGGTCAACGCCCATCCGCTTCGGCGGACGCTCCCTCGCGGATTGCTTGGCTTTGGGCCGAAGCCCGGCTGGAAGAGCGCGGGCGTCCTGGCCATGCTGTGCAGCGGGGTTGCCTGGGCGTCCCTCCCGCGCCTCGTTCCAGCGCCAATGGATCAGCAGCGCCAGTGGCAGGCGCTTGGCGTTGCACCGCTGACCGGCGGCGGAGTCACCGGAATGCCGATGGCGCCGACCGATGCGGTGGAGGCGGTCGATTTCGTCCCCAAGCGCGCCGCGCCGGTCGAAGCTCCCCCTGCCGGACCGAGGCGTGTGGCGGCGGCCGCAGGTCCGCTGCGGATCCGCGGCCGGGTCGGCGACGGGCTTTACTGGTCGCTCCGGGCGGCTGGCGCCAGCCCGCAGGTGGCGGCGCAATATCTGGCCGCGCTGGCGACCGAGATCGACGTCGGAGCGGTCGGGCCTCAGGATGGTTTCGACATGGTGCTCGGGGCGAACCGCGAGCTGCTCTACGCCGGCCTCGACCGCGTCGCCGACAACGACCTGCAGCTGGTCAAATGGACCGCCGGCGGCCGCAGCGCATGGATCGACGCGGCCAATGCGGCGCGGCCCGCGCCGGTCGCCGACGGCATGGCCTGGCCGGTCGCGGGGCACATCACCTCTTATTTCGGCTACCGCTATCACCCGATCCTGCACTTCAGCCGCTTTCACGCGGGGGTGGACTTCGGCGCCAGCTGGGGCAGCCCGATCGTCGCCGCTGCCGATGGGCAGGTCGCGGCAGCAGGCTGGGCAGGCGGCTATGGGCGCCAGGTCCGGATCTGGCACGGCGGCGGCCTGACCACGACCTACAGCCACATGAGCGAGATCGCGGCCGCGCCGGGCAGCTTCGTCCGCCGCGGCCAGCTGATCGGCTATGTCGGCTCGTCCGGCCTCTCGACCGGTCCGCACCTCCATTACGAGGTGCTGAAGGACGGAACTCCGGTGAACCCGCTGGCCGTCCGTTTCGCCAGCGCGCCGGTGGTCGATACGCACCTCGCCGACGCGGTGAAGGCGCGCCTCAAGGCGCTGCTCAGCGTAGGGGTGAAAGGTTAGCTGGCTAGCGGCGCCTATTCGCGGCTTTTACGACGGCTATTGTCAGACAGTATGCAACGCTCGCCAAAAGCGTGATTACGCCCGCCATTCTCATGAGCGGCGCAAAAAATAGTATTATTCCGAGGCAGAATAGCCCGATAGCGAACAGGTCTGGAACGAGGAGCTTCGGGCTCACTCGTCGACTGTATCTTACCGGCCGTGGCCCCGCCAGCGCTTGATGGTGCGCGAAATGATCCCTTCTTCGTCGCCGGTTTCGCGCCATAGCTGGGCGAAGCTCGGATCGGAGGAGGCCGGGCGCTTCTCGGGCTCGAGGTCGTCGAAGCGGACCCGGATGGGGATCGCGACGCCTTCGCCACAGACGATGCATTCGCGGTTGCGGAGCGCGGGGATCGCGTCGAGGAAGCCGCGCGCGCCCTCCGGCATCGCGGCCCGAACGCAGGCCTGGTCGCGGTCGTTGTTGAGGCGCATCGAGATGATCGTGCCGCACTGCGACAGCACGCCCTCGGCCAGGTCGGACGGGCGCTGGGTAATCAGGCCAAGGCTGACGCCGTACTTGCGGCCTTCCTTGGCGATGCGCTCGAGGATTCGGCGGACGGCCTGGCCGTTCTCCGCAGTCTCGTCCTTGGGCACGTAGCGGTGCGCCTCTTCGCAGACGAGGAGCAGCGGGCGCTGCGCCTCCGTCCGCGACCAGATCGCATAATCGAATACCATGCGCGCGAGCACCGACACCACGACGGAGGTGATTTCGGACGGAACGCCGGAGACGTCGACGATCGAGATCGGGCGGCCCTGGCTCGGTAGGCGGAACAGCCGTGCAACGAAGCTGGCCATCGAGTCCGACACCAGCATTCCCGAGAACATGAAGGTGTAGCGCGGATCGGCGCGAAGCTCCTCGAGCTTGGTCTTGAGGCGCTGGAACGGCAGCGTATCGCCGGCCCGGTCGAGCTTGCCCATCTCGTTGACCAGGATCCCGTGCAGGTCGGTCAGCAAATAGGGGATCGGGCTGTCGACGGTGACCTTGCCATACTGGCTCATGTCCTTGCCCTTGGTGCGGGCGGCGAGCAGGATTTTCGCAAGGATGTCAGCGTCGCGCTGGCGCTCCGCGCCATGGGTCGTCAGGAGCACTTCGCAATGCTCCTCGAAGTTCATCAGCCAGTAGGGGAGCTGGAGGTTGTCGACGTTGAACAGCTCGCCGCAACCCTTGAACGCGGCGGAATATTCGCCGTGCGGGTCGATCATCACGATGTGACCCTCGGGGCTCAGCTGCGAAATCCGGTGCAGTATCAGCGAGACGCTGGTCGACTTGCCGGTACCGGTCGATCCGAGGACCGCGAAATGCTTGCCGAGCATCGGGTCGACGTACAGCGCGCCGCGGATGTCGTCGGTCGGATAGACCGTGCCGATCTCGATGTGCGGCTCGTCGCTGGCGGCGAAGATCGCGCGCATGTCGTCGGTGCTGACGGCGGAAACTTCGGCGCCCGGGATCGGGTAGCGAGTCACGCCGCGGCGGAAATTGTTCATCAGGCCGGCGGAATCACGCGTCCCTTCCCCGAGGAAGTCGACGTGCGCGATCAGTTCACCTGCATCACCTGCCCGTAGGGTCCGGACGTTGGCGATCAGCCAGCTGTTGCCGACGGCGGTCTTGACCTGGCTGCCGACCTGGCCGGACATGGAGATCGACGGATCGGAATGCGACTGCAGCGCGGTAACGGCGGCGGCATCGAGGCGGATCTGCGAGCCGGAACCGGCGATCTCGACGACCTGGCCGATGACCATCGGCGCCGCCGCGGTCGCCTTGACCGGCGCTGCCGGCGCCTCTCCCTCGGAGCTGAAGCTGCTGACCTCGTTGAGGAAATCGCGCAGATCGGCCTTTGGCTGCTCTTCCATATACTCGACTACTCCCACTCGCGTTTGCGGCGGGCATAGCCAAAAGCAGTTAAGATTAACTTGAGGACATCGCTTAGAATCGGCGCCTGAACGCCGCTGCGGCGGCCCAGCCGAGGAACAGCGACAGCGCCACGCAGGTCAGGCCGTAGAGGAAGCGATGGCGGCGCGCGGCAAGCGCGACGTAGCGTTCGAAGCCCGACTTATCGATCTGGATGTCGCGGGTCGCCGCCGCGATCACCTTGTGACGATCAATGAGGAAGGTTTCGGCGGTATAGGTCCCGACTGGCACCTGGCTGGGGATGGTGATCACCGCCCGGTAAAGAACGCCGCCATTGATCTCGACGCCGTGCGGATATTCCGAATAGAGGCGATGACGGCTCCGGAGGTCGAGCAGCCCCGCTTCGAACCGCCGCTCCTTCTCGGGAAGCGCGCCGCCGCCGGGCGAAAGCTGGAGGTTGTGCAGGCCCAGCTCGTAGATCGCCGCGGTCCGTTCATCGAGCAGGTCGGCGATCGGCCGCGACGACGCCACCGCGTAGAAGGACGGCGCCGAGCGGAAGCGGTTGGAATCCGCGTTCATCCAGATGCCCGCGATCCTGATCTTTTCGCGCACCAGGATCGGCTGGACCGGGCCGCGCAGGACGACCGCGATATCGACCTGATGGTCGGGCGGCCGCCCGCCGGGATAGACGACGGCGCCGAACAGCAGCAGCTGGGCGCCGCTGAAGCTGTAGCGGATCTGGACTTCCCGCGCCGAAATGTCGGGTACCAGCACCGGCTTGTCGGCGCCGATCAGCAGCGGTGCGACCAGCGCAATCAGCAGAGGCGAAATCCGTGGCTTCACAGATATTCGATCGAGAAAATCTCGTCCGGACGCCAGAACAGGCCGAGGAACATGCGCAGCCCGACGAGCAGGATGATCACCGCGAGCGCGAGCCGGAGCAGGTCCGGCTTGAGGCGGGTGGTCAGCACCGCGCCATATTGAGCGCCGATCACGCCGCCGACGAGAAGCAAAGCGGCGAGGACGACGTCGACCGCCCGGGTGGTGATTGCATGGACCATCGTCGTCCCGGCGGTCACCGCGAGGATCATCACCAGACTGGTGCCGATCACGATGCGCGCGGGCATGCCGAGCAAATAGATCATCGCGGGAACCAGGATGAACCCGCCGCCGATCCCGAGGAACACCGTCAGTGTTCCGGCGACGAAGCCGAGCGCGAGCGGCGCGACTGGCGAGATGTACAGCCCCGAGCCGTGGAACCGCCAACGGTAGGGCAGCGAGGAGACCCAGCGGTGACGCCGCTGCTGCGGCGTTTCCGGCTGCTCGACCTTCAAAAAGCCCAGCGATTTGAGGCTGTCGAGCAGCATCAGCGCGCCGATCCAGCCGAGGATCAGCACGTAGAGCAGGCCGATGACGACATCGATCTGGCCGCTCGATTGCAAAAGCCGGAACAGCACGGCGCCGATTACCGAGCCGAACAGCCCGCCGGCGATCATCACCCCGGCCATCTTCAGGTCGACTCCGCCGCGGCGCATGTGGACCATCGCGCCCGAGACGCTGGCGCCGGTGATCTGCGTCGCGGCGCTTGCCACCGCGACGGTCGGCGGAATGCCGTAGAAGATCAGCAGCGGAGTCGTCAGGAACCCGCCGCCAACCCCGAACATGCCCGACAGGAGGCCGACCAGGAAGCCGAGCACGACGATGAACAAGGCGTTGACCGACTGGCCGGCAATCGGGAGATAGATGTCCATCGCCGCAACGGACTAGCCGCAAACAGCGGCGCGGGCCAAGCGGAGGCTACTGCTGAACTGAAGAAGCTGATTGATTCACGCGGAGACGCGAAGCCGCGGAGGGCTTGTGATCGTTCACAATGCGCTTCACGCCTTCCTTCAGGGTAGCTGCTCCGAAATTCAGCAGCAGTCCGACCGGTCGCCTGGTGAGCCGAAGGTAAGTCAGCAATTGTTTCGAATGAGCCGGCGTCAGTCGCTCGACTGACTTGATTTCGACTAGCAGCCGCTGATCAATCAACAGGTCGATGCGGAAAGCAGCGTTGAAGCGCAGATCGTCAAACTCGATATCGACCGGCTTCTGCCGATCGACCACATACCCGTTCTCTCGTAGCTTTGCCGCGAGGATCACCTCGTAAACCGACTCTAAAAGCCCGGGGCCAAGACGTTGGTGCAGCAAAAGGGCGGCGTCGACCACGTCTCCGCTGATCTGATCGATATCAATCATTCGGGCGATCTCCGCGTCTCCACGTCTCCGCGTGAGATCAAAAATCGCCGGAAAGGGTCAGCGCCGGTCCCGAGCCGGGGCGCGCGTTGCCGGCGAGCCTTTGGCGCCAGTCGAGATGGAGCTTGAGGTTGTTGCGGACGCGCATGGTGATTCTGGGACCGGCGTCCACGCGGTAGAGGCCCGGCTGCGCGCCGCCCCAGACGCCGAGTCCTGCTGAGAAATTCCGATAGACGGGCCGCGTGACCCACAGCCCGCCATCGATGAACAGGTCCCGGCTGTGGAATCCGACCACGCCGGCCTGGAGGTAGCTGTCGAGGCTGAACCGCAATGGCAACGACTGTTCGTATACACCGCCCTCGAGGAACAGGGCGAAGGCGTCGCGGCCGCCGCCGTACTTGCCGATCGCCTGGCGGCGCTCGGCGGTCACCCAGACCGGGAGGCTGACTAGGGGCCGGACCCGAATGCCGGCAGCCGCTTCCCCGCCCCGTCGGCCGACCTCCGAGCTCAGCCGCGCCGTCAGCGCCAGCCTGCGATCGAGATTGTAGATGAGGCGCGCGCCGGCCTGGCTCGCGCCGAGCTGCCCGCCGCTGGCGAGCGAGCGCGAACCCGCAATTCCCGACTGCTGGCCGCGGAGAAGCGCCCAGGTCGCCAGCTGCAGGCGATCGATCTTGCGCGGGTCCATGAGTGGCGAACTCTGGCCGAGCGGCGGCACCGGTCGGCTGACAGGCCCCGAAAACGAGCCGAGCGGCCCCCGATCGAGCGACGGCAGCTCCGCGTAATAGACCGGCTCCATGGGCGGCGGCGCGCCGGCGAAGCGCGCCGAGCGAGGGGGCGGCAGGATGGGCATTGCCGGGCTTGCCGGGGGTAGCTGATAAACCGGCACCACGCCGGGACGCATCGCCACCGGGACGCCGACCATTGCCTGGATGTAGCGCACCGGGACGGCGGGCGGGGCCGCCGGATCGGCGGCTGGTGCATAATCCGCCGGCATCATCGACGGCGCGGGCTCGACCGGCTCGATGCGCGGGAACTGCGTAGCCATGATCGGCGGCGGCTTGGCTTCGCTGCGGTCGATCCGGAACAATTCCGCGCCTGGCAACACCCCCAGCGTCGCGGCCCGCATCCCGGCCCAGCCGACCGTGGCCAGCGCGAGGAAGCGGAGCGAGGGTTTCACTGCGGCAATTCCGCCGGGAAGATGTGACGGGTCTTGTCCCAGCGCTTTGCCCCGCCTCCAAGATGCAGGGACACCGCGCGGGCGGCGGCTAGCATGGCGATTACGTTCCCGACGACGAGGCGGGGAACCGAAAGTAGACCTTGCTTCAAGCCATAGGCCGCGGTCGTGAAGGACGTCCGCATCAGCACTCGCCAGGCGAGGAGGCAGCCATTGATGGTGAGCAGCGTCACTAGCATCGGATCGAGCCGCGCCTTGACTGGGGCGCCAAGCATCTCGGCCAGCCAGATCTGCGACCACAGGAGCGCGGCTGCGTACGCCGCAAGCAACAGGAGGGCAGCGAGCGGCCCCCGCCGATCCCTCATCCGCATCCAGCGCTCGCCGATCCCGCCGCGCCAGCCGAGCCGGTCCCAGCCGGACAGCGCGATCCCGCCCAGCCAGCGGGCCTTTTGCCTCACCGCCGAACCCATCGTCGCGGGAAAGTGGCCGCGGCTGGCAACGACCCCGCGTTGGCCGGGCTGCACCGGGATCCGCACGAAGATCGTCTTCAGACCGAGCGCGCCGAGCCTCAGGCCGACCTCATAATCCTCAGTCAGGCTGGTCCCGGCGAAGGGCTTGCCGTCCTGCAGCGCCGCAAGCTGCGCCAGGGGCCGCCGAGCGATCGCGCAGCCCACGCCGGCGAGCGGGATCGCCGCGCCGACCGCCTCGCGCACGACCAGCTCCTTGATATGGGCTTCGGCGAACTCGTCGCAATAATGGCCGGCGACCCAGCGCGAGCCGGGATCGATCAGCGGCAGGACTGGAAGCTGAATCGCTGCAACGGTGCCGATCAGACCGTCGAAGATCCGCAGCTCGAAGCGGTGGACGACGTCCTCCGCGTCATGCAGCACGACCGCCTTGGCCGAGCGCGCGGTCGCAGTCTCATATTCGATCAGCGCGTCGTACAGGTGATTGAGGCAATCGGCCTTGGTGGTCGGGCCGTCGGCGTCGACCTCGACTGCTTGCACCCGGTCGTCGGCGACGCTAGCGATCGCCGCCGCGGTGGCCGGGTCGTTCCGGTAATGGCCGACGAAAACCCGGTAATTGTCATAGTCGAGCCGCTTCAGCGTCGCCCTTAGCATTGCCGCGATCACCGCGGACTCGTCCCAGGCCGGCACCAGGACTGCGATGAAGCCCGGGTTCTTGTTGAACACGAAATAGCTGGCGAAGGTTCGGGGGTAACGCTTGTAAATCCGCAGCGCGCGCCACACGCGACGGGCGAAGTAGATCAGGTCGACGGCCAGATCATTGACCGCGAACAGCAGGAAGCCGACGCCGGCGAACAGCGCGAGCTCGGCCGCGAAACGGCTGAGGATTTCGGCAATGGCCACGGAAGCAGCTCGGCTGGGCGCCTAGAGCAACCGGCTGCGCTGGATGGAATTTGCTCGGCTCATGGCTCCCCTGCGGCGAATCAAAAGTTAACCGAGCGGAACGACCCATCGCATAACAACAGTCAAACAACAAGATTGGATGGTTAAGCGGTCGTTTTGGATGTTCGCCGGTATCGCTCTCCTGCGAAAGCCCAGCGCAGCGTTCCAGCGAGGCCGAAGGTCGCTCCCCGCACGACCGGCGGAAAAGCCGGGCGCGAAAGGCGGTGAATCTCGCGCGCAAAGCCGGGCATCAAGTCCACCGCCGCATTCATCAGCAGCATTTGGACCGGGGCTTCCGCAACGGATTTCGCCGGCGATTTCAGCACCAGGTCGCGAAACGAACGAGTGCGGTCGTCGGCCCGCAGTTCCGAGCGGAATTCGGCGATCAAACGCTCGGCTTCGGCGCGCGTTCGCGGCACGGGATCAGCATCGAGCAGCCGGGCGATCTCGCCGCTTTGCGCGAAATACCTGTCCTGGTCGGCGCGGCTCATGCGCGGCTCGCCGTAGCGCCGCCACCCGTCGAGGAAATTGACCGCCCCGGCGACATGTACCCAGGCGAGGAGCCACGGATCGGTCGCGCGATAATGGGTGCCGTCGGGCAGCGTCCCGCTCACCTGCTCATGGATTGCCTTGACCCGGAGGATGGCGGCTTCGGCCTTGTCTCGATGCGCGTAGGTGGTGACCGCAATGAAGCGCGCCGTTCGGCGCAGCCGGCCGAGCATGTCGGAATGAACGTCGCTGTGATCCCACACGCCGGAAAGCGCTTTGGGATGGAGCATCTGCGTGAGCAGTGCGGCGATACCGCCGACCATCATCGAGGTGACGTCGCCGTGCACCCGGCGGATGACCGAGCCGGGCGGGAACAGCGCATCGTCCGAGGCCGGAACGGGCTTCTCGCCCTTCGCGTGGTCGTTGAAGGTTGCCCGGACTTGCCTGACCAAGGCTCGGCGGACCGGCGCGAGCATGTCAGGCCGCTTCTCTGCTCCGCCGCTTGCGCTCCGCAGCAGTCTTGAGCTGGCCGCAAGCTGCGTCGATGTCGCGGCCGCGCGGCGTCCGCACCGGCGCCGAGATTCCCGCCTCGAAGACAATGTTGCTGAAGGCCTTGATCCGCTCGCCGGTCGAGCATTCGTAGGGCGCGCCCGGCCAGGGGTTGAACGGGATCAGGTTGACCTTCGCCGGCAATCGGTAACGGCGGATCAGCCGCACCAGCTCGCGCGCATGCTCGTCGCTGTCGTTCTTGTCCTTCAGCATCACATATTCGAACGTGATTCGGCGCGCGTTGTTCGCGCCCGGGTAAGCGGCGCACGCCTCGAGCAATTGCTCGATCCCGTACTTGCGATTGAGCGGCACGATCTCGTCGCGGATTTCCTTGGTTACCGCGTGCAGCGAGACCGCGAGGTTGACCCCGATCTCCTCGCCGGCGCGCGCCATCATCGGCACCACGCCGCTGGTCGACAGCGTGATCCGCCGCCGCGACAGGCCGAGCCCGTCGCCGTCCATCACGATCTTCAGCGCGTCGCGGACATTGTCGAAATTGTAGAGCGGCTCGCCCATGCCCATCATGACGATGTTGGTCAGCATGCGCCCTTCGGGCTGGGACGGCCATTCCCCGAGCGCATCGCGGGCGAGCATGACCTGGCCGACGATCTCCGCGGCCTCGAGATTGCGCACGAGCTGCATCGTGCCGGTGTGGCAAAAGCGGCAATTGAGCGTACAGCCGACCTGGCTCGACACGCACAGAGTCCCGCGGTCGGCATCGGGAATGAATACCATCTCGAAATCGTGGCCGTCGTGGGTCTTCAAAAGCCACTTGCGCGTGCCGTCGGATGATACCTGCGCCTCGACCACCTCGGGCCGGGAGATGACGAACCGTTCGGCGAACCAGCCGCGCTGCGGCTTGGCGATATCGCTCATCGCGGCGAAGTCGCTCACCCCGCGATTGTAGATCCAGTGCCAAACCTGCTTGGCGCGGAGCTTTGCCTGCCTGGGTTCCAGGCCCGCAGATTCGAACGCGGCGCGGATCGCGTCCTTCGGCAATCCGACGAGCTCGGTCCTGCCATCGGCGCGCGGCTTCACGGCCCGTGGCACGGGCACAGGATCGACGGGCCCGGGAATGGGCATGATGGCGGTGTCGGCACTCATGGGCAGGGGCGCTATCTAGGTGCGATTACTGGATTTTGCCAGCGCTCCGAAGCGCGCAGCGGGCAGCCGCCGCATCGATCGCGGTCGGCGCCCCGTCGAGCAGATAGGGATCGGAAAAGCGCACCCCGCGTTCGTCGCGGCTTTCGACCCGCATCGCGGGCGCCTCGCGCATGGCGGCGATGATGGCCTGGGCCTGCAAGGGTCCGCGGCTCCACGCCCAGCCGCCGCGAGTGACCAGGAGGAACGGCTGGTCCCCGACCTCGAGCATGACGCTGGCATCGCCGCGCGGCATCCGGCTGAGGCGGGCGTGAAACTCGCCCCAACCGCTGCGTCCCGAACCGAAGGTCACTCCGGCGACCGCCTGGACCTTGTCCCTGGGCGCGATCCGCTGCGAGCGTGACAAGGCTTCGCACGCATTGCCGCGATCGATTGCCGCCCAGGCGCCCCCGGCGAACACGACGGTGCCGCGCGCCGCGGCGGCAGTCGCGGCGGCGATCAATAAAAAGGGCAGGCCTGGCTTCATTGCTCGTCAACCTAACGACCAAATCGACCCACTGACAAATGTCGGCCGGGCGCCGATTTGCGGTGAGGGCGCCGGCGTGGCAATCCCAAAGTCCGCCTTGAACTGGAGTTGGTAAATGTCGCTGATCGGCAAGTTCATCGATCAAATCCTGCCTGTCGGCAGCATCACGATCGTCGGCCCGGACGGCAAGCGCGACACTTACGGGCCCGGCGGCGGCAAGCGCGTTACGGTCAAGTTCCACGACCGCCGGGTCGCGCTCGACATCTTCCGCAATCCGCGCCTGAAGGTCGGCGAAGCCTATATGGACGGGCGGCTGACGGTCGAGGACGGCGGAACGATCCTCGACTTGCTCGAACTGGTCGTCGGCGCAAAGCCGTGGGAAGAAGGGCGCCGCAAGGCGCTCGGCAAGGGCAAGGCCGGCAAGCTGAGGTCGCTATTTCGGCGCAACCCAGTGCGCAAATCGCGCAAGAATGTCGCGCACCATTATGACATTGGGAATGCGCTCTACGCGCTCTTCCTCGACGACGACCTGCAATATAGCTGCGCCTACTTCACCGACCCGGACAACAGCCTC
>JAICVC010000128.1 GCA_025935515.1 Sphingomonas sp.
AAGCTTCTCGAGCACCGGCCTGGTGAATGTCCCGACGCCGGGACCATATTCGACGAACAGCTTGGTGTTGGCCCAATCCACCGGCTCCAGCATCCGGTCGATCAGCACGCGGCTCGACGGGATGATTGAACCGACCATCACCGGGTTCTTGATGAAGCCGCGCAGGAATTGCCAGTGCGGGCTGGGTGAGCGGCGGTCGCGGCGGCGCTGAAGTCGGCGAGGACTTTTCAGCGTGCGCGCGGAGGAAGACGACATGAATGCTCCGTAACGGCGGCAGGCGAGGGCCGGAGCGTTGGCAAATGCGCCGCCGCTTGGCAAGTTTCGAACGCGACAGGCAGGGCATCGGTCGCGGCTGTTCTGCGAAATGCTCGAATAATGCGACGAAGAGGTTCCGCTTCGCCCGCTCGCTCCTTATGCCGGCGACGTGGCTTCCATCGCACGCAATGGCGGCGTCGGCTCGACCGCGCTGACCACGACCCATTTCCTGCTGCTCTATGCCGCGATGCTTGTCGCCGCCGCGGGTAACACCGCGCTGCAATCGGTGATGCCGGCAATCGGCCGCGAGATCGGGATCGACGATTTCTACGTCGCCATCGCTTACACCTGGTCGGCGGTGCTGTGGGTGCTGCTCGCGCCCTACTGGGCCGAGAAGAGCGATCGCCACGGACGCAAGACGCTGACGATGATGGGCGTGAGCGGATTCATTCTGTCGATGACCTTGTGCGGCATCGCACTGTTCGGAGGGCTGCGCGGCTGGCTGAGCGGCGCGCTGACATTCAGCCTGTTTGCGGTGTTCCGCGCGATATACGGCGGGCTCGGCTGCGCGACACCGTCCGCGACCCAGGCCTATCTCGCCTCGAAGACTCGGCGCAGCGGCCGCGTCGCCGCATTGTCGGCGCTGTCGTCTTCGTTCGGCCTCGGCACGATCATCGGCCCGGCGGTCGCGCCCTTGTTCGTCCTGCCGGTCGTCGGCCTGGCCGGGCCGCTCTTCGCCTTCGCGGTGATTGCCGCGGCGGTGTTCGCCGCGATCCAATTGTGGTTGCCGAACGACCGCACCGGGCGCCGCCTCGGCCATGGTGCGGCGATGAGCTACCCGTCGCTGGCGACGACTCCGACCGGCGCCAGCGTCGTCGCCGCCACTAGCCCGCGGCGGCTCAAACGCCTCAGCTGGAAAGACCCGCGCGTCAGGCCCTGGATCGTTGCTGGGGTCGTGGCCGGCCATGCCCAGGCGGCGACGCTGACCTGCATCGGCTTTTTCGTGATCGACCGGCTGCATCTTTCGCCATCGGGGTCGGAAGGGCCGATCGCCATCGTCATGATGGCCGGCGCGGTCGCGACGCTCGGCGCGCAATGGGGTTTGATTCCGCGGCTCGGGCTTACTCCCCGCTCGCTGATCTTGTGGGGCGCGCTGATCGCGGCGGTGGGGCTTTTCGGCACGATGCTGTCGCAACAGCTCTACGGGATCACCATCGGCTTCGCGGTGGCCTCGCTGGGCTTTGGCTTTACCCGGCCCGGCTTTACCGCCGGTGCCTCGCTCGCTGTGCCGCTCGCCGAGCAAGGCGCCGTCGCCGGGGTGATCACCGCCGCCAACGGAATCAGCTACGTGCTCGCCCCAGCGCTCGGCATCGGCCTGTACGGCTGGCAGCACGACCTGCCGTTTGCGGCCTTCGCTTTGCTTCTGCTTGCGCTTGCCGCGGTCGGGCGCCACCGGCTCGCGGTCTAGGGCTTGCCGCCCTCCTTGGGCCGGAGCATGCCTGGAAGCACGAACCCGATACCGCCCATCGGCCGCGTCGCTTCGCTCTTCAGGGTTTCCTGGATGCGGTCATATTCCTCGAGCATCTCCGGCGTTACCGATGCCCGGGTCTCGCCGAGGGCGGCCTCGAAATCGGCCTTGGTGACCTTACCGGTGTCGAGCCCTCGGCGAAGCGCGGTGAGACCCGCGCGGCGTACCAGGTCCTCGAGGTCCGCGCCGGTGAAGCGGTCGGTCCGCTGGGCCATGCTTTCGAGGTCGACATCATCGGCGAGCGGCATGTTGCGGGTGTGGATCGCCAGGATCCGGCGCCGGCCGGCGGTGTCGGGCGTCCCGACATAGATCAGCTCGTCGAATCGGCCAGGCCGCAGCAACGCGGGGTCGATCAGGGTCGGCCGGTTGGTGGCGCCGATAACCACGACATTCTGCAATTCTTCCAGGCCGTCCATTTCCGAGAGAATCGTATTGACCACGCGCTCGGTCACCTGCGGCTCACCGAGCCCGCCGCCGCGCGCCGGGACCAGGCTGTCGAGCTCGTCGATGAAGATGATCGTCGGCGCGACCTGGCGGGCGCGGTTGAACAGCCGCGCGATCTGCTGCTCGCTCTCGCCATACCATTTGCTCAGCAGGTCCGACGACTTGGTGGCGATGAAATTGGCTTCGGCTTCGCGCGCCGCGGCCTTGGCCAGCAGGGTCTTGCCCGTACCCGGCGGTCCATAGAGCAAGAAACCCTTCGCCGGCCTGATCCCGAGCCGGCGGAAGGCATCGGGATGCTTCAGCGGCAACTCGACACCTTCGCGCAAGCGATCCCGTGCCGCGTCGAGGCCGCCGACATCGTCCCAGCGGATGGTCGGGGCTTCGACCATCACCTCGCGCATCGCCGAGGGCTGCACGCGTTTCAGCGCATTCTCGAAGTCCTTGAGCTCGACCGACAAAGTGTCGAGGATTTCCGTCGGGATGGTCTCCTCGGCGAGATTGAGCTTCGGCATGATGCGCCGCACCGCCTCCAGCGCCGCTTCGCGGGCAAGCGCGGCGATGTCGGCGCCGACGAAGCCGAACGTGCGCCGGGCCAGCTCGTCGAGATTGACGTCGTTGCCGAGCGGCATGCCGCGCGTGTGGATGCCGAGGATTTCGCGGCGTCCCGGCTGATCGGGGACCCCGATCACGATCTCGCGATCGAACCGGCCGGGCCGCCGCAGCGCTTCGTCGAGCGCTTCCGGGCGGTTGGTCGCCGCGATGACCACCGTGTTCTGCCGCGGCTCCATGCCGTCGAGCAGGGTCAGCAGCTGGGCGACGAGCCGTTTCTCGGCTTCGCCCGACACCTGACCGCGCTTGGGCGCAATCGAATCGATCTCGTCGATGAAGATGATCGAGGGCGCGCTTTGAGCTGCTTGCTCGAAGATTTCGCGCAGGCGCCGTTCGCTTTCGCCATAAGCCGAACCCATGATCTCGGGGCCGGCGATGTGGAAGAATTTCGCGGCGCTCTCATTGGCCACGGCGCGCGCGAGCAGTGTCTTGCCGGTCCCGGGCGGTCCATGGAGGAGGACGCCCTTAGGTGGGTCGACCCCGAGGCGCTGGAACAGCTCGGGATGCCGCAGCGGCAGCTCGACCATTTCGCGCAGCGCGTCGATCGTGCCGCGCATGCCGCCGAGGTCGTCGTAAGTGACATCGGCGCGGCGCTGCCCGTCCTTCGCTGTGAACTCAGGCAGCAGCTCGACGGCGGTCTTGCCGTCAATGTGGACAATGCCCTTGGGGGTGGCCGAGACGACGACCAGCCGGAGTTCCTGAAGCGCGAATGCCGGCGCGTTGAGCAATTGGCGGATGTGGTCGGGCATGTCGGCATTGATGCGCTGGTGCCCGGCAGTCGCGACCGTGTCGCCTTCCACTAGCGGCCGGCCGGCGAAGGTGCGCTGCAATGCCTCGGCGGATCCCTGCAGCCGGACGTTGGGCTGCGCGGGCGCGAACACCACGCGCGTCGCTGGCTTGGATTCGGCCTTGCGGACTTCGACGAAATCGCCCGAGCCGACGCCGGCGTTGGCGCGCTGCAGGCCGTCGAGGCGGATGATGTCGATCCCCTCGTCCTCTCCGTAGGGCCGGATCGCTCGTGCGGCGGTGGAGCGCTTGCCGAGGATCTCGATCACGTCGCCCTCGTTGAGGCCGAGCTCGGCCATCAGCTTGTCGGGGAGGCGGGCGAAGCCGCGGCCGCTGTCGGCCGGCGGCAGGCTTGCCACCTGCACCTTGCGCGAGGTCACGCGATCGATCGTTTCTGTGTCAGGCATTTTTTCTCCTGGCCCGCGCCCTCATACCGTAACCGTAACGGCGGCACAGCGGCGCGGTTCAATTGGTGCTTCAATATTTGATCGACCCCGCGATTTTGCGAACCACCGAGCGGGGCGCGAGGCGGCTGCTGAAGGCGCCGGCCTTGTTGACGATCCCCGGAATCACCACGGCCTTGTTCTTGTCGAGGCCATCGAGGCCCGCCTTGACGACTGCGGGCGACTCCATCGCCACCCGATCGAACAGGCCGTTGCCGCCAAAGCCGGCGACCTCGCCGAATTCTGTGCGGGTGGGGCCGGGGCAGAGGCAGGTGACACGCACACCGTGCGGCTTCAGCTCCTCGTGCAACGCCTCGCTCAGCGACAGAACGAAGGCCTTGGTCGCGAAATAGACCGCCATCTTGGGGCCCGGCTGAAAAGCCGCGGTCGAGGCGACGTTGATGATCCCGCCGGACCTCCGCTCGATCATCCCCGGCGCGACCGCCCGGCAGAGGTCGGCGAGGGTGCCGACGTTGAGATCAATCATCCGCCGCTGGCGCTTCGCGTCGAGCTCGGCGAAGCGGCCGATCAGGCCGAACCCGGCATTGTTGACGAGGAGGTCGACCGCCTCGCCATTGGACTCCAGTTCGGACAGCAATTTTGCGGCGGAGTTGGCTTTCGAGAGATCGATCCCGATGGCGCGTGCATTGCCGAGCTCTTTCGCCAGTTCGTCGAGCCGTTCCTTCCGCCGCGCGGCGAGCACCAGCCGGTGGCCGCGCTTCGACAGCTGGCGCGCAAACTCGACGCCCAGCCCGGCCGAGGCGCCGGTGATCAGGGCGACCTTCGTCATTGCGAGAAGCAGAAGGCGGCGAAGCAATTCAGCTTCAACGCTCCTGGATTGCTTCGCTCCGCTCGCAATGACGGGCGGTTACTCAAGAGACGGTCGCCTTGACGATCTTGCCCGGCTCGCGCGGCGGCTCGCCGACTGGGAGCGCGTCGATATGCTCCATGCCGCTCTCGACCTGGCCCCAGACGGTGTATTGGTTGTCGAGGAAGCGGGCATCGTCGAAGCAGATGAAGAACTGGCTGTTGGCGCTGTCGGGATCCGAGGTGCGCGCCATCGATGCGGTTCCCCGGACGTGGGGCTCGCGGCTGAACTCTGCCTTGAGGTTGGGCAGTTTGGAGCCGCTGGTGCCGGTTCCGGTCGGGTCGCCGCCCTGCGCCATGAAGCCCGGGATGACGCGGTGGAAGACGACGCCGTCGTAAAAGCCGTCGTTGGCAAGCTCGGTGATGCGCTGGACATGGCCCGGCGCGAGGTCGCGCCGAAGCTTGATGACGACATCGCCGCCGCTCGAAAGGGAAAGGGTCAGGCGGTCGCCGTCGGCCATGTCATGAACTCCTGGTCAAAGCTTCTTGAAGAGCGCGATTTAGGGGCGCGGCGGTGGTTGCGCCAGAGCGGCCGCGACCATAGGAGGGCCGCGCAAGGTTCAATCGAGGGAGCGGACAAGTGAGCGAGAGCGACCCGATCGCCGCCGCTGCCCCGAGGGATTCCGCGTCCCCCGTGGACGAGGAAGACCGGCTGCGTCCCGAATTCGTCGACAAGGTCCTCGATGCCGTCGATGCCGGCGATGACGAGACCGCCCGGAAGCTCGTTGCGCCGCTCCATCCCGCCGACGTCGCCGACCTGATCGAGCTCGCGCGGAGCGACGAGCGCGAGGGGTTGGTCAAGGCGCTCGCCGGCATCGTCAGCCCCGACGTGCTCGCCGAAATGAACGAATATGTCCGCGAGGACCTGCTCGATGAGCTGGAGCCGCAGC
>JAICVC010000043.1 GCA_025935515.1 Sphingomonas sp.
GATCCTCTCGCGCGCAGTGATCGCGTAAGCTCCAGTGGCTTTGGATGACGAAGCCGATGATGTCCGTCACCAGGAAGGCGATGACCACCGCCAGCACCGGCGTCATAACATAAGTGGCGAGATACCAGTAGATCGCCGAATAGACCGCAGCGAGCGAGAAGCCCACAATCGCGAACCGCACCAACTGGCCGAACGTCTCGTGGGGAAAGTTTAATCTGGTCGCCATGCCCCGCTGCTTGCCGTTTGAAGTCCATTGGCTACAGCCCGAAAAATGACCCAAGGCAAGGAGGAGGAGTTCGAACGGCGGGCGCTCGAGCTGGTCGAGCGCCACTGGAAGTGGATCGTCCTTCTCGTCTGGCTCGGGTTTTGCGCCTGGTTCATCTTCAGCAAGTACAATCAGATCCGCTGGTTCGGGCTCGGCGACACCGACGACAATCTGCGGATGATGCAGGTCCGTGGGCTGCTCCACGGCCAGGGCTGGTACGACCTTCGCCAGCACCGGCTGAACCCGCCGCTCGGCGCCAACATCCACTGGTCGCGGCTGGTCGATTTGCCGATCGCCGGGCTGATCCTCGGCTTGCGGCCCTTCCTCGGCGGTCCCGGCGCCGAACGCTGGGCGGTCGCGATTGCACCGCTTCTGCCCTACCTGCTGCTGCTATTCTCGCTGGCACTGACGGCGCGCCGGCTGCTCGGTCCGACGGCCTACCCGCTCGCCTTCCTGGCGCTGTTCTTTGCGGCCTCAACCAACGGCATGTTCCAGCCCGAGCGGATCGACCACCACGGCTGGCAACTCGCTTTGCTGGCGCTCAGCATTTCGGCAATTGCCGATCCGCACCGCCTACGCGGCGGCCTCACGCTCGGAATCTCGACTGCCCTGTCGCTCGCAATCGGGCTCGAGATGCTGATCTATCTGGCCCTCGCCGGAGTCGCGATGGTCCTGTTCTGGGTTGACGACGCGGACGAGCGCGAGCGGCTTCGGGCCTACGCCGTGTCCCTCGGCGGCGGCACGGCGCTCGCCTTCCTGCTGTTCGCGTCCAACGATAATTGGAACGCGGTTTGCGACGCCTTGTCGCCGGTGTGGCTGTCGGACGCCCTGATCGGAAGTGCGCTGATGTTTGCGCTCGCCTGGGTGTCGCCGGGCGACTGGAAGCGGCGGCTGGCGCTGGCCGTGGGCGCTGGAATCATCGTCGCGGGTTTCCATGCCCTGGTCTGGCCCCACTGCCTGCAACGGCTCGAGGGCGTGTCGCCCGAAGTCGAGCGGCTGTGGCTCAGCCACGTCAAGGAAGCCCGGCCGGTCTATCGTCACGGCTGGCGGATCGCGACCTTGATCGTCGCCGTGCCGATCACCGGCGCGATCGGCTGGTGGCTGATCATTTGGCGCCGCCGCCGCGACCTCGAAACCCTGCGGCGGGTGATCGGCGCCGCGGTCCCCGGGCTGGTCGCCTCGGCTCTGCTCCTGTGGCAGGTACGGACCGGACCGGCGGCGCAGATGATGGCGGTCGTCGGATGCGCGGCGATCATCTGGTTCCTGCTGCCGCGCATCTGGACCAGCAACAGCTCGGTCGTCCGAGTGCTCGGCGCGGCAGTGCTGTTCATCGTCGGCGCGGGCGCTGCCGTCCCGTCCGTCCTGGACTGGATCCCGGAGCCCAGGCCGAGCCTGCGCGATGCCCAGATCGGCAAAGCCAACCGGCTGTGCGGATCGATGTGGGGCCTGCGGCCGGTTGCGCTTCAGCCGAAGGGCATCGTCATGACCTTCGTCGATCTCGGGCCGCGCCTGATCACGGTCACTCACCATGATTCCATCACCGGCCCCTATCACCGCAATGGGCAGCAGATCGCCGACGTGATGAACTTCTGGCGCGGCTCGGCGGAGCAGGCGCACGCGCTCGCGGCCAAGTATCGCGCCGATTATGTGCTGAGCTGCCCGTACAGCTCCACCACCACCATTTTCATGGCGGAAACGCCAAGGGGATTTTACGCGCAGCTGCAGAAGGGCAAGGTTCCTGACTGGCTGACGCCGGTCGCGCTCCCCAAGGACTCGCCGTTCCGGATGTGGAAGGTAACCGGCTGAGCTTAGCCTAGCACCTGCGGGAAGCTTTGCTTCAGCCCGTCGACGATGAACTGCGCGGCGAGCGCTGCGAGGATCACGCCGAGGATGCGCGTGATCATCGCTTCGACCTTGTCTCCCATTAGCCGCATCAGCGGACCGGCGGCGAGCAACGTCACCAACGTGATCAGAATGACTGCGGTGATCGCGGCAAGCACGACGGCAACGTGAAGTGCATCGTCGGCGCGCGAGACCCACAGCATCGCACTCGCGATCGAGCCGGGGCCGGCGATCATCGGGATCGCCATCGGGAACACGCTGACGTCCTCCGCCTCGCGGGTGCCCTCGATCGAGCTGGCCCGGCTTTCGCGCCGCGCGGTGCGGCGTTCGAACACCATGTCGAGCGCGATCATGAACAGCATGATCCCGCCGGCGATGCGGAAGCTTGCCAGGCTGATCCCCAGCGCGTGGAGCATCGGCCGTCCGAGCAACGCAAAGAACATCAGGATCGCCCAGGCGATCAGTGACGAGCGGATCGCCATCGCCCGGCGATGCGCGGGCGGCGTTCCCCGCGTCAGGCTCGCGAAGATGGGCGCGCAGCCCGGCGGATCGATGATCACCAGGAAGGTGACGAGCGCCGAGCCGAACAGCTCCATCATCGGGCGGGTGGCGCCGGAATGTCGTTGTAGAGCACCTGCGCGTAACGGCCGCCCTTCCACTGGTAGACGCGGAATTTGCGCGAGCCGTCCTTGTCCACCTTCCAGTCCCACCCCAGGGTCTTGTCGGCGGACTGGCCGCGGCCATTGTCCTCCGGCGTGGTGCGCGCCTGCTTCGCGCTCAGCGGCGGCGGGGGCGGGATCGGCGCGCCCGGCGCCTTGATCCGGCACGAGCCGCGATGGGTCTGCGGCTTGCCGGTCGCGGCGGAACCGCTCGACGGACCGCCGCCGTCATAGACCCAGCGCCAGCCTCGCGGTGTCCGCTGCCAGACCGTGGTGAAATAGCCGCCGGGCTTGCCGTCCTGAGTGAACCAGGGACCGGTGTTGACCGCCGTGCGTCCGTCGCACGAAACGAAGCTGTGCGCCGGGCGCCAGGCGATCGCGCTGGGCGGGTTCTTGAGCGGTTTGAGGAAGGTCTGCGCCCAAACCGCCTGCGGCGTGAACATCACCGCGTCGTTGTCGGCCCATTTGCGGAACGCGCTCCACTGGCCGATGCGTTTGGCATCGCGCGCGAACGCGAGCTCGGCGTCGATCGCGCTCATCGCCGGGGCCGGTTTCGCCGCGACGGGGGCGGCAGCAAGCAACAGTGCAGCGATCATAATCCCTCCGGGTCTGGCAGGCCGGCGCGGCGGTGCGCGGCGACCAGGGTGTTGCGCATCAGCATTGCGATGGTCATTGGCCCGACCCCGCCGGGGACCGGTGAGATCGCGCCGGCGACTCCCGCGACTTCATCATACGCGATATCGCCAACCAGTCGGGCCTTGCCCTCGGCGGTCGGCACGCGGTTGATGCCCACGTCGATCACGGTCGCACCCGGCTTGATCCAGTCGCCGCGTACCATCTCGGCCCGCCCGACGGCGGCAACGACAATGTCGGCGCGGCGGACGACGCCGGGCAGGTCGCGGGTGCGAGAATGGGCGATGGTCACGGTGCAATGCTCGCCCAGCAGCAGCTGGGCCATCGGCTTGCCGACGATGTTCGAGCGGCCGACGATCACCGCATCGAGCCCGGTGAGGTCGCCAAGTTCCTGCTTGAGCAGATAGAGGCAGCCCAAGGGCGTGCAGGGGACCAGCGACGGAAGTCCGGACGCAAGCCGGCCGGCGTTCACCGGATGGAAGCCGTCGACGTCCTTGCCCGGGTCGATCGTCTCGATCACCCGCGTCGCGTCGATTTGCGATGGAAGCGGCAGCTGGACGAGGATGCCGTCGACCTGGCTGTCGGCGTTGAGGTCGATGACCAGCTGCAGAAGGTCGTCCTCGCTGGTCGTAACCGGCAGGTTGTGCGCGAAGCTGACCATGCCGCTTTCGGCGGTCGACCGGTTTTTCGATCGGACATAGACCGCGCTCGCGGGATCCTCGCCGACCAGCACCGTGGCCAACCCAGGCGCGCGGCCGATCCGCTCCTGGAACGCGGGGACGAGTGCGGCAACGCGGTCGCGGATCCCCTGCGCCGCAGCCTTGCCGTCGATCCGGATCGCGGTCATCCGCCGATATAATATTGGGTGACGACGCCCGACAGCAGCTTCTTGATCACCTGGATCAGGATCAGGATCACCAACGGCGAAAAGTCGATGCCGCCGAAATCGGGCAGGATCCGCCGGATCGGCCGGTACAGCGGCGCAGTGATGCGGTCGATCGCGACCGCGAATTGGCGAACCCCGTTCGAGCCGGTGTTGAGTATGTTGAAAGCGAACAGCCAGCTCAGGATCACCTGGATGATGATGATCCAGGTGACGACGCTAAGCAGCAGGTTGGCAATGTCGACGAGAGCGATCAGCATTGGGCCGGCTTAGCGGGGCCGCCGTTACGGCGCAAACCTCTCCGGTTCGGCAATCGCCAGGATTTCGGCGAAGTCGCCAGCCGCGTCGGACCATTCGACCAGCGGGGTCCAGCCGCCTGCAAGCAACAGGACGCGCGCGCCGCGCGGATCATATTTGTGGCTGTTCTCGACGTGGATGGAGGCGCCCTTCGCGAAAGCGAAAGAATGATCTGCAACGATGAACGCCACGTCCCGCTTCGCCACGAGGTGAATTTCGATGCGCGAGAGCATGTCGTTCCAGCGCGCTTCGTGGCGAAAGGCGTCGACCGGGATGTCGCCGTCGAGCTCGCGGTTGATGCGGGTCAAAAGATTGAGCGTGAACTGGGCCGTCACCCCTTCCGGATCGTCATAGGCGGCGATCAGCCGCTCGACCGGCTTCACCCGGTCCATGCCGATCAGCAGCTGCGAGCCGGCGCCGAGCAGCGCGCGAAAATGGCGCAGCAGATCGGCCGCGCTCCACGGCACGAAATTGCCGATGGTCGAACCGGGAAAGAAGCCGAGCCTCGGCAGATGCGCGAAACCGCCCGGAAGCGTGAACGGCCGCGCGAAATCGGCGACCACTGGGACCACTTCGATCCTGGGGAACAGCCGCTGCAGCTCGACCGCGCTTTGCTCCAGGTAATCGCCGGAGATGTCCACCGGGATATAAGCGGCGGGCGAAACGGCCTCGAGCAGGATCGGCGTCTTGGTCTGCGATCCCGCGCCGAACTCGACCACCACCGCGCCCTTCGGCACGCGCGCCGCCACCTCGGGCATGATCTCGTCGAAGATGCCCATCTCGGTCCGCGTCGGATAGTAGGCCGGAAGCCGCGTGATCCGGTCGAACAGCTCGGAGCCCCGCTGGTCGTAGAGCCAGCGCGCGGGCACCGCGGGAATGGGCGCCGACAGCCCGGCGAGCACATCGTCGCGGAATTGCCGCGCCTGCTGATCAAGCGTCGCGAGCAAGCCGGACCCCCGTAAATTGCCAGCGCGCCGTTGGCGGGAAGAAGTTGCGGTACGAGGCGCGGCTGTGACCCCGCGGCGTTGCGCAGCTCGCGCCCTTCAGCACCAGCTGCCCGGACATGAACTTGCCGTTGTACTCGCCGACCGCGCCAGCGCCCGGCGCGAAGCCTGGGTAGGGGTCAAAGGCGCTGCGGGTCCATTCCCATCCGTCGCCGAACATCCCGCCGCCGGCGCGGGGAACCACCGGCGCGGCATGGTCGAGCTGATTGCCCATGTTCGAATCGGAAGAAGCGGCGAAATCCTCCCATTCGGCTTCGGTCGGGAGGCGGGACCCAGCCCAACGGGCATAAGCGTCGGCTTCGTAAAGGCTGACATGCGAAACCGGGGCCGCCCAATCGATCTCGCGGCGGCCGCCGAGCGTGAATTCGGTGCCGTCCTCGCGCCAGTAAAGGGGACCGGCAATTCCTTCCTGCTGCACCCAGGCCCAGCCGTCGGAGAGCCACAGGGCCGGGGTCGAATAGCCGCCATCGGCGATGAACTCGCGCCATTCCTTGTTGGTGACGCGGCGGTTGGCGAGTTCGTGGCGCGCCAGGAAGACGCGGTGGCGCGGGCGCTCGCAATCGAAGTCGAAGCCGGAGTCGAGTGCGCCGATCTCGACGATGCCTTCGCGGCCGCGCTGCCAGCTCAGGGGCTCGACCGCGCAGCAGGCCGGCGGCGGAAGTTCGCCATAGGCCGGCTCCAGCGGGTTCTCGGCGAACGTGGCGAGAATGTCCGTAAGCAGCAGCTCCTGGTGCTGCTGCTCGTGGTTGATCCCCAGCTCGACCAAATCGAACGCGGCCGGCGGCAATGACTCCAGCGACCGTTCCAGCGCGGCATCGACATGAGCGCCGTAGCTTCGCACCTCGTCCAGCGGCGGCCGGCTCAGCATGCCCCGGCGCGGCCGCGCGTGGCGCGGTCCTTCGGCATCGTCAGAGCTGTTGAACAGGAAGGCGTAGCGTTGGTCGAACGGCGTGTAGCCGGGCACATGGTCGCGTAGCACGAAGGTCTCGAAGAACCAGGTCGTGTGCGCGAGGTGCCACTTGGCCGGCGAGGCGTCGGGGAACGGCTGGATCGTCGCGTCGGCGTCGCTCAAGGGCGCGGCAAGGTCGAGCGTCAGCCGGCGCGTCGCGAACAGCCGCGCGGCGACGGTCCCGGCGGGCTCGAGATGGGCCTGGGTCGCCATCGGCATCGCTCTAGCTCAAATCAGCCCTAAAGTCGCCCAGCCACGATCCTGCCTACGTCCGCGTGGTGCCGGGCTGCCACAGAACGTCGCCGCCTTCGCCTGAGGCGACGAGCCGGGCCGCGACGAAGAGATGGTCGGACAGCCGATTCAGGTAGGCGAGCAGGTGCGGGTTCAGCGGTTCCGCTTGATCAAGCGCGACCGCCGCGCGCTCTGCCCGGCGGACGATTGCGCGGGCGAGATGCAGCGCGGACACGCCGCCCGACCCGCTCGGCAGGATGAAGCTGGTGAGCGCCGCGAGGTCCGCGTTCATCGCGTCGATCTCCTGTTCGAGGCGCTCGACCTGGGCGGGAACGATCCGCAGCGCGCCCTCGACTTCGCCGGGGGTGGCGACGTCCGCGCCGAGATCGAACAGGTCGTTCTGGATGCGGAGGAGCTTGCCCGCGACTTCGCCGCCAGCCAGCGCGGCAATGGCAACGCCGATCGCGGCATTGGCTTCGTCCACCTCGCCGATCGCGGCCATGCGCAGGCTCGACTTGCTGACCCGGCTGCCGTCGACCAGCCCGGCCATGCCGCCGTCGCCAGTCTTGGTGTAGATCTTGTTGAGCTTGACCAACGCCTGTTCGCTTAGCTGCCCGAGCTGCCGGCCACGACCAGGATCAGGATGACGATCACGATCGCGACCGCCTGGAACAGCACCCGGCGGCGCATCCATTGCTGCTGCCGCTCGCCGGTCACGTCCTTGCCCGACGCCATGGCCATCACCCCGCGGACGAGGACGTAAGCCGTCGCCGCCATGGCGAGAAGAAGCAGGACTGTCAGGATGGGTGTCATGGCGGCGCTCTACCCCTCGCGAAATGTGAAACCAAGGGGAAGCTTGCCAGCGAGGAGGTCGGCGTCGAGCTCCAGTCCGTCCACGCCGCTTTCGCGCATCGCCGCGAGCGTCGGCGCCAGCTCGCGCTTGGCGAGGCGGCGGCCGTCCTCGTGGGTGACTAGCGGATGGTGCAGGTAGGTCGGTTGGGGCAGGCCGAGCAGCTCCTGGAGCAGGCGCTGGATCGGCGTCGAGGGCCTGAGGTCGGCGCCGCGCACGACCAGCGTTACGCCGCTTGCGGCATCATCGACCACGCAGGAGAGATGGTAGGACGCAGGCGCGTCCTTGCGGGCAAGGATCGCGTCGCCGATGTCGATCGCCCTCGCCTGGAACTGCTTGCCGCCGACTTCGGTCCACGTCGGCAACTCCGTTAGTTCGAGCGCCTTGCCCGAGTTCAACCGCCAGGAGTGTGGTGACGTTGCGCGCCGTTCGGGATCGTCCGGTAAGGCGCGGCAGGTGCCCGGATAAGAGGTAGCCGCATCGCCGTGCGGCGCGGTCAGCGACTGAGCAATGTTGGCCCGGGTGCAGAAGCAGGCGAAGACGAGTCCGCGTGCCTTCAGGTCATCGAGCGCTTCTTGATAGGCGGCTGTGCGCTGCGACTGGACCAGCACCGGCTCATCCCAGTCGAGGCCGAGCCAGCGCAGGTCTTCGGTGATGCCGGCGACGAATTCCGGCTTGCAACGCGTCTGGTCGAGGTCTTCGATGCGCAGGCGGAACTTTCCTCCGGCCTGTCGCGCTTTGGCGTGGCCTATGGCGGCACTGAACGCATGCCCGAGATGCAGCCTTCCCGAGGGCGAGGGCGCAAATCGGGTAACGATCATTGGTAGTGTTGCCGAAAGGACTCTTGACCGAGAGTCGTTGAAAGTGGTGTCATAGGCATGTCACGCCGGGTTGGCATCCGGTGGGCAACAAGGGAAGATGGGCCGTGCATGCCCTCTCCTCCCTAGCCCTTGATTGGGCATGTGCGACGGGGCCGGGGAGCTGCAGTTCGGTTCGAACCGAACGAAAGGCTTTGTCGCTCGCATGTATCATCCCGAGCTGATCCGACATCCCGAAAGCTGCCCGGCGCTGGTGCTCAACGCCGATTACACGCCTTTGTCTTATTACCCGCTGTCGCTGTGGCCCTGGCAGACCGCGATCAAGGCGATGTTCCTCGAGCGCGTCGACGTGGTCGCCCATTACGACCGTGAGGTGCACAGCCCGAGCGTCGCGCTCAAGCTGCCGAGCGTGATCGCCTTGCGCGATTATGTCCGGCCCAACGAATATCCCGCGTTCACCCGGTTCAACCTGTTCCTCCGCGATCGCTTCCGCTGCGTCTATTGCGGATCGGGCAAGGAATTGACGTTCGACCATGTGCTCCCGCGCGCCCAGGGCGGGCGGACGATGTGGGAGAATGTCGCCACCGCCTGCGCGCCGTGCAACCTGCGCAAGGGCGGGCGGACTCCGACCGAAGCACACATGCATCTGCACCGCGAGCCGATCCGTCCGACTAGCTGGCAGCTGCAGGAGCATGGCCGCGCCTTCCCGCCCAACTATCTGCACCAGAGCTGGCGCGACTATCTCTACTGGGATGTCGAGCTGGAGCCATAGCGGCGGGTACCAACTAACGCCGCGTTAACCATATCGGCGTAGCGCTGGCGGGATGCAGATTCGCCATCCCGCGCCTGACGAACGGCCGCGCATTCTGGTCGTCGAGCCAAACCGCACCAACCTCGGCGTGATGGCGCGGCGGCTGGCGGAAGCGGGCTTTCGCGTGAGCACCGCGGAATGCGGCGCTTCGGCGATCGCGGAGCTTTACCGGTTGCCGGTCGAGCTGGTGCTCGCCGAATTGGACATGCCACGGATGAGCGGCGCCGAGCTCGCCCGCGCGATCCGCGGCGAAGTGCAGTGGAACGACATCCCCGTCATGCTCATCACCGGCAAGTCTGAGCCCAAAGGAGCAGTGCGGGCCTATGAGTCAGGCGCCGACGACGTGATCCTGAAGCCCTTCCATTTCGAGGTGCTTATTGCGCGGATCGAACGGCGGATCGAACGGGCGCGGTCGGTCAAGCGACTCCGTGAGGATAATGCGACGCTCGACGCGCGGGTGGTCGAACGCGCGATCCAGATCGGGGAATTGCGCGACCGCCTAGCCGAGGCCCGGCGCAGTAACTAATCGTCATTGCGAGCAATCCAGCGGCGCATGGATTGCCGCGTCGCTTACGCTCCTCGCAATGACGAAATGAAATCGTTGACCGCGGGCCCCGTGTCGCTCCGCTCCAGCGCGATCGCCAGGTTGGCAATCACGAAGCCCGTTGCGCTGCCGCAATCGTAACGCTCGCCTTCGAACCGGTAGCCGTGGAACGGCTGCCGGCCAATGACCTTGGCCATGGCATCGGTGAGCTGGATCTCGCCCCCCGCGCCTTTCTCCTGCGCGTCGAGCGCGCGCATCACTTCGGGCTGGAGGATGTAGCGGCCGGGGAGCATCAGGTTCGACGGCGCGCTTCCGGGCGCGGGCTTCTCCACCAGCCCGCGGATCTCGGTCAGGCGCCCATTGCTCGCGCCGGGGTCGATCACACCATATTTGTGGGTCTCGCTGTCCGGCACTTCGAGCGCCGCGACGAGATTGCCGCCGACCTTTTCATAAGCCTCGACCATCTGCGCGAGGCAGCCCGGCTTGCCCCGCATCAGCTCGTCGGGGAGCAGCACGGCGAACGGCTCCTCGCCGACGATGTCGCGCGCGCACCACACCGCGTGGCCGAGGCCGAGCGGCTGCTGCTGGCGGACGGTCACGACCTCGCCGAAGCTCGCGTTGGAGCATTCGAGGACGTCGAGGCTCTTGCCCTTCGCCTTGAGCGTCGCTTCGAGCTCGAACGCCTGGTCGAAATAGTCGACCAGCGCCGACTTGCCGCGGCCGGTGACAAAGATCAGCTGCTCGATCCCCGCCTCGCGCGCCTCGTCGACCGCGTATTGGATCAGCGGCCGGTCGACGATCGTGATCATCTCCTTGGGGATGCTCTTGGTGGCTGGGAGCAGGCGGGTGCCGAGGCCGGCGACTGGGAACACCGCCTTGCGGACGCGGTCAGGCATCTAGTCTCCTGGAGTCGTCGAAGTCGTGTTGTCGGGGACCGTGCCGGGGTCGGCGCCAGCCGGCTGCGACGGTGCGGTGCCGCCGGTCGGCGGCGGCAGGTCGAACGGATCGGCGCGGCGCGGCTGCGACCTCTTCACCAGCTCGTCGATGCGGTCGGGCCGGGCATAGCTCGGCGGGGTCAGCAATTGCTCGACCGTCGGCGTGGTCCGGGCCATCAGCGGCTTGACCGGCATGGCATGGCCCGGCGCGGGCTTGAGGTCCGCCTGCCGCCCGCACGCGGCAAGCGCGGCAACACCGGCGACGACGAGAATCCGCTTGGCCCTCATGTCGTCCCGAGTAGCGGCTCATCATCCAATGCGCTAGCGCGAGGCCATGCGCGTTTCTCCGATCATCGGCTTCGTCTTCGCACTCGCCGCCTGCCAGCAGAAGCCGGCCGAGCAGCCGGCGAGCACCAACCAGGCCGCAGCTTCGCCCGAAGGCGTCGGCGTCAAGGGCGTCCACCGCGATCACAAGGGGCAGGCCGCGCCCGACGCGGTCTTCATCGATCCTGAGGGGAAGCCGGCCAAGCTCGCGGACTTTAAGGGCAAGCCGCTGCTGGTGAACCTGTGGGCAACCTGGTGCGCGCCGTGCGTCAAGGAGCTGCCGACCCTCGACAAGCTGGCCTCAAGCGGCGCGATCAAGGTGCTCGCGGTCAGCCAGGATTCGGGGCCCCAGCCCTCCGTCGTCGCCTTCCTGAAGAGCCATCGGCTCGGCACCCTGCAGCCCTACCAGGATGACAAGATGGCGCTGTCGGGCGCGCTTGGGCCCGATACCGTGCTGCCGACCTCGATCCTGATCGGCGCCGACGGCAAGGAAGTCTGGCGCTACGTCGGCGACCTCGACTGGACCAGCCCGGAGGCCGCTAAGCTTCTCGCGGAAGCCGGCGCTTCTCCGCGAAAAGGCTGAGCAGCCGCCCGTCGATCGCGGCCAGGCCGAGCGCGATCAGCCCGAGCCCCAGGAAATCCTGCGGCGCAAGCACCTCGTCGAGGAACAGCGCGCCGAGCAGGATCGCGACCGGCGGCACCAGCAGCGTGACGAGCAGGGCGTTGGTTGCGCCCGACGTCTCGATCAGCCGGAAATAGAGCACGTAGCCGAAGGCGGTGCACAACAGCGCCAGCGCGACGATCGCGCCCCACGCGGTCAGCGGCGGGAAGGCGTGGGTCCACGGGCGGTCGATGAACAGCGACATCGGCAGCATCATCAGGGCCCCGGCGGTGAGCTGGCCCGTGGTGACGCTGAGCGGGGAGATGCCCTGGCGGCGGAAGCGGCGCGCCCATACTGCGGCGAGCGCATAGCTGAGCGACGCGGTGACGCAGGCGAGCTGCGCAAGCCCGCTGGTGCCGAGGCTCGAGAGCAGCGACGGGCCGATCATCGTCGCGACACCGCCAAAGCCGAGCAGCACGCCGGCGATCTTGCGCGGACTCATCCGCTCGTCGTGGGTCAGGAAATGCGCCACGACCACGCCCCAGATCGGCGTTGTCGCGTTGAGGATCGAAGCGAGGCCGCTCGCGATATGGGTCTGGCCCCAGCCGAACAAGGTGAACGGCAGCGCATTGTTGAGCAGCGCCAGCAGCAGGATCGAGCCCCAGGCCGAACGCGGCAGGTCGAGCCTGTGGCCCTTGAAGTAGAGGAAGCTCCACATCGCCGCCGCGGCGATGGTCAGACGCAGCCAGACGTAGGTCAGCGGCTGCACGTGGCGCACCGCGACTCCAATGAAGAAGAAGGCGCCGCCCCAGATCAAGGCGAGGATGCCGAGGATCAACCAGTCGCCGCGGTTCATCTGCGCACGGATCATGTGCGCAACCTGTGGCGGGATTGGCTTTGCGGCTTCCGCCTGCTTGCGGTCAAACGCGTTGGGATCGATCGGCTTCATGGCCGCGCGGAAATACCGGCTGGGGCGACAAGGCCGCCAACAAATGCCCGAAGCTGGGCAATAAGCTGAGCTTATGCGAGCTCCGTCATTGCGAGGAGCATAGCGACGAAGCAATCCAAAGCGGCGCGAGGCTGGATTGCTTCGCTGCGCTCGCAATGACGGGAGGGGCTAATCCCGCAGCAGCTCGTTGATGCTGGTTTTCGAGCGGGTGCGCTCGTCGACGCGCTTGACGATCACCGCGCAGGCAAGGCCCGGACCGCCATCCTTGCCGGGCATGCTGCCCGGAACCACCACCGAATATTCGGGCACGCGGCCGTAATGGACCTCGCCCGAGGCGCGATCGACGATCTTGGTCGACGCGCCGAGGAACACGCCCATCGACAATACCGAGCCGCGCTCGACGATCACGCCTTCGGCGACTTCCGACCGGGCGCCGATGAAGCAATCGTCCTCGATGATCACCGGCCCCGCCTGCAAGGGCTCGAGCACGCCGCCGATCCCCGCGCCGCCCGAAATATGGACATTGCTGCCGATCTGCGCGCAGCTGCCGACCGTCGCCCAGGTGTCGACCATCGTCCCCTCGCCGACCCGCGCGCCGATGTTGACGAAGCTCGGCATCAGCACCGCGCCGGGCGCGACGAAGGCGCCGCGGCGAACGATCGCGCCGGGGACCGCGCGGAAGGCGGCGGCGGCGAATTGCTCTTCGCCCCAGCCGGCGAACTTCGACGGCACCTTGTCCCACCAGTGCCCGCCGCCGATCCCGCCGCCGATCAGCTCCATCGGGTTGAGGCGAAAGGACAGCAGGACGGCTTTCTTCAGCCACTGGTGGACGGTCCAATCC
>JAICVC010000054.1 GCA_025935515.1 Sphingomonas sp.
AATAGACGGCGTGAAAGCGCACGACGTCCTTGCCGATCAGGTGGACGTTGGCCGGCCAGTAGCGCTTCCACAGCTCGGTGTCGTCGGGATAGCCGAGGCCGGTGATGTAATTGGTCAGCGCATCGAGCCAGACGTACATCACGTGGCTGTCGCTGCCCGGCACCGGCACGCCCCAGTCGAAGCTGGTGCGCGAGATGCTGAGGTCCTTGAGCCCGCCCTCGACGAAGCGGAGGACCTCGTTGCGGCGGCTCTCCGGCCGGATGAAGCCCGGGTTGGCGGCATAATGATCGAGCAGCGGCTGCTGATATTTGGACAGGCGGAAGAACCAGCTCTCCTCGACCGTCCATTCGACCGGCGTGCCCTGCGGCGACAGCTTCGCGCCGTCCTCGGCATTCACCAGCTCCTCGGGCTCGTAATAAGCCTCGTCGCGGACCGAGTACCAACCCTCGTAACGGTCGAGGTACAGGTCTCCCCGCTCCTCCATTGCCGTCCAGATCGCCTGACTGGCCCGGTAATGATCGGCCTGCGAGGTACGGATAAAACGATCGTATGAAACGTTAAGAGTGTCGCACATCGCTTGGAAAAGAAGCGACATTTTGTCGGCAAACTCACGCGGCTCTAATTCTTCCGACCGCGCTGCCTGAGCCATTTTCAAACCGTGCTCGTCGGTCCCGGTCTGGAACCGCACGTCGCGCCCTTGTGACCGCTGGAAGCGCGCCATCGCGTCGGCGGCGATCGCTTCATAGGCATGGCCGATGTGCGGCGGGCCGTTGGGGTAGCTGATCGCGGTGGTGATGTAGAACGGCTCGGACATGCTCGGCCCGGCCCTAGCGGCGCGCGCCTAGCGCTTCAAGGAACCGGCGTCAGCCACCTCGGCGAGGATTCCGCCGATCTGGAACACGGTCGCGGCCGGATCGAGCGACAGACGCGGCGCGACCGCCGCGAGCTCGCGCGCCTTGCCATAGGCGTCGAGCGCGCGTTCGCGCGATACTCCGTCGAGCTTGCGGGCCTCCCGCGCGATCAACGACGGGGCCAGGTCGAGGAAGGCCGAATAGCGGTCGGCGGCCGCCTTCTTGCCCAGTTCGGACGCGAGTTCCGAGCGCCGTGCATTGGTGGGATCGCCCCGACGCAGGATCGCGAGCGCGGCATCCTCCAACTTGGCAAGCCCAAGCTCGGCAAAGGCCAACGCCCTCCCCGCTGAGCCGGCCGCAAGGGAGATGATCCGCTGGCGTTCGCCCGCGGTCAGTTCGGTTTGCTGTTCGAGGATTGACGTCATGGCGTCATCGTCGAGCTTCTGGAAATCGAGCCGCCGGCAGCGCGAGCGGATGGTCGGCAACAACCGTCCGGCGGCATGGCTGATGAGGAAGAACAAGGTATTGGCCGGTGGTTCCTCGAGCATTTTCAGGAGCGCGTTCGAGGCTTCCCTGTTGAGCTCGTCCAAGGTGTCGATCACCGCCACCCGCCACGGCGAAAGGGCCGCCGTCATACCCATGAACTCGCCCAGCTCGCGCACCTGCTTCACCGAGATGTCGCGGTTGAGATTGCCGGTCTTGTCGTTGATCATGCGCTCGAGCCACCGCATGTCAGGGTGACTGCCGGCCTCAACCAGCTTGACGATCGGGTGGTCGTCGTCGGTCTCGATGCCTGGCTTATCGAACGGTGGACCCGCGGCCTCGGCAAGCACGCGCCTCGCCGCGACATGGGCGAACGTTGCCTTGCCCACGCCCTTCGGCCCGGCGAGCAGCCAGGCGTGGTGGAGCTTGCGCGTGGCCCAGGCTTCGCTGAATTGCGCGACCGCACGGTCCTGGCCGACGATCACGGCAGCAGATCCTCCAAGGCGTCGACCAGCCGCTGGGTAACCTCGTCGGGCAGCCCCGATGCGTCAATGATTCTTACCCGGCCGGGCTCTTCGGCGGCGATCAGCCGAAAGGCCAAATCGACCTTCTGGTGATAACCCTCCGGCCTCCCGCCAATCCGGTCGCTGTCTTCGTTGTCGCGGGCGCGAGCCCTTGCGCCCCCTTCCGCAAGCGCCAGCACCAGCGTCCGATCGGGGAAATCATCCCCGATTCCGAACGCGTTGATCGACCGGACCGCTTCGATCCCGAGCTCGCCGGCTCCGCCCTGATAGGCAAGTGAGCTATCGATGAAGCGGTCGGCCAGCACCCAGTGCCCGGCATCCAGAGCAGGCCGGATGGTCTTGTCGAGGTGATCCGCGCGCGCGGCCGCGAACAGCAAGGCTTCGGCTTGCGGTCCCCAGCGGTCCTCGCTCCCTGTCAACAACAATTCGCGGATGCGCTCGGCGCCGTCGCTTCCGCCCGGTTCGCGAGTAATCACCACCTCAATGCCGCGTTGACGAAGGGCGCCCGCCAGCGCCTTCACCTGCGTCGACTTGCCGACCCCTTCCCCGCCTTCGAGGCTGATGAATTTCCCGCGTGCCGTCACGCCATCCCGAACAGCGACTTGAGGCCGAGCCAGATGCGGCCGAAGAATCCGGCGCGCCCGACGTCCTCGCCGGCGACCAGGGGCACGATCTGCGGCGGCGTGTCACCGGTCGTGACGACGAGCTGCGCGACTTCCTGTCCCTTGGCGATCGGCGCGACCAGCGGCCCATTGTAGCGGATCCTGGTCTGGATCGAGCCGGTCGAGAGCCCGGCGGGCACGGTCACGGCGAGGTTGCGCGGCGCCACCAGCGGCACTTCGCCGGAGCTGCCGAGCTGAACCCTCGCGCTGCCGACCTTCGCGCCCTGCTGGAACAGGGGCTTGGCCTGCCAGGACCCAAAACCCCACTGGATCAGCCGGGTCGATTCTTGGACCCGCGCATTCCAGCTCGGCAGTCCGGCGAGGACCTCGATCAGGCGGCGGCCGTTCTGGTCCGCGGAGCCCGTGAAGCCATAGCCCGCCTCCTCGGTGTGCCCGGTCTTGAGGCCATCGGCGCCCAGTACCTTGCCGAGAATCGGGTTGCGGTTGGCCTGGGTGATGTCCTGCCCCGATCCAAGCGTCTTGCCCCAGGTGAAGCTCGTCCGCGGATAGAAGGTCATGTAGAGTTTCGGATGACGCTCGATGCTCGCCCGGGCCAGTGTCGCAAGGTCGCGTGCAGTGACATAGGTCCGCCCTTCGTCGGGCCAGCCGTTGGATGTGCCGAAATGGCTGTTGGTGAGGCCGATGCGCTTGGCGAGCGCGTTCATCTGGTCGGTGAACGCCTGCTCGGTGCCGGCGATGCATTCGGCCAGCACGACCGACGCGTCATTGCCGGACAAGGTCACGATGCCGTGCAGGAGATTCTCGACGCTGACCTGCTCGTTGGGCGAGAGGAACATGGTCGAGCCCGCCGCCGGCCCGTGCCATTTCTGCCACGTCTCGGGGCGCACGGTGCACATCTTGTTGAGCTGCAGCTGGCCCTTGTCGATCAGCTCGAACGCCACTTCGGTGGTCATCATCTTGGCCATCGACGCGGGCGGCATGCGGGCGTCGGCATTCTTGGCGTAGAGCGTCGCCCCCGACGAAAGATCGATCAGGAACGCATAATTGGCAGGCGTTTCGAACTGCGGCGCCGCCGCGGGAGCGGCGCTGGCAAGCAACAAGGAGGCGGCGGTGGCGAGAAATAGGGTGCGCGGCATCGGAATGTTCTTTGTCCCCGAATTGAAGGTGGCGGAGCCTGTCTATCGCCGCGCAATCGCGTTCGCCAGAACCCCGACCGAGAGCGCATAAAAATTCGAGCAATTGTAATCGAGGATTGCCCGGTAATTGCCGGTGAGCAGGTAAGCGGTCTCGTCCGGCCCGTCGGGTTCGATCAGGCTCGCCATCTCGCCATCCGGAAGCGAGCGGCCGAGCGGCGCGACTCCGAGCGTCCGCCACTCGCGCATCGTCAGCCACCGGCTGTGGCGCCGATAAACCTGAGGGCAGCGTGGCGCCGTGGTTCGGCTGACGATCGCCGCGCGATTGAGGTTCGACGGCGTGCGGACCGCGATCCCCCAGCTCGTGTTGGGCTTCCAGCCGGCATCGCGCAGGTACATGGCGATCGACGCGAGGCCGTCGAGCTCGTTGGACCAGATGTCGGCATAGCCGTCGCCGTCGCCGTCGGCGCGCAGGCGCAGCGCGACCGAGGGCATGAATTGCGGATAGCCGGTCGCGCCGGCCCAGCTGCCCTTCAACCGCCAGCGCGGCACGCCCTGATCCATCAGCTTCAGCGCGGCGACGAACTCGGCTTCGAAGAAATTGCGACGGCGGCCGTAATAGCCGAGGCTCGCGAGCGCCTCGAGCAGGTCCGTCCTTCCAGTCACCGTTCCGTAGCTGGTCTCGAGGCCCCAGATCGCCATCAGGACGGAGGCATCCACTCCATAATGGGCCTCGAGCGCGCGGAGGGAATTATAATGTTCCGAATAATTGGCCTGCCCGCGCCGAACGAGCGACGCCGTGACGTGGGAGCGGAGATAAGGTGCGAGGGCCCCGACGACGCCGCTGCTGGTCCGCGCGACCGGCTCGCTGCGTTCGAGCTCGATCACGCGATCGTTCCTGGTGAGGCTCGGCACGTTCGCCTGGATCGTCGGTTCGCGGACGCCCTGCTGCCGGGCCAGCGCCGCGAGACGGAGCTTGTATCCGTACCACGGGTCCATCGGGGGCACGGCGTAGGACGGCGTGGTCAGGTCGGCCTGCGCGAGTTGGACGGGCGCGGGCGCGGCGCTCATCGATGCGGCGGACAGCCCCACGAACAACCAGCCGCTCATCCCCAACACGCCCTCCCTCAATACGACCGAGGCTAAAGTGCGAAACCCCGGTGAGGCCAGCTTGGTTCACCGCGCGCGGTGCACAGCCCGTCCCGGCCACAATGGACGCTCTCGATTAACCGAAAGTGGCCCGACCCGCTTGAAGTGCGTGGCGGACCTAATCGAGCGCCAGTTGATGGAAGGCCAGGAAGCCCACGAATGTCTGCTTTGGGTGGAAAACGGACACTAAGTTGGACGCGTTACTCCGCCGTTTGGCAGTGCCTCTTCTTTTGCTATCGAATTGCTGTGACCGACGACAGCGTTCCGCAATGGTTTCCGTATGCCTTCCCCTTCTTCTTTGTGGGAATGTGGCTGGTCGTCACAACGATGCTTGGCTTCCTGTCGGGCTGGTTCGGTCTGCAAGAATGGTATGCTGACGATGGAACCGAGGAGCCGCTGCTAAAATTGAGTGGGCAGTCGGGCTCCATGGGCGCGGGTGTCGCGCTGAGCGGCATCTTGAAGCTTCGAGCATACCCGTCAGGATTGGGCGTGGGTATTTGGCGCCTTTTTGGTCCATTTCAGAAGCCGCTTAAAATCCCCTGGAGTGAGATCGAAGCGGAGAAGAGCAGCAGCTTTTTCCTGCCGATGATGAAGCTGCGGCTGGGCAAACCAGCGAACGGCTCGCTGAAAATCAGTGCGCGAAGCTGGGCGCGATTGGTGGACGCAGTGCCGCAAACGGACGGCCGATGGATCCAAATGCCCGCTGTGGAGCGCGTCAGTCGTCGGTCGACGGCGCAGGCAATGTTCGTACAGTGGTTGGCGATTACGAGCCTAGCAGGAGCCTTCTTTTACTTCACTTCTCGCTCGAATGGATCGCAAGCTGCGGTGCCGCTCAGCATATGCATTGGTTTTCCGGCGGCGGTCTTCGGCATCGGACAGCTCATACGATACGCTCGCGAAAGCTGAGTCCTGTTCTAGTGTCTGCTTTGGGTTGGAGCCGCCATAGCGAAATGACCACTTTTGTCTGAATCGTGCTGGCCTCGTGCGGATGGGTGGCCGAGCGGTTTATGCGGGCGGGGGCTAACCTGCGGGCAGGCCACGAAGTCGGCGGGTCTTGAAAACCGCGCCCGGCGCTCTGACAAGGCAACGACGGATGGGTGGCCGAGCGGTTTAAGGCACCGGTCTTGAAAACCGGCGACGTGCAAGCGTCCGTGGGTTCGAATCCCACCCCATCCGCCAACCCTTCGCAGTCGCCCCGGACCGGTCTGTCGAACTGCGAGGCGTGAGATCCCCGCCCTTGCTAAACATTCAGCTTGCGTTCACGCTACAAATGTAGCACACACTACAAATGTAGCGCGGCGAATCTGCCGTGCGTGAAAGGACCAAGATGCTCAGCAAGCTGCCGCCCCGTGAACGCCAGATCGTGGATATCCTCTACGAAAGAGGTGCCCTCCCAGTCGCCGATATCTGCGATGCCCTGCCGGTCGAGCTGAGCGGCTCCGCGGTCCGGGCGATGCTCAAACGACTCGAGGACAAGGGCTTTGTGCAGCGCGCGGAGTCCGAGCGGGGTTATCTCTACAGCCCCGTCGTTTCCGAAACCGCCGCCAAGAAATCGGCGCTGAGCGAGATCGTCCGGGTGTTCTTCAACGGCTCGCCGGCGAGCGCCGCCAGCGCCTTGCTCGGCATGTCCGACAAGCTCAAGGAAGACGAGCTCAGCGAGCTCGAACAGATGATCGCACGCGCGCGAAAGGCAAAAGGGGGCCAGTAATGTCCGTCCTGATCGGGATTGCATTGAAGTCGCTGCTGATCGCCGGGCTGACGCTTGGCCTGCTCCAGCTGCTCAAGTCACGCTCCGCCGCCGAGCGGTCGTGGGTCGCCCATATCGGCCTGCTCGCGCTCGTGATCATGGCGTTCGCGCCGTTGGTCCTGCCGAGCTGGAACGTGGAGGCCCCGGCCCTGCTCGCCAGCGCGGCGGAGCCCGCCCCGGTTGTCCAGACGGCGGCGCCGCCTGCCGCGGTCAGCGTTGCAGTCCCTCACGCCACGCCGGTCGTCGCGCCGGCAACCGCGCCGGTATTGCCTTCGCTCAGCCCCTTGGCCGCTGCGACCGCGCTTTATGCGGTGCCGGCCGCGATCCTGCTTCTCATCACTTTTCTCGCGCTGGCCCGGCTGATTGCGCTGCGCGCCCGCGCCGACGTGCTGGTCGACGGCCATTGGCTCAGCGCCCTCGCCCGCGCCCAGCGCCGCATGGGCTTCAAGCACGGCACCGCGCTGCTCACCAGCAATGAGCTCGCCTCGCCGATCAGCTGGGGTCTGATGCGCCCGGTCATTCTGCTCAACAGCCGCGCGGTCGAGGCGGCCGACGAGGCCGAGGCGATCATCGCCCACGAGCTCGCCCACGTCGCCCGGATGGACTGGCTCAAGCTGCTGCTGGCCCGCGTTGCCACCGCCTTGTTCTGGTTCAACCCGCTGGTCTGGGTGCTTGCGCGCGAGGCCCACCAGCTGCGCGAGGAAACCGCCGACGACACCGTCCTTGCCGCCGACATCGTCGACACCGACTATGCCCAGCTGCTGGTCGGCGTGGCCCGCCACGAATGCCCCGGACTGCTGCTCGGCGCGCACGGCGTCGCGCCGTCGAAAAGCTCGCTGGCGCGGCGCGTCGCGCGGGTGCTCGACGGGAAGTCGGTCCGTGGCCCGGCGGCGCGGCCGTTCGCGCTCGGCGTCTTCGCCGGAGCCGTGCTCGTTGCAGCACCGCTGGCCGCGGTGACCCTGACCCCGGCGGCACCTAAAGCGCCAAAGCTGGCAGCGGCAGCCAAAACGGCGACCGGCAAGCCGCTGGAGCCTTATTATCCCGAGACTGCCGAGGCGCCCGAGGTTCCGACCGACCTCGGCCACATCATCGCCACCGGCGTCTCGACCGGTGTGAACACTGCCGTCGCCGCGGCGAGCGCCATCGCGCCGGAAGTCGTCAAGCGCCAGGGCGACTTCCATGTCGAGGGGCCCAACGGGGAGACCGTCGACAGCGCCAACGGAACGATCGTCGCCCGCGCTCCGAGCGGCGCCACGTCGACCATCTATCCGCCCGACGCGAACGGCCGCCGCAAGATCGTCGCTATCGGTCCGAACGGCGCCAAGTCGGTCACCTACAGTTATGAAAATGGTTCGCGCTCCGACCGCCGCCGCAATCGAGAGATCGATCGCGTCATCGAGATGAAGGCAGTCGGCGTGACTCCCGAATATGTCGGCGCGATGCGCGCGGCCGTCCCGCGCCTGGGCAGCATGGAGTTCAGCGATTTCACCAGCATGAAGGCGGTCGGAGTCACTCCGGAATACGCGCGAAGTCTGGCCGCCGTCTTCCCATCGATCACCGCCGATGAACTGGTCGAAGCTCGGGCTGTGGGCGTGACCGGCGAGTACGTCCGCGCCCTTCGGTCTGCCGGCGTCCGCGGCGACCTCGACGATTTCGTCCAGCTCCGCGCGGTCGGTGTCGACCCCGGCTTCGCGGCGCGCGTGAAAGCGTCCGGCATCAAGGTCAGGGACGCGGACGACCTGGTCGAGCTTCGAGCGCTTGGCATCACCAGGCCGCCCGCACCGCCGCGCAGCCCGGTCTCACCCCGAGGATGGGACCCCGATCCGGACGGATAAGCTGACCGCCTGACCGTCACTGCCTGCAAGCCGAATTTTAAGCCGCCCACCTGGGCGAACGGGCGAACCTTGCCCGGCATCTTCAAGAAGGAGACCGACCGTGAACCGTCCTCTCGCCTTCATTTTCGCGCTGATGTGCGCCCTCGTCACAGTCTCGTCGGCATGCGTCGCCCAGTCACCCGACTGGATCCGCTTCACGCTGGAGCCAAGCCATAAGGACCCCGCCAAAATCAAGGCGAGCTTCCAAGAGCAGCGGGGCGACCGGGACCACAACAACTGGTCGACCGGCTTCATGCCGTCCGACCTCATCGGCCTGGAGGTGTCCTCCTTTCGCAACCCCGGCACGCGGCCGCTTCACTTCGCCATAGTCCGCGAGGCGGGGCGCGTTGATTGCGCCGGCAACGGCGGCAACAAACATGCTTCGGGCAGCTGCCGGTTCACCGCCAACCCCGCGTTCATGCAGCTCCTCGCCAGCCGCGGGATCGGTCGGCCGAGCCGCGACCAGATGTTCGCCCTGACCGCGGTCAATGCGCGCCGCGAGATGATCGATGCGATCGCCGCTGCACGCTATCCGGCTCCGTCGATCGACAATCTCGTGGCACTGGCGGCGCTGGGCGTCGATGGCCGCTACATCGCCGGCATGTCCCGCGCCGGCTATCGGCCGCGATCGATCCAGTCGCTGATCGAATTCAAGGCGCTGGGCATCACGCCGCAATGGATCGCGGGCTTCGCGCGCCTCGGCTACGCCAATGTGCCGGGCGACGGGCTCGTCCAGATGCGTGCCCTCGACATCACGCCGGAATTCATCGAGGGCTACCGGCGGATCGGCTACGCCAACCTGGCGGTCGACAAGCTGGTCCAGCTGAAGGCACTGAACATCACGCCCGAATTCGTCCGTTCGGTCGTCCGCACCGGCGAGGCCATGCCGCCGGTCAACGACCTGGTCGAGATCAAGCTGTTCGGACGCAAGCGCTGAGCGTCCGCCGTTCGTGACCGCGGCAGGCGCATTGGTCGAATCGTTGGCCGATTGATCGACCGCTTGTCGCTTGCAGCCCCGCGGTGTCTTAGCTGGCGACGCGACAAATTAAGGGGATTTCCATTGGTTCGGACGCTGTTGCTCGCAACGGCCGGGATGGCTGCGCTCACGCTCGGCACATCCGCGGCGGCCCAGTCGCCACCGCCGGCGCAAGGAGCTCAACAATCCGGACCAACTGCCCGAACGACGTCGTACGACGCGGCGTTCTTCACACAATATGCACCGCGCACGGCGCTCGACATCGCTCGGCGAGTTCCGGGGTTTCAACTCGATCTGGGCGCCGCCCAGAACGGCGTCGACGTGCGAGGGTTCGCCGGAGCCGCCGGAAACGTGGTGTTCAACGGTGCCAGGCCAAGCTCGAAGGCCGAGTCCCTCGAAACCACGCTCGCCCGCATTCCGGCGCAGCGGGTGACAAAGGTCGAGGTCGGGCCCGGCGACCTCTTCGGCTCGGATTATGCGGGGAAGAGTCAGGTCCTGAACATCTTCCTGTCGTCGGCGGGCGGAATCGACGCGAACGTCAGCGGGACCCTAAGGCGGCTCTACGATGGCACCGTCTCACCGGACGGCAATGCATCGGCCCTCATTCGCCGCGGCGCATCGAGCATCAACCTGTCGGCCGGCTTCAACAATTTCCTCAATCATGAGGAAGGCACCGACACGTTCGTCGACGTGCCCACCGGTGAGCTTGTCGAGTTCCGGCGCAAGTTCAACAGCTATCACGACTTCAACCCCTATCTGTCGGGAAGCTGGGCGCTCGAGCGTGCGAGCGACAAGGCCATCCGGCTCAATGCTCGCTGGTCGCCGGGGCAGTTCGATCTGTTACAGCGAAACCGAGTCACGCCAACCGGCGGCACGCCTCACGACGACAGCCTCGTCCAGGACTATGACAATACGGTCTTCGAGCTCGGCGGTGACGTCACTCGGCCCCTCGCCGGCGGGGCAATCAAGCTCGTCGGACTCGCAACCCGGCGCAAGCGCGACAACTTCGACGCCTACATTCAGCGTGACCGCCTGATCGACGACGGCGGCGTCCAGAACGGCGGGTTCGAGCAGACCCAGCAGGCGCAACGGAACGAGACCATCGGTCGCGTGTCGTGGACCCGCCAGAATCTGGCGAAATTCTCGGTCGAAGTCGGCGCCGAAGGCGCCCTCAACACGCTTGACAACGAGACCGAGCTGCTCATCGTCAGACCGGACGGCAGCAAGGTCAAGCGCGACCTCCCGATCGAGAACGCCAACGTCAAGGAGAAGCGCGGCGAGGTCTACGTCAACGTTGGCCGCTCGCTGAGTTCCGCACTGCGTGTCGACGGGGGGCTGCGGTACGAATATTCGGATCTCACCGTCAGCGGCGATGCGAGCGCCCGGCGCAAGCTCAAGTTCCTCAAGCCGAACTTCACGGTCGATTGGAAACCGGGCGGCGGCTGGCATACCCAGCTTTCGGTGAGGCGCACCGTCGCCCAGCTCGATTTCTACGACTTTATCAGTTTTGGCGACTTATCGGCCAACCGTATCAACGGCGGCAACGCGGACCTGGAGCCGCAGCGGACCTGGGAATTCCGGGCGACCGTCGAACATCCGCTGTTCGGCGACGGGCTGTTCAAGCTGGACCTCGGCCATGACCGCGTCAGCAAGCTCCAGGACCGCGTCCTCATCTGCGACCTGGATCATCCCGGCGATCCGGACTTTTGCTTCGATGCTCCGGGGAACCTCGGCAATGGCACGCGGAGCTTTGCAAGCCTCACCCTCGATGCGCCGCTGGGGATGCTATGGAAAGGCCTTCGCGCCAATTTCACGGCCACGGTCCAACGGACTCGGGTCGAGGATCCGATCAGCGGCGAGAAGCGCAATTGGAGCGGCTTCTTCCCCAACTGGCAGTGGGATCTCACGATCCGGCGCGACAGCGGCTCCTTCTCCTACGGATTCGAGGTCTTCGATCAGCGGAGAACCACCTTCTTCCGGACCGATGAGTTCGACACGAATTTTAACGGCGCTCCGGCGTGGAACGCCTTCGTCGAATACCGGCCGAGTTCAAGGACGTCGATCACGCTCAACGCGGACCACACGTTCGGGAAGCGCAATCGCCGCCTGTTCTTCCCCAATCGCGCGCAGCCGGAATTCAACTTCAACGAATTCCGGGAACGCGACCGCCATTATACCTTTTCGATGACCGTCAAGCAGAGCTTCGGGGGCGGCGGGACGAAGGTCGCGGCCAAGGACAAATAGCGGCGGGGTGGCGCGTTCGCGGGCCCGCCGCTAAGAGCGCCCCGACTTCATCCAATCGGGGACAAACGCCGTGGCCGAGCCAGCCATCCTGCCGTTCGACTGGCAGGATCCGTTCGATCTCAATCACCAGCTGACCGACGAGGAGCGGCTCGTCCGCGATACCGCCGAAGGCTATGCTCAGGAGAAGCTGCTGCCGCGGGTCACCTCTGCCTATCTGGACGAGCGGTTCGACCGCGAGATCATGAGCGAATTCGGCGAGCTCGGCCTGCTCGGGGCGACCATCCCCCCTGAATATGGCGGCGCGGGGCTCGGCTACGTCAGCTACGGGCTCATCGCCCGCGCGGTCGAGCGCGTCGACAGCGGCTACCGCTCGGC
>JAICVC010000105.1 GCA_025935515.1 Sphingomonas sp.
GCGGCTCGCGCCTATTGATGCGGCGCGAGCAGCCCAGTCACGACGTAGAAGAAAATCATCACCGGACCCGTCAGCAGGGTCAAAGCGATTATGCCGAGGCGGACAATCGTCGGGTCGACGCCGGTGTAATCGGCAAGACCGGCGGCGACGCCCATGACCTTTCCGTCGCCGCGGTTGATCAGGAAACGTCCGTTCATTTCGGTTTCCTTGGATTGGAGGAGCTTCAGGCGATCGGTAGCGAAGTGGCGGCCGAAACGAGCAGAAGCGCGGAAAGGAAAGCGCCGGCGAAGATGGTGGCGGTTTCGCGGACAGAAGCGATCGAGAACATTGGATTTACCCCTTGGCTTATTCGTCGGACCCGACCATCGGGCCCGTGCCATCATCAATGCACGGGGCGTGCCAATTAGAAAAAGTCGTTATTTTTCAGTGATCCGCCGCTGGGGATACAAAAATCGCCTGGTCTTAAGACCCGCTAGTTGGTGTAAATTCCCAAATTACGAACTGCGCGACGTCAGTCGGTGTTCGAAACCGAACATCGCGCTACAAATGTAGTTCGATTCTGGTCAGTCTTCGTAGCCTAGGCGCTCCGCCCAGGGCAGAAGCACCGATAGAACCGGCTCTAGATGTTTCCGATACCTCCGCCAGCGCCCGCTCGGCGCGCTGTTCAACGGCTGCACCACCTGGTCGAAGCTCGCGGTGGTAATCAGGCCCCTGCTTCTTGCTGTCGCCTCGTGATCGAGCAGCTCGTCGGACCAATCCAGGCCGACGAATTCGACTGCAGGCCGAAGCTCGGCGCCAGGGTCGGCGATTAGCCGTTCATAAACGACGGTGTGAATCGGCTGCGGAACCGCGTCTCGGCTGCGCGTCCACATCGTCATCGACGCGTCGTACAAGTCCGCCGAGTCACCGAGATCGAGGAAGCTGGCCATCGCGTGATTGAGCCTGAAGCTCTGCATATAGCCGCTCAGGACGACGTCGCACGGGTGGCGCTGCGCGAATAGGACCTTGGCGTTGGGAAACAGCGCATGGAGAACCGCAAGCCGCAACATGTTCATCGGATGTTTGTCGACGACGAGACCCGTGAAATCCGGCGGCACATGGCGGGAGAGCTCGTCGACATAGACCTTGCGGGCACGCATCACGAGCTCCGGCGGCCAGTCGACGCCGGGTGCCTCGCTGATGATTCCCGTCGCCAACTCGAGCATCCGGCCTTCCTCGATGACGCATGTCTTGGAATGGCCCATCAGGAAGGTATCAAGGAGGGTCGTCCCTGATCTCGGAAAACCGACCACGAAAGCGGGGTCGGCGATGCGCTCATCCGGGTTGGCATGAGGGATGCGCGATGCCCATTCCGGCGTCACTATTTGGGCCGTCGCGCGGATCTGCGAACGATAATGAGCGGCCCGCCGCCTCCATTCGTCATAACCGGCGGCCGCGCGGTTCATCGCATCGGCGGCTGCAAAAGCCTCATCCGAATCGCCGAGGGCATCGGCAACTTTCGTCATCAGCCGGTCCCAATGTGCGTCGTCAAAATAGGCATGGTCTTGCAGCAAGAGGCGCCTCGCCTCTTCCGGCCGGCCTTCCCGAAGCGCCACTGACGCCCACAGCGAACCGAGTGACTCCCGCGCGATTCCCGCCTTCTCGGTGGCGGCCAGCAGCTGGCGAAGGCCATCAATCTGGTTTGACCGCTCGAGTAGCAGGCCCAGCTCCCGCACATTCACCACGTTAGCGGCGGAAATGGTGGAGGCGTTGGGGCCGGTGTCAGAGAGCACCCGCGCGAGCGCGAGACGCGAGCCTTCCTCCATCTCAACCAGCGCCTCTTGGATCCGCCCCATGTCGGCCAGCAAGCGGGCATAGGCGATCCGGATGCCGATATCTTGAGGGTCGGCTTCCGACGCGCGCTTCAGCCACTCCAGAGCTGCGTCGTTTCGGCCAGCCCGGCATTCAATCAACCCCATCAGGTGAAGGAGCAGTGGCGGCTGTTCCGACTTCGCAAGTTGTTCCTCGGCAAGTTGCCGCGCGCGACGCAAATCACCCTTTCGGAACGCAGCCATTGCTGCGGAAATTGAAGTCCGACTGTGCATAGGGCCGCAGCGCATGCACGAGCAGTTAAAAAACTTCTATGCCGAAGTTCAGTGGCTCCGCAGCGGGTCGAAGCCTCTAGCTCGACGTCGTGTCGCCACCGTCGGGATGAAGTACCTGCGCCGTCATGTAGCTGGAGTCCTCGCAGGCGATGAACAGGAAAGAAGGCGCAACTTCGTTCGGTTGGCCCGGACGCCTCATCGGCGTCTTCTTGCCGAACTCCGGAATCTTCTCCGGATCCTGCCCGCCGAACGGATTGAGAGGTGTCCAGATCGGCCCCGGCGCGACCGCGTTCACGCGGATGCCCTTCTCGACCAAGTTCAGGGCGAGTGAGCGGGTGAAGGCGGTAATCGCGCCCTTGGTCGCGCTGTAGTCGAGCAGATGCTTCGAACCCGCGTACATCGTCTCCGAGGTGCAGTTGATGATTGCGGCTCCCTCTTTGAGGTGGGGAAGCGCGGCCTGCGTCAGGAAGAACATGCTGAAGATATTGGTCTGGAAAGTGCGCTTCAGCTGATCCTCGCTGATGTCGCGAATGTCCTTGTCGCTGTGCTGCTCGCCGGCATTGTTGACGAGGATGTCGAGCCGGCCGAGCTCATCGATCGTTCGCTGGACGGCCTGTTCGCAAAACTCCTTGCTGCCGATATCCCCGGCGATCGCGATCGCCTTGCGGCTCTCCTTCTCGACAATCTCCTTCGTCTTGGCGGCATCGTCATGCTCGCAAAGGTAAAGGATCGCGATGTCCGCGCCTTCGCGCGCGTAGAGCGCTGCAACCGCGCGGCCGATGCCGCTGTCGCCGCCCGTGATCAGCGCGACCTTGCCCTTGAGGCGGTCCGACCCCTTGTAACGCGGTTCCCAGTCGGGCTTGGGCTCGAGCTGACTTTCGTGTCCGGGTAGCTGGTCCTCGTGGACCATCGGTTCGATGACGTCGGACATGGTCTTACTCCTTGGGAGCGACGCCCAATCCTTCACGCTCGAACTCCTTGCTGGTCGCCTGGTTGACCTGCTTGGGATCGGGTTTGCGGCCGCCGTCGCGGACGGGCGACTTTTTGCCTTTGGTGTGAGCGGATTTCATGTGGCGAGAAACCCTTGGACGCCAAGCGAGGTTCCTTGCGAATCGATTGTGGCTCACTCCGAGGTCCCCTACCTAAGGGTGGATGGCCGCCGACACCGCTCAGCCGAAGCCGAACGCCGGCATGGCCGCCTTGTGGCGCTTCCTGCCGATGCTGTGGCCGAAGGGCGAAGCCGAGCTCAAGGCGCGAGTCATCCTGGCGGTGATGCTGGTGCTCGCCGGCAAGGCGATCACCTTGCTTGGCCCTTATGCGCTCAAGCTTGCGGTCGACCGGATGAGCGCTCACGCGGCGTTCGCCGTGGTCGCCGGACTGGTGCTGGCCTACGCCGCGGCCCGCTTCGGCGGCGTGCTGTCCGACAATTTGCGCAATGCGGTGTTCGAGAAGGTCGGGCAGGATGCGGCGCGGCGGCTCGCCGCCAAGGTCTTCCGCCACGTCCACGATCTGTCGCTGCGCTTCCACCTCGAGCGGCGGACTGGGTCGCTGACCAAGATCGTCGAGCGCGGGACCAAAAGCATCGACATGATGCTCTATTTCCTGCTCTTCAACATCGCCCCGACATTGATCGAGCTGACCGCGATCTGCGTCATCTTCTTCGTCAAGTTCGGCGCCGGGCTGGTCGCCGCGACGCTGGCGATCGTCGTCATCTACATCGCCTTCACCCGCAAGGTGAGCGACTGGCGGACCCACATCCAGCGCCAGATGAACGACGTCGACAACAAGGCGATCGGCCGCGCGGTCGACTCGCTGCTCAACTACGAGACGGTCAAATATTTCGGCGCCGAGGACCGCGAGTCGGCGCGCTACGAGGAAGCGGTCGGCGCTTTCGCCCGCGCTTCGGTGCGCAACGAGGTATCGCTCGCCTGGCTCAACATCGGCCAGTCGCTGATCACCAACCTGATGATGGCGGGAGCGATGATTTTCACCGTCTGGGGCTGGAGCCAGGGCCGTTTCACACCGGGCGACGTGGTGTGGATCAACGGGCTGTTGATGCAGCTCTTCCGGCCGCTCGACATGCTGGGCTGGGTCTACCGCTCGATCCGCCAGGGGCTGATCGACATGGAAGCGATGTGGGACCTGCTCGATACTCCGGCGGAAGTGGTCGACAAGCCCGGCGCGCCCGCACTTGCCGTCAACCGGGGCGGAATCCGCTTCGACCATGTGGGCTTCGGCTACGATCCCGGCCGCGACATCCTCAAGGGCGTCGACATCGACATTCCCGCCGGCACGAGCTGCGCCATCGTCGGCCCGTCGGGCGCCGGCAAGTCGACCATCGCCCGGCTGCTCTACCGTTTCTACGATCCCTCGGCCGGACGAATCCTGATCGACGGCCAGGACATCGCCGGGGTGAACCAGAGGAGCCTGCGCGCGGCGATCGGAATCGTCCCGCAGGACACGGTCCTGTTCAATGACACCCTCGGCTACAACATCGGTTACGGCCGTGAGGGTTCGAGCCAGGCGGAGATCGAAGCCGCAGCCCGCGGGGCGGCGATCGACCATTTCATCGCAGCGCTACCGGACCAGTATGAATCGATGGTCGGCGAGCGCGGGCTCAAGCTGTCGGGCGGCGAGAAGCAGCGCGTGGCGATCGCGCGGACACTGCTCAAGAACCCGCCGATCCTCGTCCTCGACGAGGCGACGAGCGCGCTCGACAGCCGTACCGAGCAGGCGATCCAGGACACCCTCGACCGGATCGCGGAAAGCCGGTCCACGATCATGATCGCGCACCGCCTGTCGACGATCGTCAACGCCGACCAGATCGTGGTCCTCGACGAGGGCCGAATCGCCGAGCGCGGCACGCATGAACAACTGCTCGACGCGGCCGGGCTCTACGCCGACCTCTGGTACCGGCAGGCCGCCGAACAATTGGCGGAAGAGACAGCACAGGCTGCCGAGTAATCGCTCCCGCGGCTCGCGGTAACGGCGAAGCTGGATTGCTTCGTCGCTGCCCTCCTCGCAATGACGAACGATGAATTCGCCGCACGAGCTTCTCAAACGCGTCTTCGGCTTCGACCACTTCCGCGGGGTGCAGGAACAGGTGGTCGACCGGGTTCTTGCCGGCCGGCACACGCTCGCGGTGATGCCAACCGGGGCGGGCAAGTCGCTGTGCTACCAGCTTCCAGCGGTGGCGCGCCAAGGCACGGCGTTGGTCATCTCGCCCTTGATCGCACTGATGCACGACCAGATCCGAAGCGCGAGCGCGATCGGGCTCAAGGCCGCATCGCTGACTTCGGCGGATGCAGACCGCGAGCAAACCGTGCAGCGTTTCAGCGCCGGCGAGCTCGACCTGCTCTACGTCGCACCCGAGCGCGCGACCGGGGAAGCGTTCCGGCGCCTGGTTAGCCGCGCGGACCTCGCGCTGATCGCCATCGACGAAGCGCATTGCGTCAGCGAATGGGGCCACGATTTCCGCCCCGACTACCGGCTGTTGAGGCCACTCCTCGACGAGCATGCGGACGTTCCACGGCTGGCGCTGACCGCGACCGCCGACCGGCGCACGCGCGCCGACATCCTCGCGCAACTCGGCATTCCGGAGGACGGGCTGGTCATCGCCGGCTTCGACCGGCCCAACATCCGCTATCATGTTCGCCCGCGCGACGGCATTTCGGGGCAGCTGAAGATGCTTGCCTCGCAACAGCCGGGTCCGGGCATCGTTTACGCACCGAGCCGCGACAAGGCGGAAAGGATCGCCGAGCAGCTGGCCGCCGGCGGACGCCCCGCGCTCCCCTACCACGCCGGCCTCGAACCGCGGGTCCGGGCGCGCAACCAGGCCGCGTTCGTCGAATCCGAAGAGCTGGTGATCGCGGCAACGGTCGCGTTCGGCATGGGGATCGACAAGCCCGACGTGCGCTTCGTCGCCCATGCCGGGATCCCGAAGTCGATTGAGGCTTATTACCAGGAGACCGGGCGCGCCGGCCGCGACGGCGACCCGGCGGAGGCGTGGCTGTTCTGGGCCGCCGAGGACTTTGCGCGGGCCCGCCAGCGCATCGAAACCGAGGTCGAGCCGGAGCGCCGAGCAGGCGAGCGAGAGCGGCTGAACGCGCTCGCCGCACTGGTGGAGGCGTCGACCTGCCGCCGCGCGATCCTGCTCAAGCACTTCGGCGAGGACCCGCCCGAGCATTGCGGCAATTGCGACAATTGCCTCGACCCGCCGGCGACGATCGACGCGACGGAGATCGCGCGCAAATTGTTGTCCGCGGCCTTCCGCACCGAGATGCGGTTCGGTGTTGGGCACCTTATCGACGTGCTCGCCGGCAACGACAATGAAAAGGTCCGCAACTTCGGGCACCAGCGTCTGTCGGTGTTCGGCATTGCTTCAGCCGATGAGCTTGCGCTGGTCCGGCCGGTCGCCCGGGCGCTGATTGCGGGTGATGCGCTTCGTGCTGATGCCTACGGCGGGCTGAGCTTCGGGCCAGGCGCAAGGCCGATCCTGAAAGGCGAGGAAACGCTGACGATCGCGGTGCCGCCGCCGCGCAAGCGCGCGACCCGCAAGCGCTTCGACGGTCCCGCCGACCCGCTATTCGATGCGCTGCGCGAGGCTCGCCGTAAGCTCGCTGCCGATGCGGGCCTTCCGCCTTACGTCATTTTCCACGATTCGACCCTGCGCGAGATTGCCGCGAGGAAACCGCGCGATCTCAATGAATTGAGCAGCGTGCAGGGAGTCGGTGCGGTCAAGCTCGAGCGCTACGGAGCGGCGATGCTCGAAGCGCTGGCAGCCAGCGAGTGACGTTCAGGCTTGCGTAATTCGCGAGTCAGTTGGAGAGGCGCTTCCGCAGATTTTACGCAAGCTCGGGGAGAGACATGATCCGCAATTTTCTTCTGGCGACCGCGGCGCTGGCCATCGTATCCACTGGTCCCGCGGCGGCAGCGACCCGGAAGGCGTCGGCGACGGCAACCGCGACGCTGCCCGCGTCGAATCCCTTTGCAACCCCAAGCAGCCTGCCGTTTGGGACGCCCGACTTTTCCAGGATCAAGGACAGCGATTACCTGCCCGCGCTGCTCGCGGGCATGGCCGAGCAAAAGCGCGAGGTGGCCGCGATCGCGAACCAGACAGCGCCAGCGACCTTCGACAACACGGTCGTCGCTATGGAAAAATCGGGCCTGCTGCTCGAGCGCGCGAACCTCGCGTTCAGCGCGGTCAACGGGGCCAACACCAACGATACGCTGCAGGCGACCGACACCAAGACCGCGCCACTGTTCGCCGCCCATTACGACTCGATCAACCTCAACCCGAAGCTCTTCCAGCGCTTCAAGACGCTGCACGACAACCAGGCCGGGCTTGGCCTCAACCC
>JAICVC010000131.1 GCA_025935515.1 Sphingomonas sp.
AAGATCACGCTCCGCGAGGCATTCGCGCGCTCCAGCAATGCGGCGACGGTCCGCCTCAGCCAAGAGGTTGGCCGGGCCAATGTCATCCGTGCCGCGCGCGACCTCGGCATCACCACGCCGCTGCCCGACAAGCCCAGCCTCGCGCTCGGCACGGCCGGAGTCAGCCTGCTCGAGCTGACCTCGGCCTATGCGGCGGTCGCCGGCGGCCGCTATCCGGTGGCAGCGCGCGGGCTGCCGGACGAGCGGGCGCCGGAGGGACTCGCCGCATTCTTCCGCTCGGCTGGAACGCTGAACCGCCAGCGCGACTGGGCGCCCATGCTCGACCTGCTGTACGCAGCCGCCAACAACGGCACCGGCAGGCGCGCGGCGCTCGCGGTGCCGACCTTCGGCAAGACCGGCACGACGCAGGAGGACCGCGATGCGCTGTTCGTCGGCTTCGCGGGCAACCTGGTGGTTGGAGTCTGGGTCGGCCGCGACGACAACAAGTCGCTCGGCAAGATCAGCGGCGGCACCGTCCCGGCGCAGCTCTGGCGCGATTTCATGAGCGCGGCGCTCGCGGTGGATCGGCAGCGGGGGCCGGTGCTGCCGGCGGAATTCCGCCGTCCGGAGCCGGAACGCGAGAATCAATCGAAAAGCCCGCTGCCGCCCGAATGGAGCGATGCCACCAAGCAACTCCGCGAAGTCGCAACGCAGCTCGAGGAGCTCTTCGGAGGCCGCTGAACCGTGTAACCGAAGTCCGGATGGTCGACGTTGCTGAGAGCCAGCAACGATTTTGCGGCACCGAACGGGCGCTGTATCGTTTCGGGCGTGATGAGGTGGATCTTGGGGGCTGCGGCGGCATTGGCGATGCTGTCCATATCCGCGGGCGCTGCGGCGCGCCCCATGCTCTATGACGCGGTGGCCCTCAATATTGGCGTCAATTGCCAGTGGCAGTCCCTGTGCATGTCCAAGCAGCGCGCCGCGATGAAGCGCGCATTGAGCTATGTCGAGAAGCGGCGGCCGCCCCACTGGCGCGTCCAGCTGTGCAACCGCAACGCGCGCCGGGCCGGTTATCGGGTCGACTGGGTCGGTTACGACCACTGCATCCGCAATGCCGCGCTGAAGCCGCCGGCCCGGACCCAGAAGCGATCACGGTAGATCAACCTGAGGGATTGCGCAGTCGCTTGCCAGCCAAAGCTCCGCAGGAGCGAAGGCTGGTGGAGCCGAGGGGGATCGAACCCCTGACCTTCGCAATGCCATTGCGACGCTCTCCCAGCTGAGCTACGGCCCCACGTCCTTTTGCCTTAAGCGAACTTTCCCCCGCTGGAAAAGGGGGAATATCGCGGCCGGGCTTTCCGCAGCCTTACTCGATTAGCTCTCGTCGTCGTCGCCCGCGGTTTCAACGCCCAGGTCGTTGTCGCCGGTTTCGAGATCGACCTCTTCGTCGGCGCTGACCTCGGCGTCTTCATCGACCGCGAGATCCTCCGCTTCGAGCTCGGGATCCGCAACGGGTTCCTTGGCCGCGGCTGGTGCAGCCTCGAAGGCCATCGGCTGCTTCGACTTGAGCACGGGCTCGGGGGCGAAATCCGTGCCGCACTCGATGCAATGAACGGGATCGTCCTTGCCAAGATCGTAAAAGCGGGTCGAGCACTTGGGGCAAGTGCGCTTGGTGCCCCATTCGGGCTTCACCATGAGGGTCTTAACTCCAGTCGAAATGGTGTTTGTCGCGGGCCCAAAACGGATTGCGCCCGGCGTTCGGCGGGGCGCCTTGCCATAGGCATATGCCCCTGTCAAAGCACCCCCGCTTGGCCGAGGAAATTACATTGCGGAAGAAAGCGCGGCTGGCGCCGGTCATCGCCGTCGACGGGCCCGCCGCGAGCGGGAAGGGGACGATCGCGCGTGCGCTCGCGAAGCACTTCAACCTGCCGCACATGGACACTGGCCTGCTGTACCGCGCGGTGGCACTCAACCTGTGGCGCTGGGGCGGGGACCCGGGAAATGAGTTCGAGGCACTGCGCGCCTGTGACGACCTCGGGTTCGTGCCCGACGATCCGGAGCTCCGCAGCGAGCCGGTGTCCAAGATCGCATCGATGATCTCGGCCTATCCAGCGGTCCGGACCGCATTGCTCGAGCGGCAGCAGGATTTCGCCCGTCAGGACGGCGGCGCGGTCCTCGATGGCCGCGACATCGGCACAGTGATCGCGCCGGGCGCGGACGTGAAATTGTTCATCACCGCGACCGCGCAAGTGCGTGCCGGAAGGCGGCTCAAGGAGCTCGAGAAGTGCGGCATGGCCGCTCATTTCGAGGAGGTGCTAGCCGACATCCGGGCCCGCGACGAGCGCGATTCCGGCAGAGAAGTCGCGCCGCTGAAGCCAGCGGCGGACGCGGTGCTTCTCGACACCAGCGATCTTGCTCCCGAACAGGCGATCGCCGAGGCCGTCCGCCTGGCCGATGAGCGGCTGGCCCGCGCCGACCGATAAACGGGCGTTTACGATAAGGAGAAAATTCACTTCTTCGCGTCATTAGGATGCGGGGCAAGAAGTGGACCGCAAGTTGAGTACAGCGAGAAGCAAGACCGTCCGCCTTGCGGGCAGCCATGTCATTACGACCTGCGCGACGATTGCGGCGTTGCTGCTGTTCGTCGCCCTTGGAAGCCAGGTGCTGCCTGCAGCGCTGTCGAGCGCGCCGCTGCCCGATTCGGCGAGCACGCTCAAAGTCGCCTTCCTGCTCAATATCGCCATCATCCTGTTCGGCTGGCGCCGGTCGAAGGATCTCAAGGAAGCGCTCGAGGCCTATGAAGCGGCCGAGCGGCTGGCGCAGCGCAACGCCAACACCGATCCGGCGACCGGCCTCGGCAATCGCCGGGAGCTTGTGCGCGCGCTGGACGAGGCGCTCGATCACCGCTCGGGCGGCGTCTTCCTGGTTCTCGACCTAGACCATTTCAAGCGCGTCAACGACCTTCACGGCCACCTCGCGGGCGACAAGGTGCTGCGGCGCGTCGCCGAGGTATCGCAGAAGGCGGCGCCAAAGGACGCTTGCTGCGCGCGGACCGGAGGCGACGAATTCGCGGTCCTGCTTCCAAGCGTCGATGACGCAACTGCCGAGAAAGTGGCGGCGAAAATTCTCGAGGGACTCGCGACGCCGCTGTTCATCGAAGGCGCGCAGATCCAGGTCACCGCCTCGATCGGTCTTGCCCGCCTCGGCGGCTGCAACGATGAGGAAACCGCGCTTCGGCAGAGCGATGTGGCGCTGTATGCAGCCAAGCGGGCCGGCCGCAACGCCTTCGCCTGGTTCGACCGCGAGCTGGAGCGGGAGATCGCCGAACGGCTGAAGCTGGAAGAAGACATTCGCGCCGGGATCAAGGCCGGGGAGTTCGTTCCGTTCTTCCAGCCGCTCGTCGACTTGAACAGCCGCCAGATCATCGGGTTCGAGGCGCTGGCGCGGTGGCGCTCCCCGAGCCGCGGCCTGGTCGAGGCCGAAGCGTTCATCGAAACCGCCGAGCGGACGGGACTGATCGGCCCGCTGACCCTCAGCGTGCTGGAAACCGCGTTGAAGGACGCGCGCGACTGGCCCACGAACCTCCGTCTCGCCGTCAACGTCTCGCCCGTGCAGTTCCGCGATCCGATGCTCGCCGAGCAAATCCTGAAGCTGCTGTCGCTTTCGGGCTTCCCCGCGAACCGGCTGGAGATCGAAATCACCGAAGGCTCGCTGCTCGAGGATCGCGACCAGGTGCTGACCATCATCGGCAGCCTCAAGAACGTCGGGATCAGCATCTCGCTCGACGATTTCGGAACCGGCTACGCAAGCCTGGCGCAGGTCAACCGGCTGCCGCTGGACCGCATCAAGATCGACAAGAGCTTCATCACCACCATCGTCAAGAGCGAGCAGACCGCGGCCATCGTCAACACCATTGCCGGGCTTGGTCATAATCTCAGCGTGCCGATTACCGCGGAAGGCGTCGAATCCGAGCAGATCCGTGCCGCGCTTGCCGATTTCGGCTGTTCGGAAGCGCAGGGCTGGCTGTTCGGCCGGGCGATCTCCGCCGACGCGGTGCGCAACTTTCTCGCGATGAACAGCGGCACCGAGCTGCCGCCGGCGAGCGAGCAACCGGCGGATCCCAAGCCGGTCCGGAAGACTGGCGGCCGCTGGTAGTTCAGCGCGCCGCGAAAACCGGCTTGCCGTCGATATTTCCGGGCGGCGAATAACGGCAGATCAGATAGTCCCAATCGGCGACGAAGATGGCGCAGCCGACATGCGTCGTCGTCGGCCAGATCATCTGCGTGTAATGGGCGACATCCTGCCACTGGCCGGTGCGGCTTGCAGCGGGGAAGCGAAGGCAGCCGAATTGCCGCGGGCAGCTCGGTCGCGAGCTCCCAGTCTGGAGCAGCTGTTTTTCGTTGCTCCACATTGCCACCAGCTGCTCGGGTGACCGCGTTCCATGCCAGGCCCTCGCGAGGTTCTCGCGCTCGCCGGGACGGGTTTCACGCGGCGAGTGCTCAAGCCGATGCAGGCTGGCGAGGAGAGGTCCGTAGGACGCGGCGTGAGCGGCGAGGTTGGGATCCCATTGTAGCACGGGAGCGCCGACCGCCAGGCGCTCGCGATTGTGCGCGGCGAGGAGCCGTTCGGCGAGCGGGCCGGTCGCGCCTAGGGGCAGGGGCTGCGCCAAGCCGGGCGTCGCGGACGACAGCGCCGCGAGCGCGGCGATCATGATGATGGCCCTGGTCACTCGGCGATATGTCGCAGCGAGAGGCTAAAGCCGCGTCTTCGGTCATGGTTAATGGCGCTAGGGCTTGCGCCGCACCGACCAGATGAACGCCGACAGGCTGCTGATCAGCGCCGCGAGCGCGATCAGGAGGGCAGGATCGATGACAAGCATTAGGGCGACTCCGAAAAGCCTTGTTCCTCATTTGTTCCCTATGTGCAATAGGAGAATTCCTATGATCTTCGATTTCTTGCTCTCTCGGCCCCGCTAAGCTAAGGCGCGCGGCGTCCGGCGGGCGGTAATCCCCTCCGGGCGGCCCGTCTTACTGGCGAGCGCGTGCGGTGAACCGGAAATGGCCGGCGCCGCGACGCGCTTTTTGTCATGGGCCGCCCGTCAAGGTCTGCCCAGGGGCGCTGCTTCGGGATGAGCCCGTGGGCGGCAGTGCATGAAACCAGGTCCGCATGTTGGAGCCTCGCCATGGTGGCGACGCGCGGCAGGCCGATTTGACGATACCGAGAGACACTAAACTTATGGCGACGACGACTTTCCCCACTCGCGACGATTTCGCGGAGCTCCTGAACAAAAGCCTTGGCGGCGAGAACGAGACCTTCGAGGGCAAGGTGGTGAAGGGCACCGTCACCGGCATCGAGAATGACATGGCCGTGATCGACGTCGGCCTGAAAAGCGAAGGCCGGGTTGCGCTGCGCGAGTTCGCGGCGCCAGGCCAGAAGGCCGAGCTCAAGATCGGCGACGAGGTCGAGGTCTATGTCGACCGCGTCGAGAACAGCGCCGGCGAAGCGATGCTGTCGCGCGACCGCGCCCGCCGCGAAGCCGCGTGGGACAAGCTGGAGAAGGAATTCGAGGCCGGCAACCGCGTCGAGGGCGTGATCTTCGGCCGCGTCAAGGGCGGCTTCACGGTCGACCTCGGCGGCGCCGTCGCGTTCCTCCCGGGCAGCCAGGTCGACATTCGTCCGGTTCGTGACGTCCAGCCGCTGATGGACCTGCC
>JAICVC010000104.1 GCA_025935515.1 Sphingomonas sp.
ACCGGGTCCCAGAACCAGTAGCCGCCCCAGCCGAGCTCGTAATAGGCCCAGTAGCTGCCCGCGGTGATCCCCAGCGTCAGCCAGACCCAAGCCGCCAGCACCCATGGCCGCATCGCCCGGGCGAGCCGGCTGTCGACCTCATTGGTCAGCAGCGCGCCGACAGCGAGGCTGAACGCGACCGACAGCCCGACGTAGCCGAGGTAGAGCGTCGGTGGGTGGAAGGCGAGGCCCGGGTCCTGCAGCAGCGGGTTGAGCCCCTGCCCGTCCGGCGGCGCCGGAATCAGCCGCGCGAATGGGTTCGAGGCGATCAGCAGAAAGGCGTAGAAGCCGAGCGCAAGCACCGCCTGGCTGCCGAGCGCGGCGATCAACGTCCGCCCGCTCGTCCGCCGGGAGAAGAGCCCGACGAAGGCCCCCGCGACGGCGAGGATCGTCACCCACATCAGCATCGAGCCTTCGTGGTTCCCCCACGCCCCCGCCACCTTGTAAATGAACGGTTTGGCGCTGTTGCTGTTGGCGAACACCAGCGAGACCGACATGTCGCTGCGCGCAAACACCAGGAGCAGCATTGCAAAGGCGATCAGCGTCAACCCGCCCTGCACGACCGCGACGGCGCGCATCGGGCGAGCGACCTCGATGTCGCTGCGCAGCGCCAGGATCATCAGCACGAACTGGTAGGCGGCGAGCCCGGCTGCGAGCCACAGCGCGGCGAGCCCCGCTTCGGCTAACATGCGATCGCCTCGTCATGCCGAACTCGTTTTAGCATCCATTTCGGAGACCGCACCGCCGGTTTCATGGATGGACCCTGAAACAACTTCAGGGTGACGGAAAGAGACTTCACCGCTCGAGCGTCTTCGCGGCCTTGTGCTCCGCGGCGAGATTGCCGAGCTGGGGCGGCATGTAGCGCTCGTCATGCTTGGCGAGGATCGTGTCTGCGACGAAGGTGCCGTTCCGCATCCGTCCCTCGGCCACGGCGCCGCTGCCCTCGCGGAACAGGTCAGGGACGATCCCGCGATAGGCGACCGGCGTCTGCGCGCGGCCGTCGGTGACGACGAAGCGGATCGTCACGCCGTCAGGTCCGTGCCGGATCGATCCCTTCTCGACCATCCCGCCGAGGCGCATGGCCTGCCCCTCCGCAGCCTTCCCGGCGGCAACGTCGGCCGGGGTGAAGAAGTAGGAGGCGCGGTCCCTTAGGCCCCACATTGCGAGCAAAACCGCGAGAAGCACCGCCGCCGCCGCGGCGATGACCAGCACCAGACGCTGGTTCTTCGGCTTCATTGCCGCCATCCTATTGGCGACGCAGCGCGTCGGCCGCCGCTTCCGCGCGGCGCATCGACGCGAATGACCACAGCAGCAGCGCAATGGTCAGCGCCACGGCCGCTCCGTAAGCCGCGATCACGAACGGCCAGGGGTTCATGCGCCCATCCTCCGCATCCGCGCCTCGACCTTGGCATGGGCGAGCTCGGCCCGCATCCGCATCAGCGTCGCCGCCCCGAACAGGCAGGAAAACCCGACCAGGGTCAGCGGCAGCGGCCACAGGATCGAGCTGTCGATGCTCGAGCCGGTGATGCCGATGCTCTCGCCCTGGTGCAGCGTGCGCCACCACAGGACGGAATAATGGATGATCGGCAGGTTGATCGCCCCGACCAGGCCGTAGATCGCGGCAATGCGCCCTTCCCCGCCGCGCTCACGCTCGGCCGATGCCAGCGCGATGTAGCCAAGGTAGAGGAAGAACAGGACCAGCATCGAGGTCAGCCGTCCGTCCCACTCCCACCACGTGCCCCAGGTCGGACGGCCCCAGATCGATCCGGTGATCAGGCAGATGGCCGCGAACGTCGCGCCCGCCGGCGCCACCGCGCGTCCCGCCACCGCCGCCAGCGGATGCCGCCAGACCAGCTGGCTTACCGAGGCTGCCGCAATGCCCAGCCACCCGGCCATGCCGAGCCAGGCCGAAGGCACGTGGATATAGAGGATCCGCACCGTCTCGCCCTGCAGATAATCGGGCGGCGTCAGCGTCAGGCCCGCCGCCATTCCGCCGATCGCCAGGACCAGGCCGGTCAGCAGCAGCCAGCTCGTCGCCGGCCGGGCGAAGCGCAGGAAACGGGCGGGATTGGCTAAGGCGTGCATCGGCGAAAGTTGCTTTCCTGGATCCGCTCATCCTGAGTAGCCGGTGAGCCTGTCGAACCGGGGTATCGAAGGACGTGCTTCGATACGGGCCTTCGGCTTCGCTCAGTCCCTACTCAGCATGAGCGGTTCGGGGAAGATGCTGCTCAGCCTCTTCCGATCAGCCGCTGCGCCATGGCGTCGGCGACTGCGGCCGGGTCGCGCCCGCTGGCCTGGCTCTCGGCCCAGATCTGCTCGAGCCGCGCCGGGATGCCCTCGATCCGCTGGCGCACCAGGCCGGCATCGCCGTCGCCGAGATATTCGGTGCAGACATTGATGATCCCGCCGGCGTTGATCACATAGTCGGGCGCATAGAGGATTCCGCGGGCGTGGAGGCGCTGGCCGTCCTCGGGCGTCGCCAGCTGGTTGTTGGCGCCGCCCGAGACAATCGGCGTCCTCAGCGCCGCAATCGATTCCTCGGTGAGGATCGCGCCGAGCGCGTTCGGGCTGACCACGTCGGCCTCCAGTCCGAGGATTTCTTTTGGCGACACCACCGTGCCGCTCGTCGCATCCGCAAGCTTTTGCGCCTTCGCCTGGTCGACATCGGCGATGCTGAGCTTCGCTCCATCCGCGCAGGCGTGCAGCGCGACTCCCGTCGCGACGCTGCCGGCGCCCTGCATCGCGATGTGCAGCCCGCTGAGGCTGTCCTTGCCGAGTGCGCGCTTGACCGCCGCCTTGATGCCGAGGAACACGCCGAGCGAGGTGTGCGGACCCGGGTCCCCGCCGACGTCGCTGCCGCTGTTGGGCAGGCCGGCGACAAATTTCGTCGAGCGCGCGACCTCGATCATGTCGGCGACGTTGATTCCGACGTCTTCGGCGGTGACGTAGCGCCCGCCCAGGCCCTCGACCGCCTTGCCGAAGGCATGCAGCATGTCCGGCGTCTTGGTGCGCTCCGCATCGGCCAGGATCACCGACTTCCCCCCGCCGAGCGGCAGGCCCGCCATCGCATTCTTGTAACTCATCCCCCGCGACAGCCGCAGCGCGTCGGTCAGCGCTTCCGCATCCTCGGCATAATGCCAGAACCGGCAGCCGCCGGCGGCCGGACCGAGGTGGGTCGAATGGAGTGCGATGATCGCCTTGAGGCCGCACTTCTCGTCGGTGACGAAGTGGATGTCCTCATGCGCGTCGAAGTCGGGCAAGCCCCAGGGCGTCGTCATGTCGATTGAGTTGTCCGGTGTTCAGTGAATTTCTTGTGGTGGCCCCCGCAAAGCATGACTTTGCGGGGAGTTCGAAAATGGGGCGATCGAGGGGACTTGAACCCCCGACCCCTGGTACCACAAACCAGTGCTCTAACCAGCTGAGCTACGATCGCCACGGTGTATCAAAGGAGGGTTCCTTCGGCCGCGCGCGCCACTTAAGGGGCGGGGCAACCGAAGGCAAGGACGGGCAAACCAACGAACGCTGCCCTTTCCTACAGCAGCTCATGTGCGATAAATGGACCGCTCTCCCTTCCTTGGAGGAGAGCCCATGCCAGTCTTTTACCAATCCCAAACAGCCGCAGGCCGCTCCATTCTGCGAAATGCACCCATTCACTCAATTTGCGGGCTGACCATCGCGCGCGCGTAGGACCATGAACTTTGTGAACTTTCGCGGCAGATTGAAACTTGAGGCAGCTAGACCATGAACGCGACGATCGAGAAGTTCGGCTATCCGGCAACGCTGATCGCGGAATTCGAGCATTGGTTGGTACTCCTGCGGCCGGCGCAGCCAACGCTCGGTAGCCTGGTGCTGGCCGCGAAGAGCGACGCCACGGCCTATGGCTCCCTGCCCCGCGCCGTCTTCGCCGAGCAGGCCGACGCTGTCGCCGCGATCGAGCGAGCGCTGGCGGGCTTCCCCGGCTACGAGCGGATCAATTATCTGATGCTGATGATGGTCGACCCCCACGTCCACTTCCACGTCATCTCGCGCTATTCCGCGGCGCGCAGTTGGAACGGAATCGAGTTCGCCGACGCCGGCTGGCCGGGTCCGCCGCGGCTCGATGCTGCGGTGACGCTCGACGCCGAGCAACTCCGCGCTTTGGCCGCCGAAATCGCGTTAAACTTTTGATAACTGCCGGCGATATCCCAACTGCGGTAATAACTTGCGTGGGACGTTTCGTGCGCGCATCGTCCCTGCGGGGAGAGAGAGCGCATGGCGAGTCGCCGCGCGAAATCGCCCACCGAAACGGTGTCCCTGCGGGAGACGCTGGTCTCGGCGGGCCTGGAACCTCGGCTTGCCGACCTGCTCGACAAGATGCCGCACCGCGTCGTCCAGGTCGAGGCGCGGCGGCCGTTCCGCGAACCCGGCGCGATGCGCGACGAAGTGATGTTCGTCCGCTCCGGGATTCTGTCGAAGTTCAAGTCCGACGCGTCCGGCCGGCGCCAGATCGTGGCCTTGCGCTTCCCCGGCGAAGGGATCCTGCCGCGCGAGGGGACCGCGCAATACGGCATCCAGGCGATCGTCCGCAGCGAAGTGATGATCGGCAAGGCCCGCGACTTCGACCCGATCGTCGCCGACCATCCCGAAATGCAGCGCTTCTTCTGGCGGCTGGTCCAGCGCAACGAGGACATCGGTTACGAGTGGCTGGTCAATTGCGGACGGCGCGATTCCACTGCCCGCGTGGCCCATCTCCTGTGCGAAACCGCGGTCCGGATGCACGTGGATGCGAATGACCGGATGCTCAACCCGTTCACCCAGCAGCAGATCGCCGACATCACCGGCCAGACGTCGGTCAACGTCAACCGCGTGCTTGCCGACATGGAGCGGCAGGGGCTGATCAAGCGCAAGGGCCGCGAGATCGAGTTCACCGACTGGTCGGAAATGCGCCGCGTCGCGAGCTTCCAGCCGGCCTATCTGGAGATCTGAGAAGCCAAGGCTACGGAGGACATCCTGCATAGCTCGCCTACTGGCGAGCGGCGCAGGATGGTGGGCGCGACAGGGATTGAACCTGTGACCCCACCCGTGTGAAGGGTGTGCTCTACCGCTGAGCTACGCGCCCACGCTGTGGTGGAAGGCGGCGGATATAGTGCCGGCGCGGCGGCTGTCTAGCTTATTGAACCGCGTCCTTGAGCACCTTTCCGGGCCGGAACTTGGGCTGCGAGCTGGCCTTGATCTGCATCGGCTCGCCGGTGCGCGGATTGCGGCCGGTCGACGCCTTGCGCCGGGTGACCGAGAAGTTGCCGAAGCCGACGAGGCGCACTTCGTCGCCGCGCTTCAGGGCCGAAGTGACCACCTCGAGCATCGTCTCGACGGCGCGCATCGCGTCGTTGCGGCTGAGCCCCGAGCGGTCGGCGACGTGACCGATCAGTTCCTGCTTGTTCATTTTCCAAGCTCTCCCTCACCGGGCGGCCAAGACTCGGGGCGCGCGGACCGGCCGCCCTTAAGGCAAGACTCGGGGCCCCTGTCCAGTGGCACTGATTTACCATATCCCCGTTTCGTCGCGGGACTCTGGGGCTTGGCGAATCTGGGCACTATAATGGATCAAGACTCGGTCGATTTTGCGCGAGGAAAGTCATGACAAGCGACGCACCCGAACAGCAGCCCGGCACTTCTGGAGACTTCGTCGGGCGCATCGAAACCGAGCTGCTGCGAACCCGCAAGGTGCTGATCTTCGGCGACATCAACGACCGGCTGGCGCGCGATATTTGCTCGCGCCTGCTGCTCCTCGCCGACCGCGACGCGGATGCGCCGATCGACATTTACGTCAACTCGCCCGGCGGGCACGTGGAATCCGGCGACACCATCCACGACATGGTCCGGTTCATCCGCAACGACGTCACGATCAACATGATCGGCACCGGTTGGGTGGCAAGCGCCGGGGCGCACATCTTCCTTGCCGGAGCCAAGGACCGGCGCTTCTGCCTCCCCAACACTCGCTTCCTGCTGCATCAGCCCGCCGGCGGGACGCGCGGCATGGCCGCCGACATCGAGATCGAAGCGAAGGAAATCCTGCGCATGCGAGAGCGCCTGGTCCGAATCATTTCGGAGGAAACCGGCCAGCCGGTCGAGCGCATCAACAAGGACATCCACCGCAACCACTGGATGACTGCGGACGAAGCGATCGACTACGGAATGGTCGCAAGCGTCATCCGCGATCCGCGCGACATTCCCCGCGACTGACCTTTAATGCCGGACCGCGGGCTCCCCGGCGGGACCGTGCGGGTGCACCGGCGGCTCGGCGGCATGCTCATCGTCCTCGGTCCATTCGATCGCCTGCAACGGCTCGACCAGGGCACGCGACAGTACCTGGTCGACATGGTCGACCGGGATGATCTCGAGCCCGTCCTTCACGGTTGCCGGCAGCTCGGCGATGTCCTTCTCGTTCTCGGCCGGGATCAGCACCGTGCGAATGCCGCCGCGTAGGGCGGCGAGCAGCTTCTCCTTGAGCCCGCCGATCGGCAGGACACGGCCGCGCAGCGTGACCTCGCCGGTCATTGCGACGTCGCGCCGAACCGCGGTCCCAGTCAGGGTCGAGATCATCGCCGTGACCATGCCGATGCCCGCCGAAGGGCCGTCCTTCGGCACTGCGCCTTCCGGCAGGTGGACGTGAATGTCCTTGCGCGCGAAGATCGACGGCTTGACGCCATAGGCTGGAGCGCGAGCCTTCACGAAGCTCATCGCCGCCTGGATCGACTCCTGCATCACCTCGCCGAGCTTGCCGGTCGTCTTTATCTGACCTTTGCCCGGAACCGTGACAGCTTCTATGGTCAGCAATTCGCCGCCAACCTCCGTCCAGGCGAGGCCGGTGACTGCGCCGATCTGATCCTCCTCCTCGCCCATTCCGTAGCGGAACTTCCGGACGCCGAGGAAATCGCCGAGATTGTCGGGCGTCAACTCCACTTTCTCGACCTTATTCTCGAGGATCTGGCGAAGCGATTTGCGCGCGACCTTGGCGAGTTCGCGCTCGAGCGTCCGCACGCCCGCCTCACGGGTATAGTGCCGGATTATCGCCTGCAGCGCCTCGTCGCTGTAGGTCAGCTCTTCGGGCTTCAACCCGTGCGCCTCGATCTGCTTCGGGATCAGGTGACGCTTGGCGATCTGGACCTTCTCATCCTCGGTATACCCCTCGAGCCGAATGATTTCCATCCGGTCCATCAGGGGCTGCGGCATGTCGAGCGAGTTCGCGGTGGTCACGAACATGACGTCCGAAAGATCGTAGTCCAGCTCGAGATAATGGTCCTGGAACTTGCTGTTCTGCTCGGGATCGAGAACCTCGAGCAGCGCCGACGACGGATCGCCGCGGAAATCCTGGCCGAGCTTGTCGATCTCATCGAGGAGGAACAGCGGATTGGAAGTGCCCGCCTTCTTGATGTTCGAGATGATCTTGCCCGGGAGCGAACCGAT
>JAICVC010000053.1 GCA_025935515.1 Sphingomonas sp.
GCGATGTCCGCGCTCATTCGCGTCCCTCGGTGTAGGCGTCGCCAATCCGGCTAGAGCGGAGCGCGCTGAACCATGTCCACGGCTTCAGGTAGGAGGCGCTGCCGTCGGTCGACCAGAAGGTTAAGGATGCCCGGCCGATGAGATTGTCGGCCGGGACCATGCCGATTCCGCCCGCAAAAGCCGGAAAGCGGCTGTCGAGGCTGTCGTCGCGATTGTCGCCCACGAGGAAGACGTGTCCCGCGGGCACCTTCGCCTTGGGGAAGTCGTCTGCCTGTCCATGGTCGACCTGGTCGAGCACGGTGTAGCTCGGTCCGCCGGGAAGCGTTTCGAGAAATGCCCGATAGACGCACGTCGGGCGGTTGCCCGAGAGGACGATCAGCAACGGCGTCGCGGGCGGGACGGCCCGGCACGGACTGTTGGCGCTGACCGCAACGACCGCCGGCGGCAAGGCCTGCCGCGTGACGATCCGCCCGTTGAGGATCAAGCGTCCGCGACGGACTTCGACGGTGTCGCCGGGCAGGCCGATCACGCGCTTGATGAGGTCGGAATCCTCGTCGGGATGGTGGAACACCACCACATCGCCGCGCTCGGGCAGTGCGCCGAGAACTCGGCCCGCAAACGACGGAAACCCGAACGGGAAGCTGTAGCGCGAATAGCCGTACGGCCATTTGGCGACCACGAGATAGTCGCCGATGTACAGCGTCGGCAGCATTGACCCGGACGGGATATTGAACGGCGCAGCGACGAAGCTTCGGAAAACCCAGGCCAGGATCGCCACCGCCAGCACGAAGCGGATCAGCGAGCCCGCGCTCTCCTTCTTTTCGCGTTTGTTCGCACCCGCGGCCGGTCGGCTGCGGCGTAAGGATCGCGGCGGCATCGCAATGCTTGTTTCCGGCGAACAGCGACAGGTCAAGCCGGGGTGGCAAAACACGGCTCTCGCATTATGTGCGGCGGCGATGAACCAGCCTTCGATCAAGCGGCTCGACGAATTGTTCGCTGCCGAGCCTGACCGCCTGAGCCGCCTCAGCTTCGACGTCGCCGCAATCTATTTCGATTGGTCCAAGACCCACCTCGACGCGGAGCTGATCCAGGCATTCGTCGACCGCGCCGAAACCCGGAGTTTTGCTGCTGCGCGCGACACGCTGTTCGCCGGCGGGGTCGTCAATCGTAGCGAGGGGCGGCCCGCAACCCATGTTGCGGAGCGCGGCAGCGGCTCACCCGAAGACGTCGATCTCGCCGCGGCCCGGCACCTGCGGACGCGCGCGCTTGTCGATGCGATCGAAGCCGGGGCCTTCGGCGACGTGACCGGCATCCTCCACATCGGGATTGGCGGCTCGGTCCTCGGTCCCGCACTGCTTGTCGATGCGCTGGGGCGGCGGGCGGCTGCGTTCAACGTGCGGTTCCTGTCGAATATCGACGGCGCCGCGTTCGACGATGCAGTGCGAACGCTCGATCCCGCGACCACCCTCGTCGTGGTCGCTTCGAAGACCTTCACCACGCTCGAGACGCTGACCAACATGGAAGCCGCGCGCGCCTGGCTGAGCGAGGCCGGTGTCGAGGATCCCGACAGCCGATTGATTGCCGTCACCGCCAGGCCCGAGGCGGCGCTCGACCAGGGCATCGACGAAACTCGCATCCTGCAATTCGGCGAGGGCGTCGGGGGACGCTATTCGATGTGGAGCGCGGTCGGCCTAAGCGCGGCGCTTGCGCTCGGCTGGGACGCGTTCGAGGCGCTGCTCGAAGGCGCGGCCGAGATGGACCGGCATTTCCGCTTTGCCGAGCCGGACGCGAACGTTCCGCTGCTGGCCGCATTCGCCGACCGCTTTTACGTCGAGCAGGCAGCATGCCAGACCCGAGGCGTGTTCGCGTATGACGAGCGGCTGCGGCTGTTGCCTTTCTATCTTCAACAGCTCGAAATGGAATCGAACGGCAAGTCGGTCACCACGGACGGCGAGGCGGTTGAGCGGCCGACCGCGCCGGTGACCTGGGGCGGGACCGGGACCGACGCCCAACACGCCGTCTTTCAGCTGCTCCACCAGGGCACGGTGCAGACGCCCGTCGAATTCATCGCCGTGCGCGAAGCCGACGATGCGCAGGACCCGGAGCATCACCGCCTGCTCCTGCTCAACGCCTTCGCGCAGGGCGCGGCACTGATGCAGGGGCGCCGGAGCGAGGACCCGCAGCGAAGCTATTCGGGCAATCGCCCCAGCGCGACGATCCTCCTCGACCGCCTCGACGCGCGGTCGCTGGGTGCGTTGATCGCCTTCTACGAGCATCGCACCTTCGCCAATGCGGTGCTGCTCGGGATCAATCCGTTCGACCAGTTCGGGGTCGAATTGGGCAAGAAGATCGCGAGCCAGCTGTCGGAGCGAGCGGGCGGGGACAATCTCGATCCGTCCACCTCGGCGCTGATTGAAAGAGCGGGTGTCTAATGGCCGACTATGACCTGTTCGTGATCGGCGCCGGGTCGGGCGGAGTCCGCGCTGCGCGAGTTTCCGCCGCTTACGGCGCGCGCGTCGCCATCGCCGAGGAGTATAAGGTCGGCGGGACCTGCGTCATCCGCGGCTGCGTGCCCAAGAAATTGCTGATCTTCGGCGCGCATTTCGCCGAGGATCTCGACGATGCGGCGATGTTCGGCTGGGACGTGCCGACCAAGCGTTTCGACTGGCAGGTGCTGCGCGATAATGTGCTTGGCGAAGTGTGCAGGCTTGAAGAGGCTTACACCGAGACGCTGACCAATCACGACGTCACGATTTACAAGGAGCGTGCCGAGCTCACCGGTCCGAACAAGGTGCGGCTCGCGAGCGGCAAGGAGGTGGCTGCCGACAAGATCCTGATCGCCACCGGCGCCACGCCGGTCATGCCGGGGATCGAGGGGATCGAGCATGCGATCAGCTCGAACGAGGTATTCCACCTCGAGCAACTGCCGAAGCGCGTCGTGATTGCGGGCGGCGGCTATATCGCCAACGAATTCGCCGGGATCTTCGACCAGTTCGGAAGCCAGGTGACGCTCGTCAACCGGACCGACGTTATCCTGCGGCACTACGATCAGCAGATCGTCGACCGCCTGATGCAGATCTCGATCCGCAAGGGGATCGATTTCAAGTTCCACGCGACGATCGAGAAGATCGAGAAGCACGACGACGGCACCCTCGACGTCCGGATGACCGGTTGCGACGATATCGAGACCGACCAGTTGCTGTTCGCGACCGGCCGCAAGCCGAACACGACGAGCCTCGGGCTCGATGCCGCCGGAGTCGCGGTCGGCGATAAGGGGCAAATCAAGGTCGATGCCGACAATCGCACCAGCGTGCCATCGATCTTCGCGGTCGGCGACGTCACCGACCGCATCCAGCTCACGCCCGTCGCGATCCGCGAAGGGCAAGCCTTCGCCGACACCTTCTTCGGCAACAACCCAACTCAGGTCGATTACAGCTGTGTGCCGTCGGCGGTATTTAGCCACCCCCCGCTCGCCGGAGTCGGCATGACCGAGGGCGAGGCGCGCAACAAGCTCGGCCAGGTGAAGACCTACACGTCGGACTTCCGGGCGATGAAGAACGTCCTCGCCGGCCGCAACGAGCGCTCGCTCTACAAGCTGGTGGTCGATGGCACGACCGACCGCATCGTCGGCATTCACATGATCGGGCCCGACGCGCCCGAGATCCTCCAGGCCGCCGCAATCGCGATCAAGGGAAAGCTCAAGAAGGCGGACTTCGACGCGACGGTTGCGCTCCACCCGACCATGGCCGAAGAGCTCGTGCTGATGCGCTGATCGTCATTGCGAGCGTAGCGAAGCATTCCAGCGCTTGTTACTGGGTTGCCGCGGCGCCTGCCGGCGCCTGGCAATGACGGGAACCGAATCAATCTCCTACGATGCGATTATTATCGGGGCTGGGCACAACGGCCTCACCTGCGCTTACTACCTCGCGAAAAGGGGCCTGAAGGTCGCTGTCCTGGAGGCGGCGGAGACCGTCGGCGGCGCGGCTGTGACCGACGAATTCCTGCCGGGCTTTCGCAACAGCGCCGCGAGCTACACGGTCAGCCTGCTCCAGCCCAAGGTGATCCGCGACATGCAGCTCGAGCGGCATGGACTGAAGGTCGTGCTTCGCAAGACCGACAACTTCCTCCCTGCCGATGGCGATTACCTGCTCGCCGGGCGCGGCGGCCTTACCCGGAAGGAGATCGGGCGGCATCATAAGGCGGATGCGGAGGCTTACGACCGCTACGTCAACGAGTTGGAGACGGTCGTCCGACTTCTCAAGAAATGGCTGCTCCGCGCGCCGCCCAACGTCGGCCGGACCGTCAGCGCGATCCCCAAGCTGCTGAGCCTTGGCCGCGACATGGCCGGCCTGTCGCTCGCCGAGACCCGGATCGTGCACGATTTCGCCGTGCGCAGCGCGGCGGACATCCTCGACCGGCATTTCGAAGGCGACCTCGTCAAGGCGCTGTTCGGCTTTGACGGCGTCGTCGGCAATTTCGCCTCGCCGCAATCGCCGGGGACCGGCTACGTGCTGCTGCATCATTTGTTCGGCGAAGCGGCGGGCGTGCCGGGAGCCTGGGGCCATGCAATTGGCGGCATGGGCTCGATCACCCAGGCCATGGCCCGCGCCTGCCGCGAAGCCGGGATCGACATCCTCCTTGGGCAACCGGTTGAGGAAGTGATCGTGAACAACGGCCGCGCCGCAGGCGTTGTTGCTGGGGGCAAAGCTTGGCGTGCTGCAACTGTTGTCGCTGGCGTCAATCCCAAGCTGCTGTTTGATCGGCTGGTCCCGAGAGGGGCGGTCGACGCCGACGTTGCGTCTCGCATGCACGGCTGGAAATGCGAAAGCGCGACCTTCCGGATGAACGTCGCGCTGTCCGAGCTCCCCAAGTTCACCGTGCTTCCCAAGAAGGGCAATCACCTGACGGCGGGAATCATCATGGCGCCGAGCCTCGATTACATGCACCGGGCCTATCTCGACGCGGCGGTGAACGGTTGGGCCCAGCAGCCGATCATCGAAATGCTGATCCCCTCGACGCTGGACTCGACGCTGGCGCCAAAGGGACGGCACGTCGCGAGCCTGTTCTGCCAGCACTTCCGTTACGATCTCGGCGCGGGCCGCAGCTGGGACGAGGAACGCGAAGCGGCCGCCGACCAGATCATTGCGACGGTGGACACCCATGCACCCGGGTTCGCCAAATCGGTGCTGGGGCGGCAAATCCACTCGCCGCTCGACCTCGAACGCCGCTTCGGCCTGATCGGCGGCGACATCTTCCACGGCAAGATGGGGCTCGACCAATTGTTCAGCGCCCGGCCGATGATCGGCGCCGCCGACTACCGGATGCCGCTCAAAGGCCTGTACCTGTGTGGGTCGGGCGCGCATCCCGGCGGCGGAGTCACCGGCGCGCCGGGCCATAATGCCGCGCAAGCCGTGCTGACCGACCGCCGGTTCTGGAGGCGTCGGCATTGACTCCGCTGGAAGGGATCAAGGTCCTCGACCTGAGCCGCGTGCTCGCCGGGCCCTGGTGCACCCAATTGCTCGCGGACCTCGGCGCGGAAGTGATCAAAATCGAGCGGCCAGGCGCGGGTGACGACACTCGGCATTGGGGACCGCCCTGGTTCGGCGCCGGCGACGGCAAGGTCGCGGCCTATTTCCTGAGCTGCAACCGGGGCAAGAAATCGGCCGCGATCGATTTTGCCCAGGCCGATGGCGCGGCCCTGGTCCGCCGGCTGGCGAAGGATGCCGACGTCGTGGTCGAGAATTTCAGGGTCGGGGGCCTCGAGAAGTTTGGCCTCGACGCCGCTTCGCTGCGGGCAGCCAGCCCGCGCCTCGTCTATGCCTCGATCACCGGCTTCGGGCAGGACGGACCCTACGCCGGCCGCGCCGGCTACGACTTCATGATCCAGGCGATGGGCGGGCTGATGAGCATCACCGGCCGGCCCGACGGCGAGCCGGGCGGGGGCCCGATGCGGGTCGGCGTCGCGGTCGCCGACCTGTTCACCGGCATGTATACGGCGGTCGCGATCCTCGCCGCGCTGTTCCGCCGCGAGCGCACCGGCGAGGGCGCGCACATCGACATGGCGCTGTTCGACACGCAGGTCGCGGTGCTCGCCAACCAGGTGTCGAATGCCCTGGTCTCGGGCGAGGACCCGCCGCGGCAGGGCAACACGCACCCGAACATCGTGCCCTACCAGCCGTTCGATGCCGCCGACCGGCCGATCGTCATCGCGGTCGGTAACGATCGCCAATTCGCCAGGCTCGCGCAGATTTGCGGGCATCCGGAATGGACCGCCGACGAGCGCTTCGCGACCAACGCGGCGCGGGTGGCGAACCGTGCCGAGATCGTCGGACTGATCGCGGGCGCAATCGGCCAGAAACCCGCGGCCCTATGGTTCGAGGAGCTGGAAGCGGCCGGTATTCCAGCCGGGCCGATCAACAGCGTCACCGAGGCGCTTGCCGACGTCCAGGCCCAGCACCGGGCGATGGTGCGGACGATCGCCGGAGTGCCGCTGGTCGGCTCGCCGGTCCGGCTGGACGGCGAGCGCGCCGACTCCGACCTGCCGCCGCCGGCGCTCGGCGAACATACTGCAGAGGTGCTCGCCTCCCTCGGGCTCGAGGCGCGCGAAGTCGAGCGCCTGCGCGCCGCGAAGGTCGTCGGCTAGGGGACTACTTCCCCTTGCCGGCGCTCTCGACGAGGAGGTCGAGCTGCTTCTGGCAGCCGTTCTCGATCAGCACCTGCGCCGCGCCGACGAGATCGGCCGGCGGGTTGGACACCGTGACCACGTCGAGGCTGCTGCGCTCGCCGGTGCCCGGCCACTCGATCTGGTAGCTGGTGCCGTTCCTGATCGGCACCGCGGCCGGCCAGCTGGCCATTGCATCGCCCGCCGCCCAGCTCAGCTCCTGGCTCTTGCCGTCGGCCGAACGGATCTGGACCGTCGTCGCGGCCTCGCTGTCGGCCCGCCACAGCTGAACGGTCGAGGCGCTGTTGACGCAGACCTTGCCGCCGGAACCGACGTCGATGTCCCAGATGCTGGGGTTGTGCGCGATCTCGGCCGCGCGCAGCGCGCCGAAGCGCCCGCGCTGGCCGGCGGCCGAGGACAGCGCGACCTGCTTGGCGTCGAAATTGCCCGGGCCCCGCAGCGTCTGGGCGCTGCTCGGCCCGATCACGGTGATGACGTCGCCCCCCTGGAGGATGATCTTGGCCGTCTCCGGAAGCGTCTTTCCGGGCGGGTAGGACTTGGCGGACGGCCCCAGCGATTTCACCACCACGACACTCGCGACGCCCGCCGTCGATCCGAATGCAAGCGCGACTGCTGCGCCCCACAGCATTAGCTTACGCATCATCCAAGCTCCTTGTTTGTATTCGCCAAATCGCATTCCCGCATCGCCTGAGAGGCAGCGGCCGAGTCGGATACCACTGTCGCTTTGGCGGCAAATTATGCTTTGATTTGAACGCGGTCAATTAATTGAGATTGAAGCGGGCCGCGCGGCACGCGGAGCAGCCGCGAAAGTTGACGAAGTTGACGCCTCAACGCGTGCGCGCGCCCGCGGGCGCGAGGCCGCGAAAGTTCACTAAGTTCATGGTCGTACGCGTGCGTACGCGCGCGTGCGCGCGAGGCGGGGGTGTTTCCGGCGCAGACAGAGTGCGGGAGGTGAAGCACGAAGGGGCCGCTCCTTGAAACGGAGCCGCCTGATATCGCATCCTTAACCCTGTAGGAAAGCCTGCTCAGATTTTGCCTAGCGGATGCCTATTGTTGGACATTCAGCAGGCAATTTGTGCACTTAGTAGACTGTCACCGTAATTCTAATTGTCACCAGGTGTCACCGAATTCCAGTTTGCCTTTTCGCAGCGTCGCCCCTGTTCCAACCAGTCAATCTCAGGCGTCCTGCGGCGAACGCCGGAATGAACAGGACAATCAGAAAAACGAGTAGGGAAACGCTCAGGCGCGTGTTGGCCTGCTTCCACGCGACGGCATCCTGCTTTCTTATGCATCGAGTTGTATTTTTGACTTCAGCGAATGCATATTGCGCTGGCGTCGTGTGGCACCATGCTGCGGGCAGATACACCATCTCTTGTAGAAGACGGTTGTAGGTGATTCCGCCCCATCCCCCGATCAATAGGCAACCCGTACAAGTTATGAGTTGAACATATGCTATCGCTCTGTGATGCAAGAGTTTTCTCAGCATCCGATCACTTTCATCAGGTTCACCACGCGCGAAAGGTTTGTCCAACTACCTCCAGCGCTCGCTGAGCCTCCAGTACCTGATCCAAAGGTGACGTCGCCACCGCTGACATAGTTATGGCTTGAACCATACCCCGAATAGACAGATCCCACGACGCCTCCAATCTGGCCGGCAAGGTGCGAAAAGAAACCTCCCAGATCGCGAACGGACCGTGCATTGTTCGAGCCACCGAGAGTCAAGCCAGCAGCGCCGCCGGTCCCTGCCGTTGTCGGTCCGCCACCACATAATTTCGGGGACATTAATTTCGGGGACATAATACTAAATACGCGGCGACGCCCGTCGCTTGCATTTGGTAGCTCACGCCGTTCGCGGGCGCTGGCGGTTGGTCGATCGCGGGCCCGCGCCGAGCAGCGCCTCGAGCGCTTCGATGCGGCGGGCATTCTCTTCGATCAGCTCGGCGACCTGGGCCTCGCGCGCCTGGCGCTTGATGACGGTGCGGATCGCGCGGGCGATCGATTCGGACACTTCCTTGAGCGCCTTCTGCTCGTCGCGGCTGGGGATCGAGCCGTCGGGGCGCGGCCCGACCAGCAGATAGCCGATCGGCTCCTCGTCGTCCGAGCTCGGGACCAGCGGAACGCGGATTGGGAAGGTCCGGTCGGAAGCCTCGCAGATGTCGCTCCTGTAATCCTGCGCGAAGCTCGTCCGGCGCCATTCCTCGACCTCCTCCATGGTGAGGCCGCGGGCGCGCATGATGCAGCCGTTGACGATCGCCGAGCTCCTGACTGCGCGAACGCCGCGGTCGACCCGGGCCAAGATCTCGTCGAGCATTTCGCCGAGCGATGCGGTCTCGCGCATGTCGCGCGCGACTTCGGGCAGATCGTCGCGGAGGAGGAACAAGTTCTTCTGGAAGCGGCGTTCGGACCAGCGCTGCACCCGCTCCTGGATCGGGTTGACGAGGACGGTTGACAGCGCCGCGGCGAAAATGACCGGGCCTTCGCTGTTGGTGTTGCCGTAATAATTGTAGATGATCTGCTTCAATCCATCGGCGGTGCCGGCGAACACCGCCGCCACGGCGATGGTGATCAGGGCGATATTGGCCGACTTGCTGATGACGAACTCAGCGTCGTAGAGGCGGTAGCGCAGCAGCGCGATCAGCAGTCCGACCTGCAAGGTGAGCACGGCGAGCGCGAAGCTGATTCCGACCCCGATCTCGATCAGCAGCTGCTGCCCGAAGCTTCCCGCCGACCATTTCAGATAATCGCCGACGATCGACACGCAGCGAAGCACGGCATAGCCGGTGATCCCGAGCAGCGCCCAGCGGATCTGCTGGCGCTGTTCGCTCGATTCGGTCTGGCGCAGGCAGCGCAGCAGCGACAGCACGGCGATGATCATCGCGCAGATGAAGAAGGTCTGGTAGAGCGTCCCCTGGAGCAACAGCAGGATCGGAAGGGCCGCGATGAGGCCGATCTTGCGCCACGACAGGTTGCCATGCGGGAACAGCATGATTCCGGCCAGCAGGAGAATGTTGCCGAGGTCGAAGATCGCGACATTGAGCCAGCGCGGCACTCCAACGTGGGACAGGAAGATCGATGAGGGTTGCTCGGCGCCCACGGTGAACAGCACCGCCAGTGAAAGGATCGAGCTGACCGCGTCGCGCGAATTTCTGTGATGCAGGAGCCACGCCGCCCACAGCAGGAAGGGGTAGGCGAGCACGTGCATGAGGTCGATGACGCTGAGCCATCGCGGCGAAACCCCGAGCGCGCGCGCGCCGTCGTCGATATGATTGTCGCCAGTCGTGACGACGACATCGCGCACCCGGCCATCCGGGCCGCGGACCGTCAGCGGCACATCGGCTGTGTCCGTGCCGTACAGCAGGTTGCCAAGCGTTAGATAAGCGGGGTCGTTGGCGTGCTGGGCCAGCGCTTCCTCGTTGATCGGCATGCTCGGCGGGAGGGCCAGGCCATAGATGGCGATGATCTTGTCGCCGGCAACGATGCCCGCGGTCTCCGCCTTCGGCCCGACCGTGAAGCGAACGACGGTTGCGTCGCGAGGCGACACCGCGAAGCCGGCGCGGCTACCGAGCAGCAGCTGAGAGTTGTTCGCCGGCGCGGTGTAGCGGAGATAGAAGCCGGCGACCGGCCCGGCGAGCGCCAGGGCGAACGCGGTCAGCCATAAGAAGGTGAAAAGCCGGTAGATCGAGGTATTGAACGGCGGCACGACAGGCGGCAGGCGAAAGCCGCCCTTCGACATCTGACCAACACTGGGCAAGGCAAGCTGCATCCGGTGTCAGCCCCCACCGCCGTAAAGCGTCATTATCATGGGCGGCAGCGTCGCGCGCAATCGATAAGTGTCCTTCGGGCTCAGGAGCCCGAGGCGTCCTCGCTGTCGATCCGCTCCTCACCGTAGCGCGACTGGATGAAGCGGCCCTGGGTCTCGAGCGCCGCGACATCGGCCCGGGCAAGGCGCTCGGCCACCTCGGCCAGGGCGGTGCGCCCGGCAGAGAGGCCCTCGACCAGCCGCTGGTCAACGGTCTTGTCTTCCCCGTCGCGTTCCTGCCGGTAAGCGGCGGGGACGTGCTGGTAGCGCTCGATCAGCCCCGGCAGGTGGAGCGACATCAGGCGCCGCGCGTCCTGCGCCGCGGGATCCAGCGTTTCGAGCCGTTCCAGCGTCTGCTTGAGCGGGGGGAGAATGCGGCTGATCGCGTCGAGCTCGGCGCGCGCCGGCGCGGGAAGCGCCGCGCGCGCGCGATAGATGTAGGAATCGAACCGTTCGACCATCGCGCCGTTTGGAAGATCGGGCGCGGGGGCGGGCGTTGATATCACGCCGCGGCGGCCGCGAGCGATCAGGATCGCCGCGATGACCCCGGTGACCAGCAACGCCGCAAGGAATCCGAACATGCCGATCGGCTTGACCAGGCCGATGGCGATGATCGCCAGCCAGATCAGGCCAACGGTGATTGCGACCCGAAGCGCGGTTCGGCCGAGCCCGGCGTTGAGCCGCTGCCGTTCACGCCGCGCCGCCTCGCGACCAGTGGTGTCGCGTTCGTCGAGCTGGCGCGTGACCCGCTCGAAGCGGGCGATCGCCCGTTCAACCTTGTCGGTGACCTCGGTCACTTCGCCTCAATCGGAGTGAGCGGCGAAGGGCCGCTCGCGAGCTTGCCCTGGTTCACGCCCTCGGCGCGGGCGATATAGCCTTTCGATTTCTCGACTTCCTTGCCCAGCGTATCGACCGTCTGCTTCATGTTGCCGAGCGCCTGCAGCTTGAACTGGTCGATCTGGTCCATCGTGTCGTAGATGTTCTGGAACGCGCGCTGCAGCGTCTCCAGCGGAATCGTCGAGCTCGCCGCCTGCTCGTGGATCGCGCCGGTCTGCGTGCGCAGCAACTCGCCGGTGGAATCGATCATTCCCGCGGTGGTCGTGTTAAGCGCGGTGATCTGCTCGAGCACCAGCTTCTGGTTGGTCATCGCCTGCGCGACGGTGACCGCGGTCCGGAGCGCTGCGACGGTGGTGGTGGACGCGCGATCGACGCCCTTCACCAGCTCGACATTGTTCTTCTTGACGAGATCGAGCGCGAGATAGCCCTGCACCGTCACCGCCATTTGCGTCAGCAGGTCGGTGGTGCGCTGGCGCGTGTAAAAGAGCGCGGTCTCGCGGATCGCCTTGGCCTTGGCCGGATCGGTCGCGTCGAGCTCGTTGGCCTTGTCCTCGAGCTTCTGGTCGAGGCTCTTGGAGATGTGCACCATCTGCTCGAGCTTGTGCATCGTCTTCCACAGGTTCGCCCGCTCGGTGTCGATGGCGGCATTGTCCATCAGCAGCTCGTCCTTGCCGTTGGCGAGGCTGCCGAGGATCTTGGTGATGTGGGTCTGCGAGCTGCGGTA